>DATIFE010000177.1:0-19380 GCA_035455425.1 Anaeromyxobacteraceae bacterium | reverse complement strand
TCGGCCGCCGACATCTCGCGCAGCGCGGCCGCGGCACGATCGCCGCCGAGCCAGGAGAGCCCTTCGAGCGCGCGGGCGCGCCGGCTCGGCAGGGCCTCGCCGTCGCGGGCGAGCCGCAGGAGCTCCGGCACCGCCTCCGGGCCCAGGGCGCGCCAGAAGCCGGGCGACGGGCTGCCGTGGATCATGCCCAGCGCCACCTCGAGTCGCTGGGCTCGCTCGGCTGCGCTGGCCGGCGGCGGGGGATCGGCCGCGGGAACGCCGGTGCGCGGGGCGCCCGGGACCAGGAGCGCGGCGGCCAGGATCCAGGCGGCGCTCACGGCGACCTCACCAGAGGACTCGCGCGGACGATCTGCGCCTGCTGGGGGGAGAGGTATCCGACCGACACCGCGGCGTCAACGGCCCAGAACATGAGGTTCTTCGCGCCGCTGCACCGCTGGTAGTGCTGGTCGCAGCCGGTCGGTGGCAGCCCCGCGGCGCAGGCCGTCGCCGACGCAAAGCAGTAGGGGCTGCACTCGCAGTGAGGAGTGTCGGAGAGGGGATCGAATTGGGCGCCGTCGCCCTCGCTGACGTGGTAGAGGCCCAGGAAGTGGCCCGACTCGTGGGCGGCGATGTAGGCCACCACGTCGGCGCCGCAGTAGCCGAGGGAGAGCGCGCCCCCGGGCGCGGGGCAGGTCCCCACCAGCAGGTTCTCGCCGGTCACCGCCGCGCCGCTGGCCACCGTGGCGTTCACCGTGGCCGGGCCGGGAATGGAACCGTCGATGCCCAGCACCGTGCCCGAGGTCGATGTGATCCGCGAGACGAGGAACAGGTCGATCGCCCTCGCGCGGGGGATGGAGAGGGTGAGCAGCTGGCTCAGGCTGCTGCACGGCCCGCTGTCGGCGGCGGCGACCCCGGTGGCGAAGCGGCTCCGGGCCCAGTCGGGCGCGTCGTAGAAGGTGACCGTCCCCAGGCAGACGCCGGACCACGAGAGCAGGGAGCCGTAGGTCTCGACCATCCGGGCCACCCGCGGGTCAGACATGGCGCCCGCGGCGTCGATCCCGATGATGGGGGAAGGCGCGTCCACGATGTGGAAGTCTACGTCCAGCGTCCCGGTGTCGGGGACGGCCGAGGGGGACCCGGTTCCCGCGGCCTTGGTGAGGACGAAGAGCCGGTAGCGGCCGTCGGCCAGGGAGCTGGCCGCGTCGCAGGAGACGGGGGCGAGTCCGGGCGGAGGCGAGGGCTGCCCGGCCAGGAAGCACTCGTAGGCGTAGTCGTTCACCACCGCGGTCCAGGTGCCCGGGGCCACCCCGGCCGCGCCCAGGGCCGTCAGGGCGGCGCTGGTGTTGGGGTAGGTGACGGTGCCGGTCACCGGCTGCGGCGAGGACCAGAAGAGCAGGTCGCCCGAGCCGTCGCTCGGCGCGCCCACGCGGAAGTCGCTGTACACCAGCAGGCCCGAGGGGTCCCGCAGCTCGCCGACCACCGCCGCGTTGTCCATGCTGCCGGTGCTCCCGCCGATGGTGACGGTGACGGTGTCGGCCGAGCCGCTGACCCACTGCTCCAGCACGGTGATGCTGGCCGTGCCGGCCGGGACCGAGAAAGGGACCTGCTCGCCGACGAGGTGCTCCCCGAGGTCGATCCAGCCGTAGGTCGCCGCCGGGACCGGATCGAGCCCGCTCTCCTGCGGGGTCCGGATGCAGGTCGCCCCGGGGTCCGGGGCCGGGTTGGTCCCGCCGTTCACCAGCGTCGGCGCCGGGCAGGCCCGCGGCGTGGTCGTCGGGTCGACGTAGGTCGCCGGGCCGCGGTCGATGCCGGTGTTCCGGGAGCTGCAGCCGGCGAGCAGTCCGGCGGCGAGGAGGAGTCCGGTGGGCGCACGGGGCGGCACGCCCACCCAATATAGGACCCCGGTCCGGGTCGTGCGGCGAAAGAGGAGCCCGAGCCGGCCGGCCCAGACCCGGACGGGCCATCCCGCGGCCGCCCCGCCCGCTCCGCCGGCCGGGGGGGCGGGCGCGGTCCGTCCGTCAGGCCGCAGCCCGCCCCAGGGCGGCGCGGGTCAGGGCGTTCTCCCGCTCCTCATGCTGCTGCAGGCGGGCCGCCAGCCTCGCCATCTCGGCCGCCACCTCGGCCACCTGCCCGGCCCGGGCCCGCTCGGCCACGGCGCGCGCCTCGGCGAGGAGGCGCCGGTGCTCGGCGGCGATCTCGAGGAAGGCGCCGCGGTGCTGGGGGGACCGGGAGACCACCAGGCCGTGGAGGCCGTCCTCGGCCTCCTCGCGCGCGAAGTGGCCGGCGAGCTGGAGCGACAGGTCCTCCGCCGCCAGGGCCAGCCCGGGGGCGTCCCGGGCGGCGCGCACCCGCTGCGAGAGCCGCTCGAGCTGCACGTGGTCCTCGGCGATGGCGCTCTCGGCGGCGGCCAGGCGGTCCACCTCCTGGAACTGGGCCGCCTCGGTCGAGCCCTCGAGCGCCTTGGTCGACGACGTGCCGGCCGAGACCACCTCGGTGACGAGGTCGAAGTAGCCGGTCCCCACCTCCCGCTGGTGGCGGGTGGCGGTGTAGCCCTCCCGCTCCGAGGCGAACTCCGCCTGCTGCAGCTCGGTGTAGGCCGACATGCCGCGGTCCTTGTAGCCGGCGGCGAGCTGGAACATGCCGTGGTTCAGGGCGTGGAAGCCGGCCAGGGTGACGAACTGGAACTTGTAGCCCATGGCGCCGAGCTCCCGCTGGAAGCGGGCGATGGTGGCGTCGTCCAGGTTCTTCTTCCAGTTGAAGCTGGGGGAGCAGTTGTAGGCCAGCATCTTGCCCGGGAACTTCCGGTGGATGCCCTCGGCGAACTCCCGCGCCTCGGCGAGGTCGGGGGTCGAGGTCTCGCACCAGATCATGTCCACCAGGGGCGCGTAGGCCAGGCCCCGGGCCACGGCGGCGGCGATGCCGTCGCGCACGTGGTGGAAGCCCTCGGCGGTCCGGCCCCGGGCGCGGTCGATGAACGGGGCGTCGTACGGGTCCACGTCGCTCATGACCAGCTTGGCCGAGTGGGCGTCGGTGCGGGCGACGAGGACCGTGGGCACGTCGAGGACGTCGGCGGCCAGGCGCGCCGCGGTGAGCGTCCGCAGGAACTGGCTGGTGGGCACCAGCACCTTGCCGCCGAGGTGGCCGCACTTCTTCTCGCTGGCCACCTGGTCCTCGAAGTGCACCGCGGCGGCGCCGGCCTCGATCATGGCCTTCATGAGCTCGAAGGCGTTGAGCGGCCCGCCGAACCCGGCCTCGGCGTCGGCCACGATGGGCGCGAACCAGTGGCGCCCCACCTTCCCCTCGGACTTCTCGATCTGGTCGGCGCGCTGCAGCGCGCGGTTGAGGCGACGGACCACCGCCGGCACCGAGTCGGCCGGGTACAGGCTCTGGTCGGGGTAGGTCTGGCCGGCGCCGTTGGCGTCGGCGGCCACCTGCCAGCCGGAGAGGTAGATGGCCTCCAGGCCGGCCTTCACCATCTGCACCGCCTGGCCGCCGGTGAGGGCGCCCAGGGCGTGGACGTAGGGGCGGGTGTGGAGCAGCTCCCAGAGCCGCTCCGCGCCCAGGCGCGCCAGCGTGTGCTCGATGCGCACCGTGCCGCGGAGCCGCTCCACCTGCTCCGGGCCGTAGCTGCGGGTGACTCCTTCCCAGCGGTGCGGGTCGGGGTGGGCTGGCGCGAACGTCATGGTCATCTCCTTCTCGAGGCCCCCCGCGCACCGCCCTCCTGGGCGATGAGCATGTCGTAGGCGGGCAGGGTGAGGAACTCCTCGAACTTCCCGGACGTGGACATCTTCTCGAAGATCCGGCGCGCCTCCCTGAACTTCCCGGGGAAGCGCTCGGCGCCGAGCTCCCCGCGGAGGTGCTCCATCTCCTCGTCGAGCACCTTGCGGAAGTAGTCCGGCGTCACCGTCTTGCCGTTGGACAGGGAGGCCTGGTGGTGGATCCACTGCCAGACCTGGGCGCGGCTGATCTCGGCGGTGGCCGCGTCCTCCATCAGGTTGTAGATGGGCACGCAGCCGGTGCCGCGCAGCCAGGCCTCGAGGTACTGGACCGAGACCCGGATGATGTGGCGCAGCCCCTCCTCGGTGCGCGTGCCCGGCGGGACCCGGAGCAGGTCCTTCTCGGAGATGCGCACGTCCTCGCGCTTCACCGCGATCTGGTTCGGGGTCCTCATGTGCTCGTCGAAGATCTGCCGGGCCACCGCCACCAGCCCGGGGTGGGCCACCCAGGTGCCGTCGTGGCCGGCCCGCACCTCGCGCAGCTTGTCGGCCCGCACCTTCTCGAGCGCCGCCTCGCTGGCCACCGGGTCGTCCTTGATGGGGATCTGCGCCGCCATGCCGCCCATGGCGTGGACCTCTCGCCGGTGGCAGGTCTGGATGAGCAGCTGCACGTAGGCGTCGAGGAAGCCCTTGTCCATCGTGACCTGGGCGCGGTCGGGGAGAACCGCCGCCGGGTCCATCCGCTGCCGCTTGATGAAGCTGAAGATGTAGTCCCAGCGGCCGCAGTTCAGGCCGGCGGAGTGCTCGCGCAGCTCCCACAGGATCTCGTCCATCTCGAACGAGGCCGGCAGGGTCTCCACCAGGACCGTGGCCTTGATGGTGGCCCGCGGCAGGCCCAGCTTCTCCTCGGCGCGCAGGAAGACGTCGTTCCAGAGGCGCGCCTCGAGGTGGTTCTCGGTCTTGGGCAGGTAGAAGTAGGGGCCGGTGCCGCGGGAGAGCAGCTCCCGGGCGTTGTGGAAGAGGTACAGGCCGAAGTCCACCAGGCAGCCGGGCGCGGGCTTCCCGTCCACCTGGAAGTGCTTCTCCGGCAGGTGCAGCCCGCGGGGGCGGACCATGAGCACCGCGGTCCGCTCGGCGAGCCGGTAGCTCTTGCCGGTGTCGGGGGCCTGGTAGCTGATGGTCCGGCGGATGGCGTCCTGCAGGTTCACCTGGCCGCCGACCACGTTGTCGCGGGTGGGGGAGTTCGAGTCCTCGAAGTCGGCCATGAACACCGACGCGCCGGAGTTGAGCGCGTTGATGATCATCTTGCGGTCCACCGGCCCCGTGATCTCGACGCGCCGGTCCAGGAGGTCCGCGGGCAGCGGGGCCACCGACCAGGCGGTGCCCCGGATGTGCCCGGTGTCGGAGGGGAAGGACGGCCGCCAGCCCGCGTCCCACCTCTTCTGCCGCTCGGCGCGCGCCGCGAGCAGCTCGTCGATGCGCCAGGCGAAGCGGCGCACCAGGTCGGCCACGAAGGCCACCGCCTCCACGGTGAGGACCCGCTCGGAACCCTCGGGGAAGGGCCCCAGGAGCTTCACGCCGGGGGGCGTCTTCGGGAGCTGGCGGCGCTTAGGGGCTTTGGGGGGCATGGCAGGCGTGTCCTTTCGAAAGTTATCTTGATTTGCGTCAACTACAAGAGCCTAAGTAGTTATGGGCGGTTAACCTGTACGCGGTCTGTGAACCAAGTCTTGTCGATCGGTAAATGTTGTAAATGCGGCCCGGGGCGGCGTACCATCCGGTAACGAAAGGGGATTCGCGATGGTAGCCGCCCCAGCCCTCGGCGCCAAGGTGCGCGCGCTCCGCCGCCGCCGGAGCCTGACCCAGGCGCAGCTGGCCGATCGGCTCGGGATCAGCGCCAGCTACCTGAACCTCATCGAGCACGGCCGCAGGCCGCTCCCGGCACCGCTCCTCATCCGCCTGGCCGAGGTGCTGGAGCTCGACCTCAAGTCCCTCTCCGCCGAGAACGACGCCCGCTCCGCCGCCGACCTCCTCGAGGTCTTCGGCGATCCCCTCTTCGACGCCCACGACCTGACGGCCGGCGAGGTGCGGGAGATGGCGCAGGCGAGCCCGGGCGTGGCCCGGGCGGTGCTGGCCCTCTACCGGGCCTTCCGCGGCGCGCGCGAGGCGGCGAGCACGCTCGCCAGCCGCATCAGCGAGGAGGGGGTGACGGCCCACGACTCCCGGCTGCCCACCGAGGAGGTCTCGGACCTCCTGCAGCGCCACCTGAACTTCTTCCCCGAGCTGGAGGAGGGCGCGGAGCGGCTGTGGCGCGACGCCCGCCTCGGGGCCGGGAACCTCTACGAGGACCTGGTCGCCTGGCTCGAGCGCGAGCACGGGGTGCGGGTCCGGGTGCAGCACGCCGCGGCCATGGGGCGGGCGGTGCGCCGCTACGACCGGGAGCGCAAGGTCCTGGCGCTCTCCGAGGTGCTGCGGCGCGGCAGCCGGAACTTCCAGCTCGCGTACCAGGCGGGCCTGCTGACGCAGCAGGCGGCGCTCGACCGGATCGCCGCCGACCCCCAGCTCACCAGCCCGGAGGCGCGGGCCCTGGCCCGGGTGGGGCTGGCCAACTACTTCGCCGCCGCCGTCCTCATGCCCTACGGGCCCTTCCTCGAGGCGGCCGAGGCCGAGCGCTACGACGCCGAGCTGCTCGGCCACCGCTTCCGGGCCAGCTTCGAGCAGACCTGCCACCGCCTCACCACCCTGCGCCGGCCGGGGGCCGAGGGGGTGCCCTTCCACATGGTGCGCATCGACATCGCCGGGAACATCTCCAAGCACTTCAGCGCCTCCGGCCTGCGCTTCCCCCGCTTCGGCGGGCTGTGCCCGCGCTGGGCCCTGTTCGGCTGCTTCATGACCCCGGGGATGGTCCGCACCCAGCTGTCCCAGATGCCCGACGGCACCCGCCACTTCTGGATGGCGCGCACCGTGCGCCGCGAGAGCGGCGGCTTCCACGCGCCGCGCACCGTGCACGCGCTGGCCCTGGGCTGCGAGGTGAGCTACGCCAAGCGGCTGGTCTACGCCGACGGCGTCGACCTGGAATCGCCCGGGGCGGTGGTGCCGGTGGGCGTCACCTGCCGCCTGTGCGAGAGGATGGACTGCGAGCAGCGGGCCTTCCCTCCCCTGCAGCACCCCCTCCGCGTGCAGGAGGACGTGCGCGGGGTGGCCTTCTATGCGCCGGTCGAGAGCGATTGAACCGGGGGGCCGCTCCGGCCAGCCTCGTCCGGCTGGCCCCGCGCTCGCATCCGCCGCGCGTTCTGCTAGATCGATTCCCCATGCCCGCCGCCTCCCGCCTGGCCCTGGCCGCCGCCCTCGCCATCGGCGGGTGCAGCCGCTGCGGGCAGGCGCCGTCGCCCCCCGCCACTCCCCCGGCGGAGGCCAGGGCGGCGCCCACCGTCCTCACGGTCAAGCGCCCCGCCGGCCCCGAGTGGTTCGGCCTCTACCTGGTCGGCAAGAAGGCCGGCTACACCCGGACCGAGATCCGCACCGAGACGCGGGAGGGGCGGACCGTCCTCGTCGCACGCCAGGAGACCGAGCTCACCGTGGCGGTGGGCCCGAACACGGTGAGGCGGGTGCAGCGGGACGAGAAGGTCTACGAGGCGCGGCCCGGCGGGCGGCTGCTCGAGTTCCGGAGCCTGCGCTCCGGCGACGGCGGGGAGCGGTCGGCCCGGGGGCGCTGCGCCGCGGACGGGTGCACCGTGGTGGTGGAGGCCGAGGGGGGGCGAGAGGAGCGCAGGATCCCGGATCCTCGCGAGACGGCGGAGCAGGCCGACGCCGCCCGGCTCGCCGCCGCCCTCCGCGGCGACGTGCAGGGGCCCCAGCTCGAGGCGGAGCAGCTCCGGGTCCGGCAGGTGGAGGACGCCTACCGCGGCCGGCGGAGCCTGGGCGGCGCCGGGGTGGAGCTCCCGGTCTCGGTGGTCGAGGAGCGGGAGGCGGGCGACCGGGCGCCCATGGAGGTCCTGGTGGCCGACGACGGCCGCATCGTCGAGCTGCGGCTCGGCGCGGTGGTGGCCCGGGCCGAGCCGGAGGAGACGGCGCGGCGCCTCGACCGGGTGGACCTGTTCAACCTGACGCGGGTCAAGGTCCCGGGGCCCCTGCCGCGCGAGGTGCCGCTGGCCATCGCCTACCGGCTCCGCGGCCTGCCGGCCAGCTTCCGGGTGGACGACGCCCGGCAGCGCTTCGAGGCGCTGCCCGGCGGCGACACGCGGGTCACCGTCACCGCCCGGACGCCGGCGGCCGCCGATCCCCGGCGCGACGCGCCGCGCGCCCGCGGGGCCTCCGGCCCGCTGCGGGACCTGCTCTCGCCCTCGGCGGAGACCATCGGCCAGGTCGACTCCGACGCGCCGGCCCTCCGCGCGCTGGCGGCCGAGGTGGCGGGAGACGCCCCCGGGGCCTACGCGGCGGCGGTCCGCATCGAGCGCTACGTGTACCGCAAGCTCGAGAAGACCTTCGGGCGCAGCCGCGACCGCGCCAGCGAGGTGCTGGCGAGCGGCCAGGGGGACTGCACCGAGCACGCGCTCCTCTTCACCGCCCTGGCCCGGGCCGCGGGGGTCCCGGCGCGGCCGGTGTACGGGCTGGTCTACGCCCGCTACGGGGACGGCCAGGACGCCCTCTACTGGCACGCCTGGGCGGAGGTCAGGTCCGGCGACGAGTGGATCGCCCTCGACCCGACGTTCGGGGAGGACGTCGCCGACGCCACCCATCTGGCGCTCGGCCGGGGGACGCAGGTGGACGCGGTGGCGCTCCTGGGCGGGCTCGAGGTGGTGTCCGCCGATCCGCGGCCGGTGCCGCGCCGGGGTTGACTCCGGGCACCGGGCCGCCTTTCATGCGGCCGCACGCCTCTCCCCGGGAGCGCCCCATGACCGGTCTCGACCACGTCGCCGTCCTCGTCGCCGACCTCGACGCGGCGGTGAAGCTCTTCCGCGACACCTACGGCCTGGCCGAGCCCGAGATCGAGGTGGTGCCGGGCGAGAAGGTGAAGGTGGCCATCTTCGGCCACGGGGCGGGGCGCATCGAGCTCGTCTGCCCGACGGGCCCGGACAGCCCCATGCACAAGGCGCTGGAGAAGCGCGGCGAGGGCCTGCACCACCTCTGCATCGAGGTGCCGGACATCGAGAAGGCCATGGCCGGCCTCCGGGCGGCGGGGGCGCCGCTCCTCGACGAGAAGCCGCGGGCCGGCGCCGGCGGGGCCCGGGTGGCCTTCGTGCATCCCCGGGGGAGCCGGGGCGTGCTGGTGGAGCTGCGCCAGGGCCCTCGGCATCCTTGACCGTTCTCCCGGGGCGTGCTTCAAAGGCCCGACTTTTCCGGGCGAGGGGCGCAGCGCGCCCTGGCGCCGAGGACCCATCCATGCCGCTCCGGCCCCTCCTGCTCGCCGTCGCCCTGGCCGCCGCTCCCGCTCCGCTTCCGGCCGCGGCCCAGACCGCCGACACCCCGAAGCCCGCGGCGAGGAAGGAGGCGCCCGCGCCCGACGACGTCCAGGCGGCCATCAAGAAGGAGGTCGAGAAGGCCAAGGCGGAGATCCGCGACGAGATGCGCGCCGAGCTCCAGGCGCAGCAGTCCGCCAAGGAGTTCCTCGAGGCCGCCGGGCCGTCCGACAAGCCCAAGCTCGACCTGCTGCAGCTCTCCGGCTACTACCGCGTCCGGGGCGACCTCTTCGACGACTTCGGGCTGCGCCGCTCGCCGGACCCGGCCGGCTACTCCCTCTTCCCGCGCCCCCCCAACGACCCGGCGCGCGGGACGCAGACCAGCGCCAACATGCGGCTCCGGCTCGAGCCCGTCCTCAACGTGTCCGAGCAGGTGCGGGTGCTGGCGCAGGTCGACGCCCTCGACGACTTCGTCCTCGGGTCGGGCCAGACCGGCTACGCCACCCCCCCCGCCGACAGCCCCGTCTCCCTGGACCGCCCGTCGATCCGGGTGAAGCGGGCCTGGGGCGAGGTGCAGACGCCCCTGGGCCTGCTCTCCTTCGGCCGCATGCCCTCGCACTGGGGCCTGGGGATCTTCGCCAACGCGGGGAGCGGCCTCGACGACGACCTGGGCGACAGCGTCGACCGGCTGCAGCTCGCCATCCCGGTGCGGCAGACCTTCCTCGGCACCTTCTTCGACGTGCTGGTCCCCTACTACGACATCGAGTCCTCGGGCCTCGTCTCGGAGAACCTCGCCGGCAGCAGCCAGCCCCTGTCGCTCTCCAAGGCGGACGAGCGCTGGGCCCTGGGCGTCAAGGCGGCCCGCATCGACACCGACGAGGAGCTCCGGCGCAAGATGGCCTCGGGGGCGCTCAGCTGGAACTACGGCGCCTACTACGGCTACCACGCCCAGCACTACTCGCTCACGCCCACCGCCGGCACGCCCGGCTCGCCGGGGCCGGGCCTGGCGGTCGACACCGTGCCGGTCGGCCTCTCCTACCAGACGCTGGACCTGTGGACCCGCTGGCGCACGCGGAAGTGGCGCCTCGAGGTCGAGGCGGCCGGCGTCTGGGGATCGATGGGCGACGGGCGGCTCCAGGCGGCCGACCCGGCCCTGGGCCCGGTCCAGCTCCGCCAGCTCGGGGCGGTGGTCCAGGGCGACTACCGGCCCGCCGCCGGCAAGGTGCTGGTGGGCCTCGAGGGCGGCTTCGCCACCGGGGACCGGACGCCCGGCCTGGGAAACCACCCGGAGCGCGGCGTGCCGCAGCCGGGGTCCATCGACGGCTCGCAGGCGGGCGGCGACTTCATCCGCAACTTCCGCTTCAACCCGTCCTACCGCGTGGACCTGATCCTCTGGCGCGAGCTGCTCGGCAACGTGACCGACGCCTGGTACGTGAAGCCCTCGCTGCGCTACGACGTGCTCGAGGGGCTCTCGCTGCGGGCCGCGCTCGTGTACTCCGAGGCGATGTACGCCAGCTCCACGCCCAGCACCGTGCACCGGCCGCTGGGCGTCGAGCTCGACACCGGCGTCCACTACGCCTCGGACGACGGCTTCAACGCCTGGGTGGCCTGGGGCATGCTCCGCCCCCTCGACGGCCTGGGCTACGCGCCCGGCACCCGCCAGCCGGGCGACCACGCCCTGGTCACCGCCCACGCCATCCGGGCCGGGCTGGCCATCAAGTTCTAGGGGCGCGCCCCGGGCGATTCGACCCGGGGGCTCCGGCGCAGGGGTCTCGCCTCCGGGCGCTGTCCTCGCCCGCGATCGCGGACCGCGACCCGCGCGAACCCGCGGTGCGGGGGCTCCTCGCTGACGGCGGTCGCGCAAGCCCACTGGACGCGCCGGGCGGCGGCGCTCCTCGCCGGCAGCTCGTCGCGGACGAGGAGCACGGCCGCGCGCTCGGCGTGGCGCCCGGCGGGCTGCGGAGGCGCCCGCCGGCGAGACCCTGCGCCGTCACCGCGTGCCAGGGCGCCCACGGGCGTGGCTCTACGAGCCGGGCCCTGATCCACAGGCCTGGGTCGCAGCGCTAGTGCTTCACGCTGACGAAGAGCCGGTCCCAGCGCGGGCCGGAGGGCCCCCAGGAGGCCAGCGCCACCCAGGCCCGGCCCTTGATGCGCCCCACCGGCACCGGGCCGAAGACGCGGCTGTCGGCGGAGCGGTCGCGGTGGTCGCCGGCGAGCCAGACGGTGCCCGGGGGCACGACCTGGGGCTCGACGTCGCCGCAGGGAGCGTCGGGGGCGCAGTAGCTCAGGTAGTCGTGGCGGTCGAGCTTCTCCTCGAAGGCGGCGCAGGGCTCCTCGCGCCAGCCGTCGCCCTCGCGCCGGTCCTGGTAGCTGCAGGGCCCGTCGACGCGGTGCCGGGGGACCGGCTTCCCGTTCAGGACCAGGCCGCCGTCCCGGATCTCCACGGTGTCGCCGGCGACGGCCACCACCCGCTTGATGAGGTCCTCGCTGCGGGGGTTCCCCGGCGGCGCCAGGAGCACCACGATGTCGCCCCGCCGGGGCGTGGACCAGGTGAGCTGGGCGCTGTCGGTGAAGGGGATCCGCGCCCCGTAGGCCCACTTCTCCACCACCACGTAGTCGCCGATCTGCAGCGTGGGAATCATCGAGCCGGACGGGATGTACACCGCCTCGTAGAGGAAGGCGCGGAACACCAGCACGGCGAGGATGGTGACGACCCAGCCCTGGATCTCCTTCTTCAGCTTGTTCCTTTCCACGCGCCGCCTTTCGCTGGAGGGGCCTCGCCCCCGTCCCCCGGTCCGGCGCCGGAGGGCCGGCGCCGCGGACGACAGTGCCTGACTTCGGAAGACTACTCGGTCCGCATCGCCTCGACCGGGTCGAGGCGGCTGGCCCGGGCCGCGGGGTAGATGCCGAAGAGGAGCCCGCAGCCCGACGCGGAGACGAGGGAGAGTACCACCGCCCAGGCCGGGATGCTCGCCGGCACCCCGTAGACCTCGCGGGCGGCGATGGCCAGCCCGGCGCCGGCCAGCACGCCCAGCACCCCCCCCAGGCCCGAGAGCACGGTGGACTCGACCATGAACTGCGAGAGGATGCGCCGGCGCCGGGCGCCCAGCGCCATGCGCACGCCGATCTCCCGGGTCCGCTCGCTGACCGAGACCAGCATGATGTTCATGATGCCGATGCCGCCCACCAGGAGGGCCAGGGCGCAGACCCCGAAGGTGGCGGCGGCGACGACCTTGAGGATGTTGTCGAAGGTCTCGGAGACCGAGTCGTTGGTGTAGACCTCGAAGTCGTTCTCCTCGCGACCGCGCAGCCCGCGCGCCTGCCGCATCTGCGCCACCACCTCGTCGATGGCCTGGCCCACCACGTCCGGGGTGGGGGCCGCCACCGTGATCCAGAAGTTCCGGGCCCGCCCCATGACCTGGTTGAAGTCGTCGAGCGAGATCACGGCGAAGGCGTCCTTGGACTCGATGCCGAAGACGCTGCCGCGCCGCTCGGCCACGCCCACCACCGTGAAGGGCGTGGAGCGGATGCGGATCTCCTTCCCCACCGCCGGCTCTCCCGGGAAGAGCAGGTCGGCCACGTCCGGCCCGATGAAGGCGGCGTGCCGGCCCAGCTCGGCGTCCACCCCGGTGAGGAAGCGCCCCTGGGCCACGGAGATGGCGTTGGCCCGCTCGTAGTCCTGCTCGCCGCCGACGATCCACACGTTGGGCTGGGTGGACCGATCGCGGGTCCAGACCCGGTCGGGCCACTCGCTCCAGGCCTCGACGGAGACGTGGGCCACGTGGGGCAGGCCGCGCAGCGACTCCCCCATCTGCCGGGTGATGTCGCGCCGCCGGGCGTACTTCTGCCAGCTGTCGTCGTTCTGGATGGCGGGCCACTTCGAGATCTGGAAGGAGCCGGCTCCCAGGAAGGCGAGGTCGCTCGTCACCTTGAGGCGGAGCCCCTCGGTGAGCGACATCATCGCCACCACGGTCGAGGCCCCGATGACGATGCCGAGCAGGGTGAGCGCCGAGCGCAGCGGGTTCGCCCGGAGCGTCGCCAGCGCCATCGACACGGTGTCGAGGAGCGAGGTCATTCGTAGCGCAGCGCCTCCACGGGATCGAGGTTGGCGGCGCGCCAGGCCGGCCAGGAGCCGAAGATCAGGCCGGTGAGCGCCGAGAAGCCCAGCCCCAGGGCGACCGCCGAGGGCGTCACCGCGGCCGCCAGCGGCGTGGCCAGCGCGATGAGCTGGGCGAAGGCCAGCCCCAGGCCGGTGCCCAGTGCGCCGCCCAGCGCCGCCACCACCGCCGACTCGATGAGGAACTGGGCCAGGATGGTCGAGCGCCGGGCCCCCAGGGCGCGCCGCACGCCGATCTCCCGGGTCCGCTCGTGGACCGAGACCAGCATGATGTTCATGATGCCGATGCCGCCCACCACCAGGGTGATGAGGCCCACGCCGATGGCGACGCCGTAGAGCGCCTTGGTGAGCCCCTGGTACACCTTGAGGAACTGCTCCTGCCGGTTGAAGGTGAAGTCGTCGTCCTTCCCCGGCGGGACGCGCCGCACCTTGCGCAGGATCCCGGTGAGCTCGTTCTCCAGGTCGCCCACGCGGCCGGGAGCCGCGGCCACCGCGATCGACATGGGCCGCTTGGCCCCGAACATCTCGCTGTAGAGGGGCAGCGGGATGAGGACGTTGTTGTCCATGGCGGTGCCCAGGAGCTTCCCGCGCCGCTCCATCAGCCCCACCACCTTGAAGGGGCGCCCGACGATCCGCACCCGCGCCCCCAGCACCTGCTCCGGCGGCACCCCCGGGAAGAGGTTGTCCTGCACGTCGGCGCCGAGCACCACCGACGGCGCCCCCATGTCCGACTCCTGCTCGGCCAGGAAGCGCCCGAAGCCCACCCCGCGCCCGGTGGCGGCGGGGTACTGGGAGCTGGTGCCGTAGACCCGGACCGAGCCGAGCTGCCGCTCCCCCCGGCCCACCGCCGCCAGGGTCACGCTCATGGGCGCGGCGGCCACCGCCTCCCTCGACTCGCGGACGATGGCGTGGAGCTCCGGCAGCCCGATGGCCTTGCGGTTCCGGTACTTCCACCAGTCGCCGGTGACGTTGAGCCACTTCCACTTGTCCACGAAGAGCGTGTGGGCGCCCAGGGTCTGGATCGAGGCGGCGAAGCTGGTGTTGAGCCCCTGGATGATGGCCACGATGGCGATCACCGTGGTGACGCCGATGACGATGCCGAGGGTGGTCAGGGCGGTGCGCAGCCGGTTCCCGGCCAGCGCGGAGAGCGAGATGCGCAGGCTCTCCTGCAGCTCCGCCAGGGCCCGGCGCGCCGACTTCACGCCGTCACCGCCTGCGGCGCGCCGAGCAGGGCCACCTCGCGGCCCGGCCCGTCGGCCACGACGTGCCCGTCCATGAGCCGGATGGCCCGTGGGCAGCGGGCGGCGATGCGCGGCTCGTGGGTCACGAGCAAGATGGTGTGGCCGCGGGCGTGGAGCTCGCCGAAGAGCCGCACGATCTCCTCGCCGGTGGCGCTGTCCAGGTTGCCGGTGGGCTCGTCGGCGAGGAGCAGCGACGGCTGCCCCACCAGCGCCCGGGCGATGGCCACCCGCTGGCGCTGGCCTCCGGAGAGCTCGTTGGGCCGGTGCCGCACCCGATCGGCCAGGCCCACGGCCCGCAGCGCCTCCTCGGCGCGGGCCCGGCGCTCGGCGCGGGGGACGCCGCGGTAGACCAGCGGCAGCTCCACGTTGGCGAGCGCGCTGGCGCGCGCCAGCAGCTGGAAGGTCTGGAAGACGAAGCCGATCTCCCGGTTGCGCAGGTCGGCGAGCTCGTGGTCGAGCAGGCCGCGCACGTCGCGGCCGTTGACGAGGTAGGTGCCGGCGGTGGGGGTGTCGAGGCACCCCAGGATGTTCATCAGGGTGGACTTCCCCGAGCCCGACTGGCCCACCACCGCGACCCACTCGCCGTGCGCCACGTCGAAGCTCACGCCCTCGAGGGCGCGCACCACCTCGGCGCCCACCTGGTAGTGGCGGGCGATCCCCTGGAGGGAGAGCAGCGTCCCCCGGGCGCTCATGCGAGGCGCCTCCGGGGCGCCCGCCCGGCGGGGCGGCGGCGGAGTCGCGCCGTCACGGGAGCTTCACTCCCTCTCCCGGCTTCAGCGGCCGGACGGGCTTGCCGTCGGCCAGCTCGCGGGCCAGCACCTTGTAGGGCCCCTCGACCACCGTCTCGCCCTCCTTGAGGCCCTCCACGATCTCGATGTCGTTCTCGCCGACGAGGCCGGTCTCCACCGGCCGGAGCCGGGCCACGCCCTTCTCCACCACGAAGACCACCTTGCGCGTCGACTCCCGCCGCTTGGGCTGCGCCGCGCCGGGCATGGGCGGCGCCTCGGGCGCCCGGGCGGACGGGCCCTCCCGGAGCTCCCTCTCGGTGCGCACCGTCACGGCCTGGAGCGGCACCACCACCGCGTCGGCGTGGGTCTCGGTGGCGATGGAGGCCTGCGCGCTCATGCCGGGCAGGGCGCCGGGCACCGGCACCGTCAGCGCCAGGCGGACCGGGAAGGTGGTCACCTCCTGCTCGGTGTTGGGGTTGCGGACGTTGGCGTTCTTGGCGATCTCCACCACCGCCGCCGGCCAGCGCTTGTCGGGGATGGCGTCGATCTCCACCTCGGCCGGGTCGCCCTCGCGCAGGAACACCACCTCGTGCTCGCCGACCTCCACCTTCACCTCCATGTTGGAGAGGGTGGCGATGATCACGATGGGATCCTCCTGCAGCTCGCCGCCGCGCACCCGCTCGCCCACCTGCTTCAGGCGCGAGGTGACGACGCCGTCGATGGGCGAGAGGAGCGTGGTGTAGGAGAGCAGCTGGCGGGCCTCGGAGAGCTGGGCGTCGGCCTGGGCCACCCGCTCCTTGGCCGCCACGGCGCGGGACTGCTCGGCGCGGAGCTCCTGGACCGCCTTGTCGAGCTCGGCGGCGCTGGCGTTGCCCCCGGCGGCGAGGCGCTTCACCCGGTCCAGCTCCGCCTGGAGCCGGCTCACGTTGACGAGCGCGGTGGCGTGGTCTGCCGCGGCGGTGGCCCGGTTCGCCTCCTGCTGCCGCTCCTGGGCCACGTAGCGGCGCGCGTCGATGCGGCCGATGAGCTGCCCCTTGACCACCCGGTCGCCTTCCTTCACCGGCAGCTCCAGGAGGTCGCCGGACACGTTGGAGGAGAGCTTCACCTGGGTCGCCGCCTGCAGCTTGCCGGCGCCGACCACCTTGCGGGTGATGGGCGAGCGGCGCGCCGCCGCGGTCTGCACGCCGATCGGCGGCGGGGGCCGCGGCCGGAGCGACAGCGCCACCAGCGCCAGCACGGCCAGGGCGAAGGCGATGGCGACGATGCGCTTGCCCCACCCCATGCGGGGCCGGGCCGGCGCCCCGAGGGAGGCGAGCGCCGGCGAGGACGTCGGCTCGGCGGGGACCTGGCGTGCGGTTTCCATGGCTTCCTCTAGAGCGAGCCGCCGACCGCGCGGTTCAGGTCGGCGCGGGCGACGGCGTGATCGACCAGCGCGCTGACGAGCGCCAGCTGTGCCTCGGAGAGCTTCTGGGTGGCGTCCCGGACCTCGAGCTGGCTGGCGACGCCCGCCTCGAGCCGCTCCCGCGCCAGCGCCAGCCCCTGCTCGGCGGCGCCGAGGTTCTCCTGCGCCAGGGCGGTGGTGCGGCCCAGGGTGACGACGCTCTCCCGGGCGCGGGCGATCTCGGCGGAGACCACCTGCTCCGCCTGGGCGGCCTCGACCCGGGCGCGGCGCGCCTGGACCTCGGCCCGCTGCGCGGCGGCCATGGTCTCGCGCCCCTGGAACAGGTTCCAGGCGAGCGTGACCTGGGCGGTGGCCACGTACTGGTGCGACGGATCTCCCAGGACCCCGTAGCTCCCCGACAGGTACGGGCTCGGCCGCTGGTAGGTGCCCTGGACGCCCAGGGCCGGCCAGTAGCCCCCGCGGGCCTGCGAGATCTGGAGCTCGGCGGCGGCGACGGCCGACTCCCTGGCCGCCAGGAGCGGCCGGTCGCGGCGGGCGCGGGCGAGCAGCTCGTCGAGCGCCGCCGGCTCCGCCTGCGAGGGCAGGCCCGGCCCCGACACGGGGGCGGGCGCGACGACGTCGAGGCCGTCCGCCCGGGAGAGGCCCAGCGCCACGGCCAGGTCGGTGCGGGCGCGGACCAGGCTGGCCTGCTGCGCCTCCACGGCGATGCGGTCGTTCCCCAGGTTCACCCGGGCCGAGAAGGTGTCGGCCTTGGTGCCCCGGCCGGCCGCGTAGAGGGCGTCGGCCCGCCTGACCAGATCCTCGGAGCGCGCCGCCGCCTCCTGGCGCACCCGGAGCGCCCGCTCCTGCTTCACGACCTCGTAGAAGCGCCGGGTGACCTCGAAGGCGATCTGCAGGGTGGACTCGTCGAGCTGCCGATCGGCCGCCCGGGCCGAGGCCCGGGCCGAGGAGATGCGGTTCCAGGAGGCGAAGCCGTCGAAGAGCGTCCAGCGGAGCGTGAGGGTGAGCTGGTTCGCGGCCACGTCGAAGTCCGGGGTCGGTACCACCACCAGGTCGATGCCGCCGGAGCCGTTGGGGAAGGGCTGCACCGACTTCTGGTTGGCGTAGTACGTGCGGCCGAAGGCGCCGGTCAGATCGAGCCGCGGCAGGACGCCGGACCAGCTCTGGTAGAGGTCCACCGCGGCGACTTCCCGGACGGCCCGCGCGACCTCGAGGTCGCCGTTGTGCTTCGCGGCGACGGCCAGCGCATCGTCGAGCGTGAGGGGGGCGGCCCCGGCGGCGGCCGGGAGGAGGAGACAGGCGGCGAGGGGGAAGGTGCGCATGCGGGGCGAGGGTCAGGCGGCGGGGGGGGCGGCGGCCATGCCGGCGAGAGCCATGCCGCCGGCCGCGACCGCGGCCCACAGGGCCACGGCCACCGCTGCGGAGCGGGTGCGGCTGGTGCCCGCCACCGACGCCATTCCCAGGCACACCAGCGCCACGCTCCACAGGCCGAAGAGGTTCAGGGACGAGGCCAGGGACGCCACCGGCGGGCGCGCCCCGTCCCCGAGCCAGAAGGCGGCGCTCCAGGGGGCCAGGCGGGCGACTGCCTCGGGCGCGAGGGATCCGTTCCGCAGCGCCGCCGGCAGGAGGAGGATCGACTCCAGCGCCCGGGGGAGGAGCGCCCAGGCGGCGACCGCCATGGTCGGCGCGAAGGCGGGCCGGGCCCCGGCCACGCGGAAGGCGAGCCACAGGAACAGGGCCGCGGCGAAGGCGCTGGCTGCCGGGCCGAGCGCGGCGCCGGCGTAGCCGGCCACCGCGCCGAGCTTGCGGGCCGAGTCGAGCTTCTCCTCCCTCTGGTGCGGGGTGATCTCCGCCGCATCGGGCTGCCTCTCGAGGTTGTCGAGCGCGGCCCGCTCGAAGTCGATCCGGGGCACGAGCGCCAGCGAGAGCAGGAGGGAGGCCGCCGTGGCCGCGACCAGGGGCGGGAGCACGGTCCTCCTCTCGGCGGCCGCGGCCAGGGCGCGAGCGGGCGACACCAGGGCGTCGAGGAACAGGCGGGCGATGGCCAACGGACCTCCCTTGTCGACACCGCAGAACGCGACGGGGACCGCGGTATTTCACGCCCTGGAGGGCACCTGTCAACGTCCGGGCCCCGGCCGGCGGCGCGCGTCCGGGTTCGCCAGTGCAAACGAGCACTTGCTTCGCTGGGGGTGAGGCCGCGGGCCGTGCCCGGAGGGACGCGGAGGCCGAGCCCCAGGGGCCAAAAAAGGAGCCGGCCGCGGTCGCCCGCGGCCGGCCTGGAACTTCAGGGGAAGAGCGAGAGCTACTTCTTCTCCTCGGCCTTCTTCTCCTCGACCTTCTTGGCGGCCTTCTTGTGGGCCTTCTTCTTGGCGGCCTTCTTCTCGGCCTTGGCCGGCTCGTCCTTCTTCATCTCGTCGGCGAGGACGGGCGAGGCGAGGAACGAGAAGGCGACCAGCGCGGCGAGCAGCTTCTTCATTGGGGAGCTCCCTTTCATGGAAAGCGCGGGCGGTTGGCCGCCCGCGATCGAGTCGATGCCCGCCTTCCAGGCAATCCACGTGCCCGATGGACGAGCAAGTGATTCCGGGGGCTTGGCAGTCGGCGTGTCCGGCAGGACCGAGGAATTGTTCCCCAGGCCGGCCCCCCCTGTCCCGAAGTTCCCCTGCACGAGCGCGTCGCGCAGCGACGCGCGAGGCTTCTGGAAAACCCGGGGCCCTCACGGGACCCCAAGGCCTCGCGGGCGGCTACCGCCGCCCGCTCGTGCTGGGCGACGCGCTCGTGCAGGGGAACTTCGGGACAGGGGG
>DATIFE010000176.1:0-15102 GCA_035455425.1 Anaeromyxobacteraceae bacterium | reverse complement strand
AACTTCCTGCGCGGAGCGCCAACCCCCCGCGGCCGCCGCGGCTTGCGCGACCGCAGTAAGTGAGCCGCCGCGCGTCAAGTGCCTGCGCGCGGCCCGGATGCCGCGGTGCGAGCGCAGCTCTGCGGCCCGACGGACCGACGTCCCGCGCGGGCGTGGGTCCACGAGCCGGGCCCTGATCCACTAGAGCTCGGCCGCGGCGGCGCGGCGCTCGCCGGTGGCCGCCAGGTACACGCCGACCAGGGTGGCCCCGCCGGCCGCCGCCGTCCACGGCCCCGGCGTCTCGCCCAGGACCGGGATGGCGAGGAGCGTCGAGACCACCGGCTCCGCCAGGATGGAGACCGCCACCACCGGCGCCGAGACCCAGCGCAGGGCCCAGTTGAGGAGCGAGTGGCCGAGGAGCTGCGGCACGAGCCCCAGCAGGGCCAGCGCGGCCCAGGTCCGGCCCGAGAAGCCGGCCAGCGGATCGCCGGCGGCCAGCGCCAGCGAGAGCAGCGCCGCCGCGGCCAGGGGGTAGACCGCGCCCACGTAGCCGCCCAGCGAGAGCGCGGCGCGCGCGTGCCGGCCCACCACGATGTAGACCGCGGCGAAAACGGCGCCCGCCAGCGCCAGCAGGTCGCCGAGGAGCGCCCGCGGGCTCGCCGAGAAGTCGCCGCCGGCGACGGCGATGCCGCCCGCCACCGCCAGCCCGATCCCCACGGCGGCGCGGCGGGTCACCCGCTCGCCGAGGAAGGCCCGGGCGAGGAGGGCCACCCACACCGGCTGGGTGGTGACCAGCGCCACCGAGCTCGCCACCGAGGTGAGCCGGAGCGAGCCGATCCAGGTGGCGAAGTGGCACGCCAGCGCCAGTCCCGCGCCGGCCAGGAGCAGGCGGTCGCGCGAGGGCGCCGCGCTCCACTCGGCGCGCCGGCGCCAGAGGGCGAAGGCCAGGGCCGGGACCGCGGCGATGGAGAGGCGCCAGGCGGCGATGGACAGGGCGGGCGCGTCGGCGAGCCGGACCAGGATCGCGGCCCACGAGACCGAGAGGATGCCGAGGGCCAGCCCGGCGCCGACGCCGCGGGGAGCGCCCAGGAGCCCCTCAGCGCTCGACGGTGACGGCGAAGACCTGGCGAGCCTGGTTGGCCGACATCACCGAGCACAGCGTCCGGCCGGGCTTCAGGCCCACGATCTCCAGGCCCTTGCCCTGGTCGCGGATGGCGACCAGGGAGGTGTCGTCGCAGATGGGTGCGCTCGCCGGGCAGATGACGGTGCGGGTCTCGCAGACGCGGACGGACTCGCCCACCTTGAGGACCACGGCCGGGGCCTTGTCCGAGGGCCGGGGCTCGTCCGCCAGGGCAGGGGACGCGGCGAGGAGCGCGGCGGCGAGGGCGAGGCGGGCGCGAACCGGCATGGTCACCTCCGTGCCGGAAGCGCACCACGCATCGTTGCGCCGGGTCAAGCGCCCGTGCCGCCGCGCTGGCCACGGGCCCGCCGGATTGCGAGAATCGCCCCCCTGCACCTCCGCCCCGAGGGATCGATGAACCCGACCGACGCCTTCCGCAAGGCCCGCGACTTCCTCCAGGCCCACCGCGACGACTGGGAGAGGGCCAGCCGCGGCTTCCAGTGGCCGCACCTCGACCGCTTCAACTGGGCGCTCGACTGGTTCGACGTCATCGCCGAGGGAAACTCGACGCCGGCGCTGCACATCGTCGGGGAGGACGGCCGGGAGGTGCAGCTCGGCTACCAGGAGCTGGCGCAGCGCTCGAACCGGGTGGCGGTCTTCCTGCGGCGGCACGGCGTCGAGCGGGGCGACCGGATCCTGATGATGCTGCCCAACGCGGTGCCCATCTGGGAGGTGATGCTGGCGGCGATGAAGCTCGGGGCGGTGGTCATCCCGGCGACGGGACTGCTCACGCCCGAGGACCTCCAGGACCGGCTCGACCGCGGCCGGGTGAAGCACGTGGTCACCGACGCGGCCGGGGCCGAGAAGCTCCGCGCCGTGCAGGGCCGCTTCACCCGCATCTGCTGGGGCGAGCGCGTCCCGGGCTGGACGCCGTACGACCAGGCCTACGGCGAGATCGGCTTCTTCATCCCCCACGGCGAGACCACCGGCCGGGACCCGATGCTGCTCTACTTCACCTCGGGCACCACCTCGAAGCCGAAGCTGGTGCTCCACACCCACACCAGCTACCCGGTGGGCCACCTCTCGACCATGTACTGGATCGGGCTCCTCGAGGGCGACGTGCACATGAACGTCAGCTCGCCCGGCTGGGCCAAGCACGCCTGGTCCAGCTTCTTCGCCCCCTTCAACGCCGGCGCCACGGTCTTCGTGCACGACTACGCCCGCTTCCAGGCGCAGCGCACGCTGGAGGTGCTGGAGAGGCACCGGATCACCACCCTGTGCGCCCCTCCCACGGTCTGGCGGATGCTCATCCTGGAGGACCTCGGCCGGCACCGGGTGAGCCTGCGCGAGGCGCTCAGCGCCGGCGAGCCCCTCAACCCGGAGGTGATCGAGAAGGTCCGGCAGGCCTGGGGCCTCACCATCCGGGACGGCTACGGCCAGACCGAGACCACCTGCCAGGTGGGCAACTCGCCGGGCCAGAGGATCAAGCCGGGCTCCATGGGCCGCCCCATGCCCGGTTACCAGATCGCGCTGGTGAGCGACGAGGGCGGCATCGGCGACGAGGGGGAGATCTGCCTGCCGCTCTCCGCCCGCCCGGCCGGGCTCATGGCCGGCTACCAGGACGACGCCAACCTGGACGAGTTCGTCCACCGCGGCGGCCACTACCACACCGGCGACGTCGCGGCGCGCGACGCCGAGGGCTACATCAGCTACGTCGGGCGCGCCGACGACGTCTTCAAGTCCTCCGACTACCGCATCTCGCCCTTCGAGCTCGAGAGCGCCCTCATCGAGCACGAGGCCGTGGCCGAGGCCGCCGTGGTGCCGAGCCCGGACGCGGTCAAGGGCGTGGTGCCCAAGGCCTTCGTCATCCTCAAGCCGGGCGCGGCGCCCTCGCGCGAGCTGGCGCTCGACGTCTTCCGCTTCCTGCGCCGCCGCCTCGCGCCCTACAAGCGCATCCGGCGCCTGGAGTTCTCCGACCTGCCCAAGACCATCAGCGGGAAGATCCGCCGCGTGGATCTGCGCCGGCGGGAGGAGAGGCGGCCGGCGGGGCCGGAGCGGGGCGAGCGGGAGTTCTGGCAGGAGGACTTCCCCGAGCTCAAGGAGCCGGGGTAGGAGGGCGGCGCACAGGGCGCGCACGACGCCCCGGCTTTCCCCTTGTCGCCGCCCGCGCCCGTGGACACTCTCTGCGGCGAGGAGGGAGCCCATGGACAAGTCGACGTCGATCCGCGCCCTGGCCGCCGCGCTGGGGATGGCCCTCGCCGCCCCGGCTGCCGCGCAGGCCCGCGGCGCGCCCCCGCCCCCGCGGGAGGAGACGGACGGGGAGAAGGCCATCGGCAAGTGGGGGCTCGCCTTCTTCGGCGTCCAGACCCTGGCCTTCGGCACCTTCAACACCGCGCCCAACACCGTGGACGTGTACACCATCGGCGTGCGGCGCTGGATGCAGCCCTCCCCCGGCTCGACCCGGGGCTGGGGCTTCGACGCCGGCCTGGGCCTGGTGACCGGAAACACCACCCACGAGGCGCCCGTCGCCGGCGCGCCGGTGACCTACAAGGCCTCGGCCCTCGGCCTGTCGCTCCACTTCGGCGTGCCGGTGGCGCTGGCCCGGGGCCGGCACATCACCTTCCTGGCCCTGCCCGAGGCCAACGTCCTCTACGCCACCGGCGGCAACGACTACCCGGGGCCGGGGCGCACGCAGTGGAAGGGCTACGGCTTCGACGTCGGGGCCCGCGCCGGCTTCGAGCTCTTCTTCGGGTTCCTGGGCATGCCGCAGTTCGCCCTGGAGGGAACGGTGGGCCTGGCCCTCCACTACTCCGCGGCCTCGGGCAAGCTCGGGAACGCGGAGACCAAGGACTCCTCCTGGACCTTCGGGACGGACAAGCCCCTGGGCTTCGTCACCGGCAACATCGCGGCCATCTACTACTACTGAGACGCCGCCGGGAGCCGGCTCCGGCCCCGGGTGCGCGCGCCCCCGGCCATCGCACCTCCCACCACCCCCCCTGGGCCGTGGTAAGGATGGCGTCACGCCCGCATCGCCCGGCGCGAGGGCGCCGGCGCATCGGAGGTGCAACCCCTTCCCGAGGGAGCCCATCCCCATGGCCAACGGTCGCGTCATCCGGACCTTCTCCATCCTCGGCGCCGACGGGTCGGGCAAGACCGCGCTCGTCGAGGCCTTCCTGCGGCTCGCCGACGCCCGGCGGGCGAGCCCCGAGGGCTCCACCTCGCGCCTCGACGCCGAGCCCGAGGAGAAGAAGCGCAACTTCACCCTCTCGCTCCACCCCGAGACCTTCGAGGAGGGGGGGCGCGCCTTCCACGCCGTCGACTGCCCCGGCTTCGCCGCCTTCCTGGCGGAGGTGGAGTGGGCCCTGCAGGTCACCGACGGCGCCATGCTCATGGTGTCGGCCGCCGACGGGGCCCACAACCGCAGCGAGCGGGCCTACGACCTGCTCGCCGAGTCGGGCCGGCCGGCCTTCGGCGTGGTGGGCCGGCTGGACCACGAGCACGCCGACTTCCAGAAGACCCTGGCCGACGTCGAGGCCTCGCTCAAGGTGAAGCCGGTGCCCATGCACCTCCCCATCGGCGCCGGGCCGAAGCTCGCCGGGCTGGTCGACCTCCTGACGATGAAGGCCCACCTCCACGACAAGGCCTTCGCCCGCTGGACCGAGGCCGAGGTCCCGGCAGGCATGAAGGCCGAGGCCGAGGCGGCCCGCACGGCGCTGGTGGAGGCGGCCGCCGAGAACGACGACGAGCTGCTGGGCAAGTACCTCGAGGGCGGCGCGCTCACCGAGGACGAGATCGTGCGCGGCCTGGCCGCCGGGGCGTCGAGCCACAAGTTCCTGGCCCTGGCTTGCGCCGCCGCCAAGCCGGGCGTGGGCGTGCGCGAGGCGCTGGACCTGGCGGTGAGGCTCTTCCCCGGCCCCGAGTCGCGGGTCGTCCGGGCCCGGGACCTCAAGGGCGCCGAGGTGGAGCGCCGGGGCGACCCGGGCGCGCCCTTCTGCGGCCAGGTGTTCAAGACCACCATCGACCATTTCGCCGGCCGCATCGACTACCTGCGGGTCTTCTCCGGCACGCTCCGGCCCGACACCGCCGTGATGAACCCCCGCACCCGCACCGAGGAGCGCATCACCCACTTCTACCGGACCGACGGCGCCCAGACCGCCGAGGTGAAGGAGTCGGTGCCCGGCGACGTGGTGGTGCTGATGAAGCTCAAGGACGCGCGCACCGGCGACACGCTCTGCGACCGGGACGATCCCGTCGTGCTTCCCGAGTTCCGGGCCCCCAACCGGCCCGTGGCCTTCGCCGTGCACACCAAGGGCGTGGACGACAAGGCGGCCGCGGCGCTGCACAAGCTCATCGAGGAGGACCCGTCGCTGGAGCTCGGGCGCTCCTCCGACACCGGGGAGATGCTGCTCAAGGGCATGGGGCAGGCCCACATCGAGGTCACGGTGGAGCGGGCCAAGCGCAAGCACGGGGTGGACATCACCCTGGCGCCCCCGACGCCGGCCTACCTCGAGACCGTCACCGCCAGCGCCAAGGCGCAGGGGAAGTTCAAGCGGCAGACCGGGGGCCACGGGCAGTACGGGGACTGCACCGTGGAGCTGCACCCCAGGGGGCGGGGCGAGGGCTTCGAGTTCGAGGACGCCATCGTCGGGGGCGTCATCCCGCGCCAGTTCATCCCCTCGGTGGAGAAGGGCATCCGCGGGGCCCTGGGGGCCGGGCCGCTGGCCGGCTACCCGGTGGTGGACTTCCGCGCCAAGCTGGTCTTCGGCAGCTACCACGACGTGGACAGCTCCGACAACGCCTTCCAGGTGGCGGGCTCGCTGGCCTTCAAGAAGGCGGTGCTGGAGGCGCGCCCCATCCTGCTCGAGCCCATCATGAAGCTCGAGGTGCGCGTGCCGGAGGACTACGTCGGCGCGGTCATGGGCGACCTCAACAGCCGCCGGGCCAAGGTCCAGGGCATGGAGCCCACGCCGCGCGGCGTGCTGGTGCGGGCGCTGTGCCCGCACGCCGAGGCCATGAGCTACGACGCCGAGCTCCGCTCGCTCACCCAGGGAGCCGGCTGGTTCACCATGGAGCCGAGCCACTACGACCCGGTGCCGCCGCCCATCGCGCAGAAGATCATCGAGCGGCGGCGCGCCGAGGGGAAGGTGAAGGGCGTCGAGGAGGAGAAGTAGCCCCTCCCCCGGCCCGGTGCCCGTCCGCGTTGTCCCACCGGGGCCGGGCTTGGCGTAGGATTGCGCCGGATTGAAAGCCTACCTGCGCCTGCTGCGCTTCGTCGCGCCCTACCGGGCCCGGTTCGCCGCGGCCATGGCCTGCATGGTGGTCCTGGCGGCGGCGACCGCCGCCTACGCCAACCTCCTCGGGCCGGTGCTCGACTTCCTCTTCACCGGCAAGACCCGCGCCGTGGCCAGCCTGGGGAAGCTCCTGCCCGCCGGCGCCGACCTGGGGACCTGGCTGGGCGGGCTCGACCGGGCGCAGGTGCTCGCCCTCCTGCCGCTGGTGATCGTGGCCGTCTCGCTGGTGAAGGGGCTCGCCTACTTCGGCCAGTTCTACCTCATGGGATCCGTGGGCCAGCGGGTGGTGGCGGACCTGCGCATCGCCCTCTTCGAGCACCTGCTCGGGCTCTCGCCGGCCTTCTTCTCCCGCCGCCACTCCGGCGACCTGATGAGCCGCTTCAGCGCCGACGTGCAGGCGGTGGAGGTGGCGGTCTCGAACGCCATCGCCAGCTACATCCGCGACGGCCTCACGGTGGTGGTGATGCTGGTCACCTGCTTCATCCTCGACTGGCGCCTCTCGCTGATGGCGTTCGTGGCGGTGCCGGTGACCATTCTCCCGGTGGTCCGCATCGCCCAGCGGCTCAAGAAGGTGACCCTGCAGTCGCAGGCCAAGCTGGGCCGCATCGCGGAGCTGGTGCAGGAGGCCATCGCCGGCATGGGGGTGGTGCAGGCCTTCGGCATGGAGCGCTACGAGGCGGAGCGCTTCCGGGCCGAGAACCGCCGCTGGCTCCGCATCGTGCGCCGCAGCTTCGTGGTCCGCGGGTTCTCCTCGCCGCTGATGGAGGTCATGGCCGCCGCCGGGCTGTCGCTCGCCATCTGGTGGGTGGGCGGCCGCATCCTCTCGGGCGAGCTCGAGGCGGGGAAGTTCTTCACCTTCGTGGCGGCGGTGCTGATGCTCTACCAGCCGGTCAAGTCCATCGGGAAGGTGGGGCAGATCGCGCTCCAGGGCGGCGCCGCCGCCGAGCGCGTCTTCGAGGTGCTCGACGCCCGCTCGGCGGTGGCCGACACCGGGACCCGGACGCTCCCGCCCTTCGCCCGCGAGATCCGGTTCGAGCAGGTGGGCTTCAGCTACGACGGGGAGCGCCAGGTGCTGGACGGCGTGGACCTGGTCATCCGCCGGGGCGAGGTGGTGGCGCTGGTGGGCTCCTCCGGCGGCGGCAAGTCCACCCTGGCGAGCCTCCTGCCGCGCTTCCACGACGTCGTTCGCGGGCGCATCACCATCGACGGCGTAGACCTGCGCCAGGCCACCCTGGCGAGCCTCCGGGCGCAGATGGCGCTGGTGACGCAGGACACGGTGCTCTTCAACGACACGGTGCGGGCCAACATCGCCTACGGCCGGCCCGGCCTCTCCGCCGCGGACGTGGAGCGGGCGGCGCGCCTGGCCCACGCCCACGAGTTCATCGCGGCCATGCCGCAGGGGTACGACACGGTCATCGGCGAGCGCGGGACCCTGCTCTCGGGCGGGCAGCGGCAGCGCATCGCCATCGCCCGCGCCTTCCTCAAGGACGCGCCCATCCTGGTGCTCGACGAGGCCACCAGCGCCCTCGACGCGGAGAGCGAGCGCGAGGTGCAGCGGGCCCTCGACGGGCTCATGGGCTTCGGGGAGGAGGCGGCCGGCCCGCGCACCACCCTGGTCATCGCCCACCGGCTCTCCACCATCCGCCACGCCGACCGGATCGTGGTGATCTCGGGCGGGCGCATCGTGGAGACCGGCCGCCACGAGGAGCTGCTCCTGCGCGGCGGCGAGTACGCCCGGCTCTACGCCATCTTCGAGGGCCGCCCGGAAGCCGAGCGCGCCGCCAGCGCCTGAGGACCGAGGGGGCCCGGTGCACCTGGTCTACGCCATCGCCAGCTGGATCGCCCTGCTGGCCCTCGCCCCGCTGCTGCTGGTCCACCCCAAGCTGCGGCACGGCATCCCCTACCGCCTGGGCCTCTACCCGCGCTCCTTCGACCGCGGCCGCGGCAGCCCGCGCGTCTGGTTCCACGGCGCCAGCGCCGGGGACCTCCTCTCGCTGCAGCCGATGGTGAAGGAGCTCAAGGCCCGGCTCCCCGGCGCCTGCGCCGTGGTGACCACCATGACCAACAGCGGCCTGGCCATGGCGCGCAAGAAGCTCCTGGAGGCCGACGTGGTCCTCTACGCCCCCTACGACGTCGGGTGGGCCACGTCGCGGGCCGTGGCCCGGCTGCGGCCCGACCTCCTGGTGCTCGAGTACACCGAGATCTGGCCCAACCTCATCCGGTCGGCCCGCAAGGCCGGCGCGCGCATCGCCCTCACCAACGGCCGCTTCAACCCCGACCGGCTCGGCCGCTACCGCGCCCTGTTCCGCGCCGTCGGGAACCCGCTCGGGCGCATCGACCTCTTCCTGATGCGCTCGGACGAGGAGGCGGAGCGGGTGCTGCAGCTCGGCGCCGCCCCCGACCGCGTCTGGGTCACCGGCAACACCAAGTTCGACGCCCTGGCGCTGGAGGCCACCCCGGAGCGGGACGCGGCCCTGCGCGAGGAGATGGGGCTCCCCGCCGGCGCGCCGGTGCTGATGGCGGGCTCCACGCACGAGGGCGAGGAGGAGCCCATCCTCGGCGTCTACCGCGAGCTCCGGGCCCGGTGGCCCGAGCTCCGGCTGGTGGTGGCGCCGCGCTACGTGGAGCGCGCCGGCAGGATCGCCGCCCTGGCCGCGGCGGCGGGCCTCCCGGTGCGGCTGCGCAGCGGCGGCGCCCGCGCCGGCAGCGCCGCCGTCACCATCCTCGACAGCATCGGCGAGCTGGCGGCCGCCTACCGCCTGGCGACCCTGGTCTTCGTGGGCGGCAGCTTCGTCACCCGGGGCGGGCAGAACGTCCTGGAGCCGGCGGGGCAGGGGAAGCCGGTCCTGTTCGGGCCGCACATGGAGAACTTCAAGGACAGCGTCCAGGTGCTGGTGGGGCGCGGCGGGATCCAGGTCACCTCCCCGGAGCAGCTGGCCCGGGTGGCGGCCGAGCTGCTGGCGCGCCCGGAGAAGATCGCCGAGCTGGGCGACCTGGCGCGCCAGGCCGTGGGCGCCATCCGCGGCGCCAGCGCCCGCAACGTGGAGCACATGCTCCGCCTCCTGCCCCGCGGCCGGGCGGCCGCCTGAAGCGCGATGGCGACGCGGATCCTGGTCATCCGGTACAGCGCCCTGGGCGACGTGGTCCTGGCCACGTCGGTGCTCGACCCGCTGCGGGAGCGCTTCCCCGACGCCCGCATCGAGTGGGTCTGCGACCCGGCCTTCGCCCCCCTGCTGGAGGGGCTGCCGCAGATCGCCCAGGTGCACCACCTGGGGCGCGAGGGCCCGGCCCCGGCGCTGGTGCTGCGCGAGCGGCTCTGGCGGCGCTTCGACCTGGCGTTGGACCTGCAGAACAAGCTGCGCAGCCGGCTGGTGGCCGGGGCGGCCTCGGCGCGGCGGATCGTCTTCCGGCGCCGCTCCCCGGGCCAGGCGCTCCTGGCGGTGCTGGGCAGCGACCGGCCGCTGGTGCGGGCCCACGCCACCCAGCTCTACGCCGAGGCGCTGGCGCCGCTGGGCGTGGCCGGGCCGGGCCCCATGCACGTCCACCTCTCCCGCACGGCGCAGGCCGTGGCCGCCGACGCCCTGGAGCGGGTTCGCGCCCCTGCGGTGGCCCTGGCCCCGGGCGCCCGCTGGGCCACCAAGCGGTGGCCCGCCGAGCGCTTCGCGGCCGTCGCCGACGCGCTGGCGGCGCAGGGGGCGAGCATCGTGCTCGCCGGCGGGCCGGGCGACCGGGACGCCTTCGCCGCCTTCCGCGCCGCGGCCCGCGCGCCGGTGGCCGCCGACCTCTCGCCCCTCCCGGTCGACGCTCTGGCGGCGGCGCTGGCGAGGGTGCAGCTCCTGGTGGCCTGCGACTCCGGGCCGGTGCACCTCGCCGGCGCGGTGGGCACGCCGGCCCTCTCGCTCTTCGGGCCCACCTCCCCGGTTCGCTGGGGCCCGGCTCCGCCGGGCCGCGCCCTCTCCCTGTCGCTCGCCTGCTCGCCGTGCTCCAACCACGGCGGCGACACCTGCCCCGAGGGGCACCACCGCTGCCTGGCCGATCTCCTGCCCGAGCAGGTGGTGGCCGCCGCCCGCGAGCTGCTCGGGTGATCCCGCTCGAGGACATCTGGTGGCAGCAGGCCGAGCGCCCGCTGCGCCGGCTCCTGCTCTCGCCCCTGGCCGCGGCCGAGGCGGCCTTCCGCGCCGCGGTCGCGCTCCGCGGCGCGCTGTTCGCGGCCGGGCTCCTCCGGGTCGCGAGGGCCTCGGCGCCCGTCTTCTCGGTCGGCAACCTGGCGGTGGGCGGCTCGGGCAAGACCCCGGCGGCCCTGGCGCTGGCCCGGCTCCTCGCCGGCCGGGGGCGGGCGGTGGCCCTCCTCTCCCGCGGCTACGGCGCCCGCCGGCGCGACGCGCGGGTGGTCGCCGACGGGCAGCGCGTCCTCCTCGGCGCGGCGGACGCCGGCGACGAGCCGCTGCTGCTGGCCCGGCGCCTGCCGGGCCTGCGGGTCCTGTGCGGCCCCCGCCGGGCCGAGCTGGCGCGGCGCGCCGCGGAGCTCGGGGCCGACGCCCTGGTCCTCGACGACGGGTTCCAGCACCGGGCGCTCCACCGCGACCTGGACGTGGTGGTCCGGGACGCCCCGACCCCGTGGGGCAACGGCCGGCTCCTGCCCCGCGGCCCGAACCGGGAGGGCCGCGGGGCCCTGGCGCGCGCCGGCCTGGCCTGGCTCTCGCGCGCCGACGAGGCGGCGCCCGCGGCGCTGGAGGGCCTGCGGCGGGTCGCCGCCGCAGCCACCGGCCGGCCGCCGGTGGAGTCCCGCCAGGCGGTCGCCGGCATCGCCGACGGCACCCTGTCGCGCGCCTTCCCGGCGGAGAGCCTGCGGGACCGCCGCGTGCTGCTCCTCGCCGGCATCGCCCGGCCGGACCGCTTCCGCCGCACGGTGGAGGGGCTGGGCGCCGCGGTCGTCGCCGAGCGGCTCTTCCGCGATCACCACGCCTTCGCCGCGGCCGAGCTCGACGAGGCCCTGGCCGCGGCGCGCGCCGCCGGCTGCGACCACGTGGTGACGACCGAGAAGGACGCGGTCCGCCTCTCGACGCCGTGGGCGGGAGAGGAGATGCTGCGCGCCGTGCGCATCGAGGCGGAGATCGTGCGGGGAGGGGACGTGCTCGAGGAGCTCGTCGGGAAGGTGCTGGCGGCCTGGCCGGCTCCGGCCCCCGGGGCCCATGCTCGGTAGCCTCCTCGCCCGGCTTCCGCGCCCCTGGCTCCACGCCCTCACCGGCGCGCTCGCCTGGCTCGCCTGGGCGCTGCGGATCCGGCGCCGGGTGGTGATGGACAACCTCGCGCTCGCCTTCCCCGAGAAGACCCCGGCCGAGCGCCGCGACATCGCCCGGCGCACCTACCGGCACCTGGGCCGCATGGCGGCGGAGATCGTCCTCGTTCCCCGGATGTCGCCCGGGGAGCTGGAGCGGGCCCTGGTCTTCGAGAACCTGGAGGCGCTCGAGGAGGCCAAGGCGCGCGGGAAGGGGGTGGTGGCCTGCACCGCCCACTACGGCAACTGGGAGCTGCTCCAGGCGGGCTGCAGCCTGCGGGGCATCCCCATCTCCAGCATCAGCCGCCACCAGGCCCGCACCGGCGCCGACTCGATGCTGAAGCGCACGCGCAGGCAGGCGGGCGTCGAGGAGCTGATGGTCGAGAAGGGGGCCACCCTGAAGGCGGCGCTCCGCGCCCTCAAGCAGGGCCGGGTGCTGGGCTACGTCATCGACCAGAACGTCTCCCGGAGGCGGGCCGTCTTCCCCACCTTCTTCGGCGTGCCGGCCGCCACCTCGCCCACGCCGGCCTACCTCGCCATCCGCAACGGCGCCGCCGTGGTCTTCGGCCTGGCGGTCCCGGACCCGGGCGGCCGCTACCGGGTGATCATCGAGGGGCCACTCGCGGTCCCGGACTCGGGCGACCGCCAGAAGGACGTGCTGGCCTTCATGCAGCACCTCAACGACCGGCTGGAGCACTACGTCCGCCTGCACCCACACGTCTGGTACTGGCTTCACAGGCGGTGGAAGACCCGTCCCGGGTGACGCGCGCCCGGCGCGCCGCCGGGATCAGGGCCCCGGAAAGGCGCCCGCCTCGAGCCCCCTGTCGAGCCGCTCCGCCTCCCGCACGCCGGCCGCCCAGGCCTCCGCCTCGGTCGCGAAGACCAGGGGGCTCTCGGCGACCCCGTCCACCGTCACCCGCCAGGCGCCCTCGTGCCCCGACACCAGCAGCTCGTGCCCGGGGATCTCGAAGACCTTCGAGCGGGACGGCTGCGCCTCACCGTTGCCGAAACGACGCATGCGATTCGCTCCGCGCCGGTTTCCTCCGGGTAAATGACCAGATATCCATCATGGGCAGGAACGCCAAGACCCCGGCGGGACGGGATTGTGACGAAAGCCGTCCGGCGATCAGGGGACAGCAGCGGGGTGCGATCCGGCTCGGCTCCGCGGGGGGCCCGGCGACCCAGGTTGCGCCACACGCCCGGCGACCGTCGCCGCCGGCCACGTCCGGCGCGTTCATCTTGCCGTCATCGTCGGGCGGATAGCTTCGCGGGCGAGCCGGACGCTCCGGCCATTCGGCGAGGTGACGGACATGGGAAAGGTGAAGGTGTGGGATCTCTTCGTTCGGGTCTTCCACTGGGGCCTGGGCCTCCTGGTGCTGGGCTCCTTCCTGACGTCGGACGAGGACCGCCTCACGGCGATCCACGTTCGCATCGGCCTGGCGGTGCTGGCCCTGGTGCTGGCGCGGGTCGCCTGGGGCTTCCTCGGCACCGGGCCGGCCCGCTTCCGGGCCTTCGTGAGGCGGCCGCGCGAGGTGCTGGCCTACGCGCGCGACCTCGTCCGCGGCCGCCCCCGGCTCCACCTCTCCCACAATCCCCTCGGCGGCGCGATGGTGGTGGCGCTCCTGGCGGTCCTGCTCGGCCTCGTGGCCACGGGCGCCATCGCCTACGCCGGCCCGGAGTTCGCCGGGCCGCTCACCGGGCTCGTGGGCAGGAAGGCGGCCCACGGCGTGAAGGAGGTTCACGAGGCGCTCTCCGGGATCCTGCTCGGCATGATCGGCGTCCACGTCGCCGGAGTGCTCCTCTCCTCGTGGCGCGAGGGGCAGAACCTGGTGGCGGGCATGATCACCGGCTGGAAGCGGGCGCCGGAGGCGCCCGCCCCGGCCCGCCCGCCGGCCGGGCGCGCCTCCCGGGTGGCCCGCCTCGCCGCCGCGCTGGCCGTGGGCGCCCTCGCCGCGGCGAGCCTGGCGCTGCTGCTCGGCCTCCCGGCGCGGGTCGGGGCGGTGAGCCCGGTGGCCGCCGACCTCCTGCGGGAGTACGGGGCCCGGGCGCGCCGGGAGCGGCCGGCGTTCCAGTCCTTCTCCGCGGAGGAGGGGCGGCGCCTCTACTTCTCGGAGCACGCGCAGGACGGCAGGACGGTCTCCTGCTCGAGCTGCCACACGGCCGACCCGCGGAGGCGCGGGCTCACCCCCGCCGGCAAGGTGGTGGAGCCGCTCGCGCCCTCCGCCAACCCCGACCGGCTCACCGACCGGCGCGAGGTGGAGAAGTGGTTCAAGCGCAACTGCAAGCAGGTCCTCGGCCGCGAGTGCACCGCGGAGGAGAAGGGCCACTTCGTCACCTGGCTGCTCGGCGTCTAGGAGGAAGGCCATGCACGAGATCACCACCGCCGTCGCCATCGCCGCCCTGGCCGCAGCCGGGGCGACCGCCGCACTCGCCTCGGAACGCGGAGAGCGCGAGCAGCACGGGGAGCATCGCGGCCGCAGGGAGCGCGAGCGCCGGGCCTCTGCCCCGGCGGACGCCGAGGCCCGGGCCCTCTACCGCAAGGAGTGCGGCGCTTGCCACCTCGACTTCCCCCCGGGCTTCCTCCCGGCCGGGTCCCACCGGCGCATCCTGGCCGGCCTCGAGCGCCATTTCGGGCAGGACGCCGAGCTCGAGCCCGAGGTGCGCGGCCGCATCGAGCGCTGGCTGGTCGACAACGCCGCCGAGGCCGGCACCTCCCGCAAGTCGCGCAAGATCCTGGGCTCGATCCAGGGGGAGCCGCCGCTGCGCATCACCGAGGTCCCGTACTTCCGGCGCAAGCACCGGGAGGTCGGCGCCCGGGTGGTGGCGCGCCCCTCGGTGCGCTCGCTCGCCAACTGCGCGGCGTGCCATCCTGGCGCCAGGGACTGGGACTTCGACGACGATCGGGCGAAGATCCCGGCAGGCTGAGGGGGCATGCGGATCCTACTCGTCGAGGACGCGAGGGCGCTGGCCCGCTCCATCGCCCAGGGGCTGGCCGAGGAGGGGTTCTCGGTGGACGTCGCCGGCGACGGGGAGGAGGGCCTGCACTTCGCCACCGAGGTGGCCTACGACGCCATCGTCCTCGACCGCATGCTGCCGCTGCTCGACGGCCTGTCGGTGCTGCGGCGGCTCCGGGAGCACGGCGTGGGCACGCCGGTGCTCCTCCTCACCGCGCTCGGGGAGCTCCAGGACCGCGTCGAGGGCCTCGACGGCGGCGCCGACGACTACCTGGTGAAGCCCTTCGCCTTCCTCGAGCTCGCGGCGCGCCTGCGCGCCCTGCTCCGGCGGCCGGCCTCGCGCGTCGACGCGATCGCCCTCGGCGCGCTCGAGATCGACCCGCTCCGGCGCCACGTGCGGCGCGGCGACGTGGTGCTCAACCTGACGCCGAAGGAGTTCGACCTGCTGCTCTGCCTCGCCTCCCGGCCCGGCGACGTGCT
>DATIFE010000175.1:0-2321 GCA_035455425.1 Anaeromyxobacteraceae bacterium | reverse complement strand
GCCACGCGCCTCCCCGGCCTACGGCGCGGCGGTCAGCGTGGGAGGCGCCGCCGGCAGGAAGGCGCAGTCGGTCTCCACGCCCGCCGGGACCACCAGGCTGTCGTCGTAGAAGACCACCTTGAAGCCGTCGGCTGCGGCCGACCAGCACTCGCTGGCGCTCACGTCGATGGTGCCGGAGAGGAAGGCGGCGTCGCCCCGCCCGGCGCCGGCCAGGTTCCAGCGGGAGTGGAGGGCCAGCCGCGAGTCCAGGGTCAGGTCGTGGACGGCCACCTCGAGGTCGCCGCCGGTTGCGCTCTCGGCGTACTGGTACACGGCATTGCCGGTGTGGGTGTCCGCGCCGGTGAACCCGAGGGCGGTGGCGCCGACGGAGACGTCGGCCCGGTTGTCGTAGGTCACGTCGAGCGTGCCGGTGTCGGTGTAGCCGATGGCCTGGGCGGCGTCGTGGTCCACCTGGAAGCTCCCGTGGCCCCGGTGGGGCATCCCGCTCGGATAGGCCGAGCCGCTGAGGATGGTGACGAAGCCGTTCGGCTGGCTCTTGAGCTGGCCGGACAGCTGGTAGTCGAAGTGGTCGTCCACCCGGGTGACCACCAGCTTCCAGTCGCGCGGGTCGAGCGGATGGGAGCCCGGCCCCCAGGTGCAGCTGTCGGCGGCACAGCTCGTGGGCGGGAAGGTGTCCACCACCGCCCGCAGCACCCCCAGCGACCAGGCCACCGAGCCGTTCACCACCACCGCCAGGGTGACGGTGTCGACGAAGTAGGGGGAGAGCTGGCCCACGGCGCTGAGGGCCTGCGCACCCGCCGGGATCGCCACCTTGGCCTGGGCCGCGGCGGCGGTGGAGGTGGGGGCGTTGATCTGCGCGCTCTGCGCCTGGGGCAGCGCGTTGCGGACCTCGTCGGCGGTGAGCTTGCCGCCGCCGCAGGCGGCGAGCAGCGCGGCGGCGAGGAGGAAGATGGAGCGGGTCATGTGCGGTTCTCCCTGGCAGGTTCGGGCGGGCTCTTCCGCCCCGTCGGACCAACAGACACGCTGGCCCCCCTTCCATGGAAAGCATGGCAGGCTCGCCCTCCGCGGCAAGTGACGGGGCGCACATCCGCGGGCGCCGGATGTGGGGGGATGTGGCGACGGGGAGCAGCCCCGCTCAGCGTCCGCGGAACCAGGCGAGGGTCGCCGCCAGCCCCTCCTCGAGCCGGATCTCCGGGCGCCAGCCGATGGCCGCGGCCGCCGCGGAGGGGTCGATGCACGAGCGCCGCTGCTCCCCGATCCGCGCCGCGGCATACCGGGGGGAGGCGGAGACGCCGGCGGCCCTCGCCAGGAGCTGGTGGATCCGGTTCACGTCGGTCTCGACGCCGGTGCCGACGTTGAGCGCGCCGGAGAAGCCGCGCTCGACGGCGAGCAGGTTGGCCCGCGCCACGTCGCCGACGTGGACGTAGTCGCGGGTGTTCTTCCCGTCGCCGTGGATGGTGCAGGGCGATCGCTCGAGCAGGCGGGCGCAGAAGATGGCCACCACGCCGGCCTCGCCGCGGGGATCCTGCCGCGGGCCGTAGACGTTGGCGTAGCGCAGCGCCGCGAAGGGGAGGCCGTAGGCGGCGCGGTACACGCCGAGGTAGAGCTCGCTAGCCGCCTTGGCGGCGCCGTAGTTCGAGACCGGCAGCCGGGGATGGCCCTCGGGGGTGGGCAGGACGTCGGTGTCGCCGTAGATGGCGCCGCCGGAGGAGGCGAAGATCACCCGCTCCACGCCGCCGGCCTTCACCGCGGCCTGGAGGAGGTTCAGGAGCCCGCCCAGGTTCACGTCGGCGTCGTGGCGCGGGTCCTCCATGGAGCGGCGCACGTCGATCTGGGCCGCGTGGTGGCACAGGACCTGGGGCCTCTCGCGCGCCACCACCTCGGCCGCGGCCGCGCTGCGGACGTCGCAGGGGTAGAAGCGGGCTCCCGGCGGCACGTTCTCCCGCCTGCCCCGCGAGAGGTCGTCCAGCACCGCCACGTCCCACCCGGCGGCGACGAAGGCCTCGGCCACGTGCGAGCCGATGAAGCCGGCGCCCCCGGTGATCAGCACCCGCCCCGGCATGGCCCCGGCCTACTTGCGGGCGGCGACGTCGTCCAGCGAGAGCTGGCCCGGGAGCCGCTCGCGGTACTTGTCCAGGACGAGGTCGATGCCCTGCCGGATGTACTCCGCCACCGGGACCTTGGTCCGATCGTGGAGCAGCTTGAGCCGCTCGTTCTGCTCCGGCGTGATGTAGACGGTGGTGGAGATCTTCTTCCGGGCCATGGCTCGGGAGTGAAGCTATGTGACGATGCATATGGTGTCAATCCGGCAACCGGCCGCT
>DATIFE010000174.1:0-4514 GCA_035455425.1 Anaeromyxobacteraceae bacterium | reverse complement strand
CCGCCACTACAGGGGCGGGGCTCCGCGGCGCGCGCGCGCGCGCCAGCGGTCCGGACTCCTGATGCGGGACGCTGCGCCGACTTCAGGCGCGAGGGGGAGACTGGCCGGGGACGGCCCCGAGCGGCAGGCCGAACACGGGCGACGGGCCGGGCAGGGCGGGGATGGTCTCCGGCGCCAGGGATGGCGGAGCGACGTCGGGCGTGGCGCAGCCGGCCTCCTCGGCGGCCCGGACGACGCAGGCCTGGCAGGCGTGGCTGCCGTAGGGGCCCGCGTGGTGCACGTGCGGCGCCACGATCGACAGGGCGATCAGGGCGGAGGCGACGATTGCCAGGGGCTGCCGCACGGTGGGGCGGAGCATGATCGGCAGGTCACCCGGTGTCAAGGCTCCGTGGGGTGCGGCGGAACGACACCCCGGTCGCGGAGGTCGGCGATCTCGGCGGCGGTGAGGCCCGCCTCGCGCAGCACCGCCTCGCCGTCGGCGCCGAGCTCCGGCGCCGGAGCCAGGCGGGCCTCGACGCCGTCCAGGCGGACCGGGCAGGCGATGGAGGGCATGGCCCTCCCCTCCCAGCGGGTCTCCACCTCGACGAAGGCGCCGCGGGCGCGGAGCTGCGGGTCGGCCCGGGGCTCGTCGCCCTCCAGCACCGGCGCCAGGCAGCAGTCGTGCTCCCGGCCGAGGCGCGTCCACTCGTCCCGGGTCCGCGTGAGGAAGATCGCCTCCAGCTCCTCCACCGGCCCGCGCCCGTCGCCGTCGAGCTGGCGCTCGGCCAGCTCCGGCCGTCCCGCCGCCCGGCAGAAGCGGGCGAAGAACTGGGGCTCGAGCGCCCCCAGCGCCACGAAGCGCCCGTCCCGCGTCCGGTAGACCCGGTAGCAGGCGGCGCCCCCGTTCAGCATCTCGGCGCTGCGGCGCAGCGGGGTGCCGCGGGCGTCGGCGGCCCCCTGCTGGATGGCCAGCATGGCGAGCGCCCCCTCGGTCATGGAGACGTCGACGTGGGCCCCCTCGCCGGTGGCCCCGCGCCGCAGCAGGGCCGCCAGGATGCCGGCCACCGCCGGCCAGGATCCGCCGGCCACATCCGCCACCTGCACCGAGAGCGGCAGCGGCCGGTCCGGGGGGCCGTTCACCGCCAGCACGCCGGCGATGGCGCAGTAGTCGAGGTCGTGCCCGGCCAGGTCGCGGTAGGGTCCGTCCTGCCCGTAGCCGCTGAGGGAGCAGAGGACCAGGCGCGGGTTCGCCGCCCGCAGCGCCGCCCAGCCGATGCCGAGCTTGTCCATCACGCCGGGCCGGAAGGACTCGACCACCACGTCGGCCCGGCGCGCCAGCCGCAGCAGCACCGCGGCGCCGCCGGGCGCCTTGAGGTCGAGGGCCAGGCTGCGCTTGTTCCGGTTGAGCGCGTGGAAGAAGCCCGACTGCTTCCCGGCGAGCGGCGGCATCCAGCGGAGGTAGTCGCCGCCCGCCGGCTCCTCGACCTTGACCACGTCGGCGCCCAGGTCGGCGAGGACCAGGGTGGCGTAGGGGCCGGGGTAGAGCCGCGAGAGGTCGAGGACCCGGAGCCCGGCGAGCGGAAGCGCGCCCATGGCGCCGGCGCGCTACCCCAGCAGCTGCGCCAGCTTCAGGGCCATGCCCATGTCGCCCTGGATCTTGAGCTTGCCCATCATGAAGGCCATCTGGGCGTTGAGCTTGCCGTTGACGATGTTGAGGAAGTCGGCGTCGGCGCAGGCCACGGTGCACCGGGCCGTGTCGACCGTGCCCTGGGTGACCGCGCCGCCGGGCGTGGCGCAGTCCACCGCCCACTGCCCTCCCCCGGGCCCCGAGATGTTGAACTGGTAGACCGCGTTGATCTTGGTGACCAGATCGGGCTTCGACTTCAGCCGCTCCGGCATGTGCCGCTCGAAGACGTCCTTCACGTTCGCTGCCTCAGCCATGTGCCGGCCTCCGTCGATTCGGGAATCAACCGAACCTAGTGTCCCGAGACGCACCGTGTCAAGGTGCCGGCCGCCCCCGGCGACGGGGCGTCGTCAGCTCTCGACGTAGAAGGAGTCGAGGAGCGCGCGGTAGCGCTCCGAGACCACCTTGCGCTTCACCTTGAGCGTCGGCGTCAGCTCGCCGCCCTCCTGGGTGAAGTCCTTCTCCAGGATGGCGAACTTCTTGATGGTGGCGTAGCTGGCCTGCTTCCCGTTGACGGCGTCGATGGCCCTCTGGACGCGCTCGCGCACCCGCGGGTCTCCCGTCACCGGGTTGGCCAGCCGCAGGCCGTTCTCCTGGGCCCACTTCCCCACGTTCTCCTCGTTCAGGGTCACGAGCGCCGAGAGGAAGCGGCGCCGGTCGCCGTGGACCACCACCTGGGAGATGAAGGGCTCGGCCTTGAGCTCGTTCTCCAGATTCTGCGGGGCCACGTTCTTGCCGCCGGCGGTGACGATGATGTCCTTCTTGCGGTCGGTGATGCGCAGGTGGCCGGCCTCGTCGAGGAGGCCGATGTCGCCGGTCTGCAGCCATCCGTCCACGATGACCTCGGAGGTGGCGCTGGGGTTCCGGTAGTACTCCTTCATCACGCCCGGCCCGCGGATCAGGATCTCCCCGTCCTCGGCGATCCTCACCTCGGTGCCCGGGACGGGCGGCCCGACGGTGCCGATGCGGTTCTGGCCCAGCCGGTTCACGAACGAGGCGGCGCTCGACTCGGTGAGGCCGTAGCCCTCGAGGATCTCGAGGCCGCAGTGGTGGAAGAACCAGTTGATCCGGGGCGAGAGCGGCGCGCCGCCGGAGACGAACAGGCGCATGCGGCCGCCGAAGCGCTCCTTCAGCCGGGCGGCCACCTTGGGGAACACCAGCCTCCTGCCGACGAGGTAGCCGATGCCTCCCCCGCGCCGCCCCTGCTCCCGGGCCTCGACCCACTCGTCGAGCCCGCGGAGCGCCATCTGGAAGAGCTTCCCCTTGAGGCCCGGCGCCGAGAGCCCGTTGGACACCACCGCGTTGTAGGCCTTCTCGAACACCCGCGGCACCGCCGGCATGGTGGTGGGGCGCACCTCCCCGGCGTTGTCCACGATCTTCTCCATCGACTCGACGAAGGCGATGGTGCCGCCCACGTGGAACCAGACCGCCTCGATCACCTTGGCGAAGGAGTGGGCCATGGGCAGGAACAGCAGCAGCAGGTCGTCGGCCTCCATCACGTGGATCTGCGCCGAGGCCACCGCCTCGTAGACCCAGTTGGCGTGCGTCAGGACCACGCCCTTGGGGTTGCCGGTGGTCCCGGAGGTGTAGATGAAGCAGGCCGGGTCGGCGGGAGCCACCGCGGCGACGCGCGCCGCGTGGGCGTTCCCGTTGGCCCTCTGCCACTCCGCCCCGGCCCGCTCCACGTCGGGCAGCGCGCGCTCGAAGGCGTCCGCCGGCGGGCCGGAGAAGCGGATCACGCCCCTCAGCTCCGGCAGCCGGGCGCGGACCTCGCGGACCTTCTGGACCTGGAGCTCCGAGTCGCAGAAGATCCAGCGGGCGCCGGAGTCGTCGAGGATGTACTGCACCTCGTGGGGCCTGTTGGACTGGTAGATGGGGACGGTGACGGCGCCGGCTCCCATGATGCCCAGGTCGGCCAGGATCCACTCGGGCGTGGTCTCGCCGAGGATGGAGAGGCGGTCCCCCGGCTGCACCCCCAGCGAGGCCAGGCCGTCGGAGATGGCCCGGGCGCGCCGTCCCATCTCCGCCCAGGAGATGTCGACCCATCTCCCCTCGCGCTTGTGCCGGGCGCAGGGCGCCTGGCCGAGCCGTGCCACCGTGTCCTCGAACATGGCCACGACGTTGCGCGGTGCGCCCTTCGCCTGCTCCTCCGGAGCCATGGGCTTCCTCCCTTCCGGTTCCCGGTCTAGTGCTTCGCGAGCAGCTCCCGCGCCCGCTCCTGCCACCTCTTCTCCTCGGGCCGGTCGTAGGCGCCCGGCTCGCGGGCCAGCGCCTGCTCCAGGAGGGCCCGGGCCTCCTCCGGCCTGTCCTCCTTGCGGAAGAGCTCGGCCAGGTACACCCGGGCGCGGACGTTGGCGGGGTTCATCTTCAGCGCCGCCCGCAGGCGCTCCTCGCTCTTCGCGGCGTCGTACTTGGGCCAGGGAAGCTCGTACCAGAAGCGCCCCCAGGCGGTGTGGATGGCGCCGTTGTCGAAGGCCGCGTCGAGCGCCTCGGCGCGCTCCAGCCGCTCCCGGAACTTGCCCTCCATCCCCAGGGCCAGCGCCCTGAGCACCCCCATGCCCAGCGAGTAGTTGCCGACCCCGGCCGCCGCGTAGAACCAGCCCTCGGGCCCGCGGGGCTCGGCCACCGTGGCGCGGTCGGCGATCTCCCAGCACTCCTTCCCGAGCCGGCTCTTCTCCTCCTTGGAGACGCGGGGGTCGTCGGCCTTCCAGAAGAGCTGGCGCGCCTCGCGCCACAGGACGCCGTAGTCGCCCGGGGCGGTCCTGGCCGCCTCGCCGAGCAGGGCCTGGGCCTCGTCGAGCTTGCCGGGCTCGTCGCGGGCGGCGTAGGCGGCGTCGGCGCGCGCCAGGAT
>DATIFE010000173.1:0-13986 GCA_035455425.1 Anaeromyxobacteraceae bacterium | reverse complement strand
CGCGCGGATCGAAGCCGTCCATCTCGGTGAGGATCTGGTTGAGCGTCTGCTCGCGTTCGTCGTGGCCGCCGAGCGCCGCGCCGCTGCCGCGCGAGCGGCCGATCGCGTCGAGCTCGTCGATGAAGATGATGCACGGCGCGTTCTTCTTGCCCTGCACGAACAGGTCGCGCACGCGCGAGGCGCCGACGCCGACGAACATCTCGACGAAATCCGACCCCGAGATCGAGAAGAACGGCACGCCGGCCTCGCCCGCGACCGCTCTTGCCAGCAGCGTCTTGCCGGTGCCGGGCGCGCCGACCAGCAGCACGCCCTTGGGGATGCGCCCGCCCAGCCGCGTGAACTTCTTCGGGTCCTTGAGGAAGGCGATGATCTCCTCGAGCTCGTCCTTCGACTCGTCGATGCCGGCCACGTCGGCGAAGGTGACCTTGTTGTGGTGCTCGGTCATGAGCTTCGCCTTGGACTTCCCGAAGCTCATCGCCTTGCCGCCGCCGGACTGCAGCTGCCGCATGAAGAAGAAGAACAGGAGGAAGAGGAAGACGAGCGGGAGGTACTGCACCAGCACCGTCACCCAGAAGGAGTTCCCCTCGGGCTTCTCGTAGAGCACCTTGACCTGGTGCTGCCGGAGCTTCTCGAAGATGGTGGCCATCGGATCGACCGGGCCGACCGAGTGGAACTCGCTCCCGTCCTTGAGGTGGCCCGAGTAGTTCAGGTCCCTGACGGTCACGTCGCGGACGTCCCCGGTCTCCACCTTGGCGATGAAGTCGGAGAAGGCCAGCTCCTTCTGCTCCCGCCCGTGCTGGGCGAAGAACTGGTAGAAGGCCACGAACATCAGGATCAGGACGACCCAGAGCAGCACGGTCTTGTAGGACTGGCGCAAGGCTCTCTTCCCTTCTCGGCGCGCCCTCGGGGCGCCCCACCCTCGACGCCGAAGTCTATAACAGCCCGCGGCGACAGGCGCAGGTTGCGATTTGTTAAGCCGGCCCGATGCGCAGGGCGAGGGCCCTGCCCTCCCCGGCGTCGAGCCCGGCGGCCGCCGCCCCGAGCTCCGGGATCCACAGGACCCTCCCGGCGGCGTCCACGAGCAGTAGGAGCCCGTCCCGCGCCGAACGGGGCACCCTCCGGTCGATGAGCCAGGCCTTGAGCTTCTTCGACCCCCGCCCGCCCGCCGGCCGGAAGCGGTCGCCCGGCCGGCGCGTGCGCAGGAGGAGGGGCCAGGACACCGCACCCTGGCGCAGCACCGGCTCCTCCCTCGCCGCGGCCGGCGCCGCCTCCAGGCGGAGGAGCAGCCCCCGCCCCGGCACGGGATATGCCCCCGGGCGCGGGATGGGGACCTCGACGGCGGCCAACGGCGACCCCGCCGGCGGGCCGATGGCGAGGCCGGCCGGCCCGAGCAGGGCCTCGAGCCCGCGCGGCAGCGCCACCCGGCCCGGCCCGGGCCGGCGGAGGAGGCGCAGCACCGCCTCGACGTGTCCCGCCTCCAGGCCCCGTCGGCTGCCGTTCGCCGCCTTCCAGAGCCGGCGCACCACGCGCCTGCGGACCGCCTCCGGAGCCGCCGCCAGGGCGGCCCGCGGCGCCGCCGGCGCCCCCTCGAGGAGCCGCCGGGCGTCCGCCTCGAGCGCCCGCTCGTCCTCCCGCAGGAGGTCCGCGGCCCGCGCCAGGGCCTCCTCGGCCGAGGGGGCCAGGGCGGAGAGGACGGGCATCACCTCGCGCCGGACGCGGTTGCGCAGGTAGCGGGGGGCGGCGTTGCTCGGGTCCTCCAGGAAGGGGAGCCCGCGGCCCCGGAGGTAGGCCAGCACCTCGGCGCGGGAGCGATCGATGAGCGGGCGCACCAGCGCCCCGCGCCGCGCCGGGATGCCGGAGAGGCCCCGCGCGCCCGAGCCGCGGAGCAGCCGCAGGATCACCGTCTCGGCCTGGTCGCTGCGGGTGTGCCCGGTGGCGATGGCCGCGGCCCCGGCGGCGGCCGCCGCCTGGCGCAGCGCCGCGTAGCGCGCCCTGCGGGCCTGCGCCTGGACGTTGCCCCGCGCCACCTCGACCCGGCGCCGGACGAAGGGAATCCCGAGCCGGGCGCAGAGCCCGGCGCAGTGGTCCGCGTCGCGCTCGCTCCCGGGGCGCAACCCGTGGTCCACGTGGCAGGCCAGGACCGGCCCGGCCAGCCCGGCCCGCGAGAGCGCCTGGAGCGCCGCGAGCAGCGCCGTCGAGTCCGGCCCGCCGGAGAGGGCCACCAGCACCGGCTCGCCCGGAGCCAGGAGGCCTCTCCGGCGAATGCTGGCGGCGACGCCTACCTCGAAGGGGCGTTCCAGGCCGGCTACCCGCCTTTGGGGCCTAGGCTTTCTCTCGCGGATACCCAATCCTTGGGACATAGTATCCCGCACTTTCGTCGGCCGTGGCCGTTCGCCCTGAAGCGAGGGTCTGGGGGGAGTCGGCGCCCCGCCTCGATTCGAGGGGCGGGGGGCATGTACGCCGCACCGATTGTGTTGACGGGAGAGGGAGCGCCACACACCTTGGATGTTGGGCCTAGGGGTCCCCCCCCTCCCCCTCTGGGCCCACGGGGAGCCGGCAGAAATGCCGGCTCCTCACTTATTTACGGGGCCGTCGCAAGCAGCGATACGGTGGGGCCGCCGACCTCCTCCCACGCGCGCGCTTTCTTGACCACCGCGAACCCCCGGCGTAGAAGGATCCAGAGTTGCATACCCGCTGCGGACGGAGCGCGCATGGCCGGAACTGACAAGCGCAAGCAATCGCTGTACTTCCCCGAGGACATGCTGAACGAGATCCAGGCGGAGGCGAACCGCCAAGATCGGTCCCTGTCCTGGATCGTGCAGCAGGCCTGGCGGATCGCGCGCGGCGAGATCCTGCGCTTCCCGTCGGTCAACGACGTGCTCTCGGGCGTCGCCCGCGAGGACGAGCGCGAGATGAAGGGCAGCTAGCCTCTCCTCGCGTCCCGCATGTCCTACCCCACCCTGCGCGGCCCGGACGATCCGGGCGAGCCGCAGCCCTCGGACCCCACTCCCGTCCCCACCGACCAGGAGGGGCAGTTCCTCCCGCCCCCGCCGCGCGGCGGCGGCGTTCCGGGATGGGTCCGCGTGGCCGCCATCCTGGCCGCGGTGGCGGTGGCCGGCGCCGCGGCCCTCGCCTATCGCAGCTACCACCGGCAGCGCGTCCTGCGGGAAGGCGTCGCCCGGGCCCGCACGCTCATGAGGGCCGACACCTTCGCCGGCTATCGCGACGCCGCCCAGCTGCTCGAGCCGCTCGCCCGGCTCGATCCGGTCGGGGCCGGCGCGCTGCGCGCCCTGGCGCTCGCCATGCTCTTCGCCGACTACCGCGAGGCGCGCGCGGCCGACCAGGCGGAGGCGCTGCTGGTCGAGCCCGGCCGCGCCGTCCAGGTGCCGGACGAGGCGCAGCTCGCCTACGCGGCGCTGGCCCTGGGGAGACAGGAGGCCGGCACCGCCGCCTCCTTCGCCCTGCGCGCGCGGGGGCCGATGGGGCTCGCGCTCCAGGCCCGGACCTCGCTCCTGGCCGGAAACCTCGGCGCCGCCGCCGAGCCCCTGGCCCGGGCCGTGGAGGAGGACCCCACCTTCCCCGCGGCTCTGGGCCTGCGCGGCGACGTCCAGCGCCGCTCGGGGATGCCCGCCGACGCGCGCAAGGCCTACCAGGACGCCCTGGCCGCGTCTCCCCTCCACCCCCGGTCCGCCTACGGTCTCGCCAAGCTGGCCCTGGGAGGCCAGGCCGATGCCGCCCAGGCGCGCGAGGCCCTCTCCCGGATCCTCGACGACCGCCAGGGCACGCCCGCGAACGAGCGCGCCCGGGCCGCCCTGCTCCTGGCCGCCCTGCTGGGGCGCGCCGGGGACCGCGCCGGCGCCACGGCGGCCCTGGACCGGGCCGGGCTCGACCCCGGCGCCCGCGGCTGGATGGAACGGGCGGTGGCCGAGCTGGAGCTGGCCCGCGGCGGCTACCACGTGGTGGGCGGCGCGCCGGCAGGGCTCCTCTCCGCCAGCGACGACGACCCGTACGTGCCGCCCCCGCCGCCCCCGCCCCGGACGGAGCCCGCCCGGCCGCAGCCCAAGAGGGCGGCCTTCGTGGCCAAGAAGCCGGTGCCGAAGAAGGCCGCCGCCAAGAAGGGCAAGGCCGCCAAGAAGAAGGTCGCGGCGAAGAAGGTTGCCGCGAAGAAGGTCGCCAAGAAGAAGGCCAAGCCGGCGGCCAAGAAGAAGCCCGTCAAGAAGGTCGAGCCGCGCCGGTCCGCGGGGTAGCTCCCCGCCCCGGATCGCGGTGCTGCCCGGGCTGCCGCTCCCCGCGACCGCCGAGGCGCCTGCGCGCCCGCGAGGCAGGTCGTGCTCGCGACACGGGCATGCGGGTCACCTCCCCTCCTGCGACTGCCACGAAACCGGGCCCAGGCTGCAGGCACGCGGCCTGCAACCCGTGCGGGCGCCCGCAGTCGAACCCCCGGAGGCAACACGTGAGAAAGGCCTTCCCCCTCGCACTCGCAGCCGCACCCGCCCTCGCCGCCGCCGGCACCCCCGGCCAGGTGGACAGCGGCGACACCGCCCTGGTGCTGGTCTCGGCCGGGCTGGTGCTCCTCATGACGCCGGGCCTGGCCTTCTTCTACGGCGGCCTGGTCCGCGCCAAGAACGTGGTCCACACCATGATCCTGTCCCTGGTGTGCATGGCGCTCGTGGGCGTGCTCTGGGCGCTCCTGGGCTACAGCCTGGCCTTCTCGCCCGGGGGAGCGCTCGACCGGGTCGTGGGCGGCCTCGACTGGGCCGGCCTGCGCGGCGTGGGGGCCGACGTGGCCAGGGACCTCGCCCCCACGGTGCCGCACGCCGCCTTCATGCTCTTCCAGGCCATGTTCGCGGTCATCACGCCGGCGCTCATCTCCGGCGCCATCGTCGAGCGCGTGCGCATGAAGGCCTACGTGCTCTTCGTGGCGCTCTGGAGCCTGGCGGTCTACGCGCCGGTGGCCCACTGGGTCTGGGCGCCGGGCGGCTGGATCCGCGGCCTCGGGGCCCTCGACTTCGCCGGCGGCACGGTGGTGCACATCAACGCCGCGGCCGCGGCGCTGGTGTTCGCCCTGGTGCTGGGAAGGCGGCGGGGGCTGCGCCAGCCGTCGGTGCTGCCGCACAACGTCCCCTTCGCCATCCTCGGCGCCGGGCTGCTCTGGTTCGGCTGGCTGGGATTCAACGGCGGCAGCGCGCTCGGGGCCGGCGGCCTGGCGGCCTACGCCTTCTCCAACACCTTCTTCGCCCCGGCCGCGGCGGCGCTGGCCTGGGGGCTGGCCGAGCTCTTCCTCTTCCACGGCAAGATGTCCGGGGTGGGCCTGGCCTCGGGCGCGGTGGCCGGCCTGGTGGCCGTGACCCCGGCGGCGGGCTTCATCACCCCGCTCGCCTCGCTGGGGCTCGGCGCCGTCGCCGGCATCGCCTCGCTGATGGCGGTGCGGGCGCGGCCCAAGCTCGGGCTCGACGACTCGCTCGACGTCTTCGCGGTGCACGGGGTCGCCGCCACCGTGGGCGCGCTGCTCACCGGCCTGCTGGCGACCAAGGCGGTCAACCCCGACGCCGCCGACGGGAGCCTGAAGCTCCTCGGGATCCAGGCCATCGGGGTGGTGGCCACCTACGCCTGGTCCGGCGGCATCTCCTGGGTGCTCCTCAAGCTGGTGGGCCTCGTCACCCCGCTCCGCGCCGAGGAGCAGGACGAGTGGAGCGGGATGGACGCCTCGGAGTCCGGCGAGCGCGCGTACATCACCGCCGACGAGACCTTCTCCGCGCAGGGGGCGCAGGGCTAGAGGACGGTCGCGGGCCCGCTGCCCGCGTCGCTGGCAGACCACCGCCCGGCCCGCGTGCAGCGAGCCGGGCGGTGCCGCGTGAAGGCCCGGGATCGGGCGCGGGGCACGCGGCACGCGGCCTGCACGGGAGGCCGGCATGCCGTTCACGCGGGCTACTCACTTCTCCAAGGAGAGGAATCGATGAAGAAGGCTCTGAAGGCGGTCGCGCTGGGTGTGCTGCTCGCCGGCGCGCAGGCGGCCCGGGCGACGCCGTCCACGGTCTGGTGGACGCCGGCCACGACCTACGTCCAGCCGTACCTCGTGCCGCATCTCACCTACGACACCTACTTCGGCGAGCTTGGCGCGTACCCCATCGACACCGGCATCGAGATCGGGATCCTCCCCTTCGAGAAGGTGCAGGGCGAGATCGGCTTCGACCTGAACTACCCGGGCTACACCAAGAACGGGTTCCTCCTGAATGCGAAGCTGGGCGTTCCCGAGGGAGCCTTCGGCGAATGGTCGCCGGGGATCAGCGCCGGCATCTACGGGCTCGGCTTCAAGAAGGACGTGAACGACTACAACGTCTTCCACGCCGAGATCGGCAAGACGCTCGGCGCCTACGGAGTCGCGGCCATCGGCGGGTACATCGGGAACGACAAGCTGCTCGTCGACGAGAACGGCGCCAAGGAGGCCTCCGGGTTCATGGCCTCCTACGTCAGCCCGGACGTGGCCATCAACAAGCCGGGCCTCACGAAGATCAACTTCTTCGCCGACCTCCAGACGGGCAAGAGCGCCCTCGGCGGATGGGGCTTGGGCATCGGCCTCTACTTCACCCCCGCCATCGACATCCTGACGGGCCCGGTGTTCTTCCTGAACGAGAAGGTCCAGCCGGGCGGGTCGAAGGTGCTGTGGTCGGTGCAGCTCGACGTCGACGTCGACCTGATGACGAAGGCCAAGACCTAGGCGGCGACACCTTCCGCCTCGCCGCCGGGCGGAGTCCCGCGCCTCGCAGGGCCCCGGGGCTCCGCCCGCGGCGTGCTCAGGGGAGCTGATCGAGCACGCAGTCGAAGACGAAGATCTCGAGCCGCTCCACGTCGTCGGGGGAGAGCCCGGTGAAGGCGAAGGAGGCACGCGCGTTCCCCGGCAGCACCTTGACGTCGACCACGCGCGCCACGCAGGAGATGGGCTCCTGTTCGGGAAGCCGCAGCGCGATGCGCACCGGATCTCCCGGCACCGGCGGCCGGGCCAGGAGCGCCCCGAACCCGCCCGCGGAGACGTCGAGCGTCACGGCCCGGGCCTTCTCCTTGCCGAAGTCGAGGTCCACCTGCAGGGCCCGCGACGCCCGCAGCTGCCGGCGCGGCAGCTCGCCGGCCTTCATCATGACCTGCTGGGCGGCCAGCATGGCCCGGGCCAGCTCGTCGCGGCCGGCTCGGTAGCCGGCCACCTCGCCGGGAGCCAGCGATCCGCTCCGCGCCCGGTCGTGCAGCGCGCGGAAGCTCCGCAGCCACTCGGCGAGGCTCATCCCTTCTCCCTCCAGGGGGTTCGGCTACAGCGCCTTCTTCAGCTCGGGGGCCGGCTTGAAGCCGACGGTCCGCGTCGGCGCGATCCGGATCTCCGCGCCGGTGCGGGGGTTGCGCCCGACGCGGCCCGCCCGGTTCTTCACCACGAAGGTCCCGAAGCCGGGCATGGAGAAGCGCCGGTCCTTGCGGATGGCGCGCACCAGGATCTCGAACACCGAGTCGACCAGCTCGCCGACCTGGCGCTTCGACAGGTCCGGGCGCGCGCCCTGGACCCGCTCGATGAGCTCAGCCTTGGTCATCGGGACTCCCACCTGGCGTGAGGGGCGCGACGCTATCGCCCGCGATCCCGAGCGTCAAGCGACCTTTGCCGGGAGGCCCGCTCAGGGCGAGGTGATCCCGAGCAGGTGCCGGGCCTCCGCCGGCGTGGCCGGATCGCGGCCCGCGGCGCGGGCCATCCCGCGCGCCTCCGCCACCAGCTCCCACGACCCCCGGGCCGGCACGCCCTTGCGCAGGAAGAGGTTGTCCTCCAGGCCGACCCGCACGTGGCCGCCGAGCCGCAGCGCCAGCTCGGCCACCGGGAGCTCGAGGCGGCCGATGCCGGCCGCGGTCCAGTGCGCCGGCTCGGGCAGGCCCTCGACCAGGAAGCGCAGGTTGCGCTCGCCGCCGCCCATGCCGCCGGGCACGCCGAGCACGAACTGCACGTGGTAGGGGTGACGCAGGTGCCCCTGGTCGAGCAGCCAGCGCAGGGTGTCGAGCATGCCGGCGTCGTACACCTCGCACTCGGGGACCAGCCCGCGCTCCCGGAGCCGGGCCGCGACCTTCAGGATGTCCGGGCGCGAGTTCACGAAGACGTCGTCGCCGAAGTTCATGGTGCCCATGTTGAGCGTGCCCATCTCGGCGCCGTCCACCAGCGACCCGAGGCGCTCGTCGAGGGGCATCCCCACCGCGCCGCCGGTGGAGCACTGGATCACCGCGTCGCAGCCGGCCGCCCGGATGCCGTCGATGATCTCGCGGAAGTGCTCCGGCCGCTGCGACGCACGCCCGTCGGGCCAGCGCGCGTGGAGGTGCACCACCGCCGCCCCCTCGCGCCAGGCCTCCACCGCCGCCCGCGCGATCTCGGCGGGCAGGTAGGGCACGGCCGGGTTCTGCTCGCGCATCACCTCGGCGCCGACGACGGCGGCGGTGAGGATCACCCGGTCAGCCACGGCGCTGCCTCTCGCGGGGCACGACGCAGGTGCCGCTGGCCCGGCAGACCACCACCGGCTCGGCCAGCAACTCGGCGGCGCTCTCCCCGAGATCCGGCCGCGGGCGGATCACCTTGCGGGCCTCGAAGCGCATGGCGCGCGAGGTCGCGCCCACCTTCACGATCTCGCCGCTGGCCTCGAGGTAGTCGCCGGCGAAGACCGGGGCCAGGAACTCCACCGCGTCGTAGGCGCGGAAGAGCCCCTCGTCGCCGTCGTGGCGGACCAGCAGCTCGGTGGCGACGTCGCCGAACAGCGCCAGCACCCGGGCCCCGTCCACCAGGTTGCCTCCGTAGTGGGCGTCGGCCTGGGACATGCGGAGCCGGATCGTCGCCCGCGGGAGCTCGGCCATGGCTGTCTCCATTCGGTGGACTCCACTCAGTGGAGCGCCTTCCCCATCCGGCGCAGGACCTGCTCGACGATGAAGTTCGCCACCTCGGAGGGACGCGTGCCCGGCCCGAAGCCGGCGTCGTACCCCAGCTCCAGCGCCAGCCGGCGGTCGATGCGCGGCCCGCCCAGGACGGCCACCACCCGCTCGCGCCACCCCAGCCGCGCGAGCTCGTCGATGAGGTGGCGCGCGTTCTCCTTGTGTACGTCGCGCTGGGTCACCACCTGCGAGACCAGCACCGCGTCGGCGCGCTGCTCGACGCAGGCCCGCGCCAGGGCGGCGTTCTCCACCTGCGCCCCGAGGTTGCGGGCGTCGAAGGCGGGGTAGCGCTCGAGCCCGTAGTCGCCGGCGTAGCCCTTCATGTTCATGATGGCGTCGATCCCCACCGCGTGGGCGTCGCTGCCGGTGCAGGCGCCCAGCACCACGATCCGGCGCCCCACCTCGCGCCGCGCCACCTCGTTCAGCTCGTCGAAGCCGAGCCGCACATCCGCGATCTCGGGCACCTCGATGGCGGCGAGGTCCACCGCGGCCGGGGTCCGCCCGTAGATCACGAAGAAGGTGTACCCCTCCCCCGCCTCCTCCATGGCCGCCACCTGGACCGCCTCCAGGCCCATCTTGCGCGCCACCTCGGCGGCCGCCTCCCGGGCCCGCTCGCCGCGCGCCACCGGGAGCACGAAGGAGAGCTGCACCACGCCGTCGTCGCGGCGGTCGCCGTAGGGGCGGACGAGCTGGGGTTCCTTCTTCATGGCTGCAGGCGGGCGCTCCGGGTGAAGGAGCTCCAGGCGGCCAGCACGTCGTCGGCGAGCGGCGTGGCCCCGAAGAAGCTGGCGCGGTACTGCGTGACGCCGTCGCAGATGGCCCAGGCCCAGCCGTGCCAGGCTCCCTGGTCTCCCTCCGCCGTCACCCCGGGCCGGCCGGCGAAGGTGGTCGGGTGGCGCCGCATCCCGGAGGCCTCGGCGGTTCCCTTCTCCAGGGCCCGCCCGGCCTCGGCCAGGCACTCGGCCTCGTCGCGGAAGGTGCGGTCGGCCACCTGCACGTCGAGCCGCCCGCGTCCCTCCGGGTGCGCGGCGCTGATGCGCCGGGCGTCGCCGCTGGCCTCCCATCCGGCCGGGACCTCGAAGAGGAGCCGGCCCACGGCATAGGTGGTGGCCCCGCCGGGCGCCGGGGAGGCGACGGGGCTGGTGGCCCGGACCAGCACCGTCTGGGCGCAGCCGGCCAGGACGGCCAGTCCCATCGCCAGGGGGACTCTCATCGCGCCTCCAGGATCTCGAGGAACGGGTTGAAGTAGCCGGGAGCGCGCTCCAGCACGCCGGCGAGCCCCTTGCCGCCCTCCTCGCTCCGGGCCACGTCGCCGAAGCGCGCCTTGCCGATGGCCGCCGGGAGCCCCTCGCGCGCCACCTCCTCGAGCAGGTCCAGGGCGCGCCGCAGCGTCTCCCGGGCGCGCCCCTCCACCTGCCCGCCCTCGCGCAGCAGCATCTCGCCCCCCATGCCCTTCCAGGCCCGGTAGACGTAGTCGGCGCTCTTCAGGGCCACGTAGCGGTCCATCAGCAGGGGGTTGTGCATGGCCTCGGTCATCATGCCCAGCAGCTGGATCGACTGGCCGGTGACCCGGGCCACCACGTCGGCCATCACGTCGTAGGCGTGGCTGAAGAAGATGTCGCCCTGCTTGTGCTTGGTGGGCGGCATGTACTTGATGGGCGCCTCGGGGAAGAGCGTCCGGACCAGCAGCGCCTGGGCCAGCTCGCGGGCGATGGTGCCCTCGCGCCCGGGGTCGATCTCGAAGCTGTGGCCCAGGCCGACCAGCCGGTCGGGGAGCCCGGCGCGCCGGGCGAAGCTCTGGTTGATGAACTGCGAGGCGATGACGGTGTGGGCCGCCTCGTCGGCGTCGGCGGTGGTGATGTAGTTGTCCTCGCCGGTGTTGATGACGATCCCCGCCAGGGCGCAGATGCGCCGCGAGAAGTACTGGTCGCACAGCGTCCTCCGCATGTTGATGTCGCGGAAGAGGATGCCGTACATGGCGTCGTTGAGGAGCATGTCGAGCCGCTCCCAGGCCGCCGCGAAGGCGATCTCGCTCATGCACAGGCCGCTCGAGTAGTTCGTGAGGTGGACGTAGCGCCGCAGCCGCCGCGACTCCTCGTCGAGCGCCTCCCGCATGATGCGGAAGTTCTCCTGGGTGGCGTAGGTGCCTCCGTAGCCCTCGGTGGTGGCGCCGTCGGGCACGTAGTCGAGCAGCGACTGGGCGGTGGAGCGGATGACCGCGATGATGTCGGCCCCCGCCTGCGCCGCGGCGCAGGCCTGCTCCACGTCGTCCCAGATGTTGCCGGTGGCCACGATCACGTACTTGTGCGGCCGCTCGCCGACCCCGAGCTCGCCCCGGAGGGCGTCGCGCTGCGCCACCCGGCGCTCGAGCTCCGCCGCGGCGGCGCGGGCCTCCCCCCGCATCTCGTCCATCAAGGCGGCCTCCTCGCCCGGCGGGAGGGGCGGCGGCGCCCGGGGCAGGCCGGCCAGCTTCTCCACGATGCGGGCGGGGTCGCGGGCCCCGGTGCGGAGGGCGTAGCCGAGCCAGAAGGCCGCGCCGCGCCCCAGCAGCCCGCGGGCGTGGAGCTCGTCGACCATCAGGTTCACGTGCGGCACGCCGCGGGGCCCGGCGGCGTGGAACCCGAGGAGCCGCAGCACCGCGCGCTCGATGGACACCGTGGTGTGGCGCCGCACGAAGGCCAGCACCTGCTCCGTCACCCGGTCGGCGAGCGCGCGGCAGCGCTCCACCTCGCCGGGGTCGAGGCGCAGGTCGGGGACCACGCGGCCGTCGGGCAGCTGCATCAGGCCTTGATAGACCCGGTCCGGCCGGCCGGCAAGGTCACGGGTGGTGCGCGGGCCGGGGTGCGGGGGCCCGGGCGCCCTCAGGCAATCCTTCCTCCGCCCACCACCTCGTCGCCGTCGTAGAAGACGGCCGCCTGGCCCGGCGCCACGCCCCGCACCGGCCGGCGGAGCCGCACCTCCGCGCCGCGCCCGCCGGGGAGCACCGTGCCCTCCTCTCCCTCGTGCCGGTGCCGCACCCGGACCCGCAGCTGGCGCGGCCCCGGCGGCGGCGAGCCGGCCACCCAGCTGGCCTCGCGCACCTGGAAGGCGTCGCGCGAGGCCTCGGCGGCGGTCCCCACCACCACCCGCGCCGACTCCGGCTCGAGCCGCACCACGTAGCGCGGGGCCGGACCGGCGGCGCCGATCCCGCGCCGCTGGCCCACCGTGAAGCGGTGAATCCCGGCGTGGCTCGCCAGCACCTCGCCGGAGGTCGACACCACCTCGCCCGGGCGCACCCGCCCCGGCGCCCGCAGCGCCACGAAGTCGGCCGCGCTCCCCCGGGTGACGAAGCAGATCTCCTGCGACTCGGCCTTGCGGGCGTTGGGGAGCCGGTGGCGCTCGGCGATGCGGCGCACCTCGGGCTTCTCGAGCTCGCCCACCGGGAACAGCGTCTCGGCGAGCGCGTCCTGGGAGAGCCCGTAGAGGAAGTAGCTCTGGTCCTTCTCCGGGTGCCGGGCGGCCAGGAGCGCCAGGCGGCCCGGGCGCGGCTCGACGCGGGCGTAGTGGCCGGTGGCCAGCCGCGCGCCCAGGGCGCGCGCCCGGCGCAGGAGCCAGTCGAACTTCACCTGGCTGTTGCAGGCGACGCAGGGATTGGGGGTCAGGCCGGAGAGGTAGTCGTCCACGAAGCGATCGACCACGGCGCGGCCGAAGGCCTCCTCGGCGTTGGCCACGAAGAAGGGGATGGAGAGGGCGCGGGCCGCGGCGCGGGCGTCTTCCAGGTCGGCCGGGCCGCAGCAGGTGCGGCCGCGCGCCGGATCGGAGGCGTCGTGGACCCGCAGCGCCAGGCCCACGACCTCGTGCCCCTGGTCGGCGAGCAGCGCGGCGGCGGCGGAGGAGTCCACCCCGCCCGACATGGCCACCAGCACGCGCACTACGCCGGGATCTCCAGCACCACCCGGGTGCCGCTGAACTGGTGCCCGCTCCCGGCGGGCCTCTGTTCCGCCGGCGGGCTCTCCACCACCACCCGGCCGCCGTGCGCCTCGGCGATGCGGGCGGCCACCGGCAGGCCCAGGCCCGAGCCGGGGAGGCGCGCCTCGCCGCTGCGCGCCGTCCGCGTGGCGTGGAAGAAGGGCTCGAAGACGTGGGCCTGGTCCTCGCGCGGGATGCCCGGACCCTGGTCCCAGATGGCGATGCGGAGCTTCCCCTCGGCGCGGCGGCTCTCGACCAGCACCTCGCCGCCGTGGGGCGAGAACTTCACCGCGTTCCCGAAGAGGTTGGAGAACGCCTGCCGGAGCTTCCGGGGATCGGCCCTCACCGTGCCGCCGCCGGAGGGGACGACCTGCACGTGCAGGCGTGCCTCCTTGATGGCTGCCCGCTGCTCCTCGACCACCTCGGCCACCAGGGCGTCGGGGTCGACGTCGGTGGCCAGGGCCGCCGCCTGGCCCGCCGAGAGGCTGGCGAAGTCGGACAGGTTCTCGACCACGCGGGTGAGGCGGGTCACCGCCGCGGCCATGGCCTCGGCCACCTTGCGCTGCTGCGGCGTGAGCGGGCCCATCTTGTCGGACAGCAGGATCTTGAGGTAGCCGGCGAGCGGCGTCAGCGGCGTGGAGAGCTCGTGGGCCACGTCCTTCATGAAGGCGCTGCGGAGCCGATCCGACTCGGCCACCTGCGCGCCCAGTGACGCCACCAGGGCCTCGAGCCCCGCCCGGTCCAGTTCATGGCCCATGCCGCCGCTCCGCTGCGGAGTATACGCCGGGCCCCGCGCCGGTTCAGGGGTGCCGGGCCGCCCACCACGACCGGAGATCCGCCTCGAGGGCCTTCCGGGTGTTGCGGCGCGGCTCCTCCAGGACCCGGTCGAGGAGGTGGCGCAGCGCCTCGCCCACCTCCTTCCCGGGCGGGAGGCCCAGCAGGGCCATCACCTCCCGGCCGTCGATGCGGAGGTCGGCCGGGGAGAGCGGGGGACGAGCGGCCAGCGCGGCCCGGACCCTCCGCCGCAGGGCGGCGGCGGAGGACTCGGCCCGGGCGCGCCCCGCCGGGAGGGCCCGGGCGTCGGCGGCCAGGAGC
>DATIFE010000172.1:0-5733 GCA_035455425.1 Anaeromyxobacteraceae bacterium | reverse complement strand
TCCTGGCCGCGCGAAACGTCGCCGCCGCCGTCGCCGCGGGCGGGCCCGGGGTCCTGGTCCAGGCGAGCGCGGTCGGCTTCTACGGCTCGCGGGGCGACGAGGAGCTCACCGAGGCCTCGCCCGGGGGCACGGACTTCCTCGCCACGACGTGCCGGGAGTGGGAGGAAGCCGCGGCGCCGGCGGCGACGAGGGCGCGCCTGGTCCTGCTCCGCACCGGGCTCGTGCTGGCGCGCGAGGGCGGGGCGCTCCCCCGCATGGCGCTCCCCTTCCGCCTCTTCGCCGGCGGCCCCATGGGCGACGGCGCCTTCTGGCAGCCGTGGATCCACCTCGCCGACGAGGTGGGGCTCCTCCTCTGGGCTCTCGGGGAGCCGAGGGCCAGTGGACCCGTCAACGCCGCGGCCCCGGCCCCGGTTCGGAACCGCGACCTGGCCAAGGCCCTGGGCCGCGCCCTGGGCCGCCCGAGCCTCCTCCCGGCGCCGCTGCTCGCCGTCCGGGTGGCGGTGGGAGAGGTGGCGGAGGTGGTCACCGCGAGCCAGCGCGTGCTGCCGGCCCGGGCCCTGGAGCTCGGGTACCGGTTCCAGTTCCCCGATCTGGAGATGGCGCTGGCGGACCTGCTCGCGTAGGGCTGGATGGCGCGGTACCCGTTTTGGTATCCTGCCCGGCCCCCAGGAAGGGGCGGGAGATGCAGATGAGCCAGAAGAAGCTGAAGGTCGGAGTCCTCGGAGCCACTGGCATGGTGGGGCAGCGCTTCGTCTCGCTGCTCGAGAGCCATCCCTGGTACGAGGTGACGCTGGTGGCCGCGAGCGCGTCCTCGGCCGGGAAGACCTACGCCGAGGCGGTGAAGGGGCGCTGGGCGCTCAAGTCCGCGGTGCCTGCGGCCACGGCCAGGCTCGAGGTCCGGAACGCCTCCGAGGTCGCGCGCATCGCCCCCGAGGTGGACTTCGTCTTCTGCGCCGTCGACATGACCAAGGAGGAGACGGCCAGGCTCGAGGAGGACTACGCCCGCGCCGAGACGCCGGTGGTCTCCAACAACTCAGCCCACCGGGGCACGCCCGACGTGCCCATGATGATCCCGGAGCTGAACCCGGAGCACACGGGCATCGTCGAGGCCCAGCGGCGCCGCCTGGGGACCAGGCGCGGCTTCATCGCGGTGAAGCCCAACTGCTCGCTGCAGAGCTACGTGCCGGCCATCCACCCGCTCCTGGCCTTCGGGCCGAAGCGCATCGCGGTCTGCACCTACCAGGCGATCAGCGGCGCCGGGAAGACGTTCGAGACCTGGCCGGAGATGGTCGACAACCTCATCCCCTTCATCAAGGGCGAGGAGGAGAAGAGCGAGAAGGAGCCCATGAAGATCTGGGGCTCGATGAAGGACGGCCGGATCGTGCCGGCGGCCGAGCCGGTCATCAGCGCCCAGTGCATCCGGGTCCCCGCCTCCGACGGCCACATGGCCGCGGTCTTCGTGGAGCTCTCGAAGAAGCCGTCCCGGGACGAGATCCTGGCCCGCTGGAGGTCGTTCCAGGGCAAGCCGCAGGAGCTCGGGCTCCCCAGCGCGCCGAAGCCGTTCCTCACCTACTTCGAGGACGAGTCCCGGCCGCAGACCCGGCTCGACCGCGACATCGGCGGCGGCATGGGCGTGGCCATCGGGCGCCTGCGCCCCGACGCCCTCTTCGACTGGAGGTTCGTGGCGCTGTCGCACAACACCGTGCGCGGCGCGGCCGGGGGCGCGGTGCTCACCGCCGAGCTCCTCACCAAGGAAGGCTTCATCGCCGCGAAGTAGGGCGCCATGGCCGAGCGCCCGCTCCGCCTGGCCCTGGTGGGCGCCACCGGCGCCGTCGGGCGCGCCGCGCTCGAGGTCCTCGAGGACCTCGACGTCCCGGTGGCGTCGCTCCGGCCCCTGGCCTCGGGGCGCTCGGCCGGCGGGGCGGTGCCCTTCCAGGGCGAGGACCTCCGGGTGGAGGAGGTGCGCCAGGGGTCCTTCCGCGGCTCGGACCTGGCGCTCCTGGCCGCGCCCGCGGCGGCCGCCCGGGCCTGGGCCCAGGTGGCTCGGGCGGAGGGGTGCCTGGTCGTCGACGCCTCGAGCGCATTCCGCGGCGACGCCGGGGTGCCGCTCCTGGTGCCGCAGGTGAACCCGGAGGAGGCAGCGCTGCTCCCCAGGGGCATCGCCGCCAGCGCCTGCGGCCTCGTCCCGGCGCTGGCGCTGGCGCTCCGGCCCATCCGCGACGCCGCCGGCCTGGCCCGCGCCGGGGTGGTGGCGCTCGAGTCGGCTTCGGGAGCGGGGCGGGCCGGCATCGCGCAGCTCGAGTCGGAGTCCCTGGCGCTCATGACGGGGCGCGAGCCCGATCCGCCGGCGGCCATCCCCTACCGCCTGGCCTTCAACCTGGTGCCGGACGCGAGCCGCGCGGGCGAGCCGGGCGGCGGGATCGAGGCCGAGGCGCTCCTCGCGGCGGACCTGGCGCGGGTCCTCGGCGGGGAGCTGGCGGTTTCGGCCACCGCGGTGCGCGTCCCGGTGTTCTACGGCCACGCGGCGGTGGTGAGCCTCACGACCCGGAAGCCGCTCGCGGCCGAGGAGGCGCGGGCGCTCCTGCGGGGCGCCGCGGGCGTGAAGGTGATCGACGACCCCGCGGAGCGGCTCTACCCCATGCCCATGCTCTCCGTGAACGACGACGCCGTGCTCGCGGGACGGGTGCGCCAGGATCCGACGCGGGAGAACGGGCTCGAGCTGTTCCTCGCGGTGGACAACCTGCGAAGGGGCGGGGCCACGAACCTGGTGGAGGTGGCCCGGCTGGTCGCCGGGCGGCACCTCGGGGCCGGCTGACCGGCTGACAAATTGGCAGGCGCGGCGGCGAGGCGGTGGCCGCCTTGCCACATTGTCACCCGGAGTCCCCGGCGGACGCGCCGGGCCCTGCCGAAAACCCCCGGGGCGCGCGTGCTTGCGCCCTTGCCCCCCTGGCCCCCCCGTTGCACAATCCGGCCCGCCATGCGCACCCGCGTCGCGCTCCTTCTCTGCCTTTCGAGCCTTCCGCCGTCCGCCGCGCTCGCGCAGACGGCGGGAGTGATCAGCATCGCCGAGACGAGCGACACCCAGGACGGCGGGCAGAACGACGGCGTCATCAACATCGCCGAGTGCAGCGGCGTGAACCAGGACGGCGCGATCCTGACGCCGACCGCGCTCAACCTGACGTGGCTGCTCTCGGGGGTGCCCGCGGCGGGCACCTACTACAAGGTGTACGCCACGACCCAGGCCTGCCCCACGTCGACGTTCACCCCCTCGACCGACATCGTGGACCTCACCAGCGGCTTCCAGCTGACGAACGGGCAGAGCGGGAGCTGGCCGCCCACGGGCAACATCCAGGCCGTCACGGAGATCCTGGTTCCGCTCACCGTGGGCTGCGCCGTCAGCACGACCGTGACCAACGTGAACCTCTGCGTCACGGTCTACGACTCGGGCCAGGCCTCGGTACAGGACGGGGCGAAGGCCACGGCGGTGCTGGTGGTGGACACGCGGCTGCCCGCAACCCCTGCCATCACCAGCGTCACGCCGGGCGACAGCGCCCTCACCGTCCGCTGGTCCGCGGGTACCGGCGGCCCGACCGTCAGCTACTACACGGTGACGGCCACGCCGGTCCCGCCGGACGCGAGCCACACGAACTGCAACCCGGGAGGGGCAGCGGGTAGCCACACCGTCACGGGAGCCGGTTCCACCTCCTACCGCCTCGGCGGCCTCACCAATGGCGCCTGCTACGACGTGACCGTGACCGCGACCAGCGATGCCCTCAACCCCGGCACGCCATCGGCAGCCGTGCCGGGCAGCCCCGTCCCGGTGGACGATTTCTGGAGGCTCTACCAGGCCGCCGGCGGGCGCGAGCAGGGCGGCTGCGGCGGGAGCGCGGGTATGCTCGCGCTCCTCGCGCTGGTGCCACTTGCGCGGCGGCTCCGCAGGAGGCGGCCGTGAGAGCGATCGTCGCCACCGCGCTGCTCCTCGCCGCCTCGCCGGCCCTGGCCGAGTCGCCGCGGGTCGGCTCCTTCCAGCTCCAGATGGGCGGCTACCGGCCCAACATCGACTCCGAGTTCGGCGGCACCGCGACCCCCTACCGCGACATCTTCGGCACCGGGCGCAACTTCATCTACAAGGCCCAGGTGGCGGGCTCGCTCTACGCCGGGTTCGGGACGCTCGACCTCGGCTTCGGCATCGGCTGGTTCCAGAAGACCGGGAAGGGCCTCATCCAGGGGACGACCACGCCCTCGGGCGACGACACGTCCTTCCGCATCCTGCCCCTGTCGCTGTCGCTCACCTACCGCTTCGACCCCTTCGTCGAGAAGGTGCCGTTCGCTCCCTACGCCCGCGCCTCGCTGGAGCGGTGGCAGTGGTGGGTGACCAACGGCGGCGGCGGCACGGCCCAGGTGATCGGCGGGCCGTCGGGCCAGGGGGCCACCAACGGCTGGAGCGCGGCGCTGGGGCTCTGCTTCCTGCTCGACTTCCTCGATCCCACCCTGGCGCGCGAGATGGACCGCGACGTCGGAGTCAACCACACCTACCTCTTCCTCGAGGCCACCCGAACCAAGGTGGACGACTTCGGCTCGAGCAAGAGCTGGGATCTCTCCGACGAGAAGACCATCGGCTGGTCCGGCGGCATCCTGTTCGCGTTCTGACGAGATGCCGGGAGCCGCGCTCCTCGCCGCGCTCCTGACGATCGCGCCCCTGTCGCTCCAGGGAGAGGCGGAGCGCGCCCTGCCGCGCGACGCGGCCGGCGCGCTGATGGACGTCTCGACCGGCCGGCTGCTGGCCCTGGTGAGGCCGGACGAGCTCGTCACCCGCGGCCACCCGCCCGGCTCGCTCATGAAGCTGGTCGTCGCCTGGGCGGCCATCCGCGCCGACATGGCGACCCGCAGCTTCGAGTGCACCGGCCGGGACCTGCACCGCGGCAAGGTGAGGCTCTGCTGGCGGCGCGACGGCCACGGGCGGCTGGGCCTGCGCCAGGCGATCGCCGAGAGCTGCGACGTGTGGTTCTACAAGATGGCGCGGCTCCTGGGGCCGGCGCGGCTCCTCCAGGCGGCGCGCGACCTGGGGCTCGGCCGGACCACCGGCTCCGACGCCCCGGGGGAGGCGGCGGGGACGCTCCCCGACCCGCTTCCGGAGCTCTCGGCCCCGGACTTCGCCGTGGGCCGGATGGAGGGGCTCGAGATCACCGGCCTCCAGGCGCTGTCGCTGGCCGGCGCCATCGCCAACGGCGGCACCCTCTGGTCCCCGCGGAGCGCCGGCGAGCCGTCGGCGCGCGGCAAGGTGGGGTCGCGCGAGGAGCTGGAGGACCTGGTGCGAGGCATGCGCGATGCGGTGCAGAGCGGCACCGGCGCGGCCGCCAGCGACCTCCCCATCGCCGGGAAGACCGGCACGGCGCCGGTGCGGGGGCAGGAGGAGCCGCTCGCCTGGTTCGCCGGCTTCGCCCCGGATGACGCGCCGCAGGTGGCGGTGGTGGTCTTCGTGCCCGAGGGGCTCGGCGCCCGCGACGCCGCCGCGGCTGCGAGCGACCTGGTGCGGGTCTACTTCCAGTGGCGCGACCGCGGGGAGCCGGGCAAGGCGCGGTAGCAGCGGACCGTTCGTCCTTCGACTTCGCGCCGGCTGGGAGCGCACGGGCGCCGGCTCGGCGCTACGCTCAGGACGAACGGGAAGGATCCTGGAGCTACAGCCGCCGGTGCTGCAGCGCCGGCAGCTCGCGCCGGCACTGCTCCAGGCGG
>DATIFE010000171.1:0-13267 GCA_035455425.1 Anaeromyxobacteraceae bacterium | reverse complement strand
CCTTTTGAGATGAGGCCCGCGGTCTCCCGGATACCTCCGTCAGACCGCGGGCCTCGATGGTCGGGGCGACTGGATTTGAACCAGCGACCACTTGCACCCCAAGCAAGTGCGCTACCAGGCTGCGCTACGCCCCGGGAACTGCGGGGAGGGGATAGGTAGCACCCGGGCGAGGGACGGTCAACGGCGGGACGGCGGCGCGCCGGGGCTGCGCGGGCCGCCGCCTCGGCGCGCTGGCGCCCGCCCGGCGGAAGGGGCATCTTCGCCGCGGAGGCCGCCCATGAACCTCGAGACCGTCGCCGTGGAGAAGCCCGAGGACGTGAACCTCATCCTGGGCCAGGCCCACTTCATCAAGACCGTCGAGGACCTCCACGAGGCGCTCGCCGGGACCTCCATGCACCTCAAGTTCGGCGTCGCCTTCTGCGAGTCGTCGGGGCCGCGGCTGGTGCGCCGCTCCGGCAACGACCCGGAGCTCACGGACCTGGCGGTGCGCGCGGCCCGGGCCATCGGCGCCGGCCACTCCTTCGCCATCATGCTCCGGAACGGCTTCCCGGTGAACGTGCTCAACCAGGTGAAGGCGGTGCCCGAGGTCTGCCGCGTCTACTGCGCCACCGCGAACCCGGTGGAGGTGATCGTGGCCACCACCGGGCAGGGGCGCGGCATCCTGGGCGTCGTCGACGGCGGCGCGCCGCTGGGCGTCGAGGGCGAGGCCGAGGTCCGGGAGCGGATCGGGCTCCTGCGGAAGTTCGGCTACAAGCTCGGGTAGGCCGGCCGGCTACTTCACGAACGCCGAGACGCGCTTGAACTCGGCGGTGCCGGCCTGGTGGAGCAGGTCGAAGATGGCCGTCTCCGCCGAGGTGATCACCACGCCGCCCTGGCGCATGAGCTCCAGCGCCACCCGCCGGTGCTCCTCGGTGCGGCTGGAGACGGCGTCGGCGCAGACGTGCACCTCGTAGCCCTGGGCCACCAGGTCCCGCGCCGTCTGGAAGACGCAGACGTGGGTCTCCATCCCGACGGCGATCACCTGCTTGCGGCCGGTCTCGGCGAGCGCCTTTGCGAACGTCGGGTCGGCGCCGCAGGAGAAGTGCACCTTGGCGATGGGCGCCGACGGCAGGATCTCGCGGATGGAGGGCATCGTCGGCCCGAGCCCCTTGGGGTACTGCTCGGTGGCGAGCACCGGGAGCCCGAGCTCGAGGCCGGCCATGATCATCGCCTTGGCGTACTTCTCCAGGCGCTCGTAGCTCCAGATGACGGGGACGAGCCGCTCCTGGATGTCGATCACCAGCACGGCGGCGTTCTTGCGATCGAGGCGGGGAAGGGCGGGCATGCGGACCTCCGACGGGGAAAAGGGCTGCTACACCGCGTAGCCGGCGGCGCCCGACGCGGCGGCCGCCTCCGGGTCGATGGCGACGTCGACGCAGTACACCGCCCCGGAGTCGAAGGCGCGCTCCAGCGCCGGCTCGAGGTCCGCGGGGTCCTCGACGTGCTCTCCCCGGCCGCCCATGGCCTCCACGATCCGGTCGTAGCGGGTGGAGGCGAGCCGGGTGGCGACGGCCCTGTCCGCGCCGTGCATGGCGCGCTGGGGGATGAGGATCTGCCCCCAGGCGGCGTCGTTCCCCACCACCACCACCATGGGGAGATCGAAGCGCACCGCGGTCTCGAAGTCCATGCCGTTGAGCCCGAACGATCCGTCGCCCTGGATGACGCACACCGGCCTCTCGGGCGAGAGGGCCTTGGCGGCGATGGCGAAGGGGGCGCCCACCCCCAGGCAGCCGAGCGGCCCGGGGTCGAGCCAGCGGCCCGGGCCCGGGACCCGCAGCACCTTGGCGGCCACCGCCACCACGTTGCCGCCGTCGGCGACGTAGGTGACGTCGCGCTTCCCGGCCACCCGGTCGAGCGCCCTGGCCAGGCGGAAGTGGTGGATGGGCCGCTGGTCGCTCTCCTCGAAGGCCCGCTGCTTCTCGCGCCGCTGGCCCTCGAGGTCGCGGAGGGACCCGAGCCAGCCCGGGCCGCCGAAGCGCCGGGCGCCGGCCTCGAGCTGCTCGAGCACGCTCCGCGAGTCGCCCACGATGCCCACGTCGATGGGGCGGTTGCGGCCGATCTCGGCGGCGTCGCCGTCCACCTGGATCACCCGGGCGCCGGCGGCGAAGGTGGGCTCGCTCCCGTACCCGACGCGGAAGTCGAGCGGCGTGCCCACCACCAGCACCGCGTCGGCCTGGGCCAGCGCCTCCTTGCGCGAGAGCTGCAGGAAGGAGGGGTGGTCCTCGGGCAGGCAGCCCCGCCCCATGCCGTTCAGGTACACCGGGAGCCCGGTCTTGCGCGCCAGGCGGTCGAGGACCCCCGGGGCGTCGTCCCACCAGACGGACGAGCCGGCGAGCACCACCGGCCTCTCGGCCTTGGCCAGGACGGCGAGCGCCTCGTCGAGCTTCCGGGGGTCGCCCGGGGAGCGCGCGTCGGTCCGGTAGAGCCGCTGCGCCCCGGCCAGGCTTTCGTCGGCGCCGTTGGAGAGGACGTCCCAGGGGATCTCGAGGAAGACCGGGCCGGGCCTCCCGGCGCGGGCCACGCGGAAGGCCTTGGCCAGGAAGGAGGGGACGAGGTCGGGGGAGGGGATGCGGTCCGACCACTTGGTGATGCCCTGGAAGAGCTGCGTCTGGGGCATCTCCTGGAGCGAGCCGCGACCCTGGTTGAAGGTCGGCGCCGCCCCGCCGATGAGCAGCAGCGGCACGTTGGCCGCCCAGGCGTTGGCCACGCCGGTGACGGCGTCGGTCACCCCCGGACCGGCGGTGACGATGGCCACCCCCACCCCGCGCGTCAGCCGGGCCCAGGCGTCGGCGGCGTGGGCCGCCGCCTGCTCGTGGCGCGTGTCCACCAGCCGGATCCCCTCGTCGACGCAGCCGGCGTAGATGGGCGCGACGTGGAGGCCGGAGAGCGTGAAGGCGGTGCCGATGCCCTCCTGCTTCAGCATCCGCGCCACGAGCTGCCCGCCGGTGAGGGTGCCCATCCCCGTCTCCTAACAGGCAAATGCCCCGCGCACCCGGGCGGCGCGCGAGGCATCCCGAGGTCCCGCCCCCGGGCGGGTCCGCCTCACGAGGCCTTGCGGAAGCGGGAGAGGTTCGCCGGGAGGTCCGCGAGCGGCGGGAACGTCTTGTCGGGGTGGACGGTGCCGAGGCGGGCGTAGAGCTGCTCCTCGGTCTCGGTGTTGTTGGGATCGGGAACGCAGCAGTCGACCGGGCACACCGTGGCGCAGGCCTCCTCGTCGTGGAAGCCGACGCACTCGGTGCAGAGCTTCGGGTCGATGATGTAGATGTCCTCGCCCTGGCTGATGGCGCCGTTGGGGCACTCGGGCTCGCAGGCGCCGCAGTTGATGCATTCCTCGGTGATCGTCGTCGCCATCGGTCTTCCTCTCTCTCCCTACGGGCGGGCGGGACCCCTCGTTTACCGGAGTGCGGAGCGCGGAGTCAAGGAGAACGGCGCCGCGGCACGCGCTCCAAGCGTCCTTCCCGAAAGGCGATTCCCGACCGGCCCGGTCCCCGATTCCGGTGCTAGCCGGCGCCGGAGCCGGCCCCTCCGTCGCCACCGGAGAGCCGGCGCCTCTCCTCGTCGACCTCGGCGCCGATGCGCCGCACGGCCCGGGCGCCGGCGAAGAGCAGCACCGCGGCGACGAGCCCCAGGACCCCGAGGAGCTGGTCGCGGCGGGCGCGCGCCTGCTCCAGCGCCAGGGCGCGCCGCCGGTCGAAGTGCTCGAGCTGCCGCTCGGCGTGGGCTCCCTCGAGCGTCCGCACGAAGGACTCGCCCTCGGCCCGCCCGGCGGCCTCGAGCCGGGCCATCTCCGCGCGCAGCTCCTCGAGCCGGGCGCTGGCGCTGGCCAGCGCCCAGCCGCCCGCCAGGGCCACGGGCAGCGACACGAGGAGAGGTTTCCAGGGGAGCATGCCGCTTGACGGGGACGACGCAGCGAGGATAGTGCCGGAGCGCCCCGCGGGCAATCGATGCGCCGCGCGGCCCGAGGCGCATGGCGAAGCCCTACGACCCGAAGGACTTCTACACCCGGCGGGCCCGCCGGGAGGGGCTGCGGGCCCGCTCGGCGTACAAGATCGAGGAGATCGTGCGGCGCCGCCGGCTGCTCGGCCGGGGGCAGGCGGTGCTCGACCTGGGCGCCGCCCCGGGAGGATTCCTCCAGGTCCTGGCGGAGGAGGTGGGCGAGAAGGGCGTGGCGGTGGGCGTGGACAAGGAGCCCATCCGCAACCTGGGCAAGCCCTGGGTGCGCACCGCCGCGGTGGACCTCCTGGCGCCGGACGCCCTCGAGCGCATCCGCGCCCTCCATCCCGGCCGCTTCGACCTGGTGACGAGCGACATGGCGCCCCGGACCATCGGCGTGAAGGTGACCGACGAGGCGCGCTCGCTCGAGCTCGCCCGGACGGCGCTCCATGTCGCCGGCGAGGCGCTCCGGCTCGGCGGCTCCTTCGTCGTCAAGGTCTTCATGGGCGGGGACTTCCCCGCCTTCCGCCGCGAGGTGGCCGCCCGCTTCGGGGAGGTGCACGTGGCCCGGCCCCGGGCCACCCGCGAGTCCTCCTACGAGGTGTACGTGGTGGGGAAGGATTTCCGGGGCTGACCCGGGCCGCTAGAAGACGTAGGGGATGAGGCGCCACCGCGTCAGCGCCTGGTACCTCCGGTACTCGGGGTAGCGCGAGAGGAAGCGCTCCTCGTTGAAGATGCGGGCCACCTGGAAGGCCATCCCGGCCGCCAGCACGACGGCGTTGGCGGCGCTGGGGTTGGAGAGGACGTAGCCGGCGCCGGTGAGCAGGTAGGAGGCGTAGAGCGGGTGGCGGACCAGCCGGTAGGCTCCCCGCCACCGCACCACGCGGTGCGCCGGGACGACGCCGACGCTGCGGTTCAGGTGGAGGACGCCGAACAAGGACCCCACCCCGCCGACGATCTGGAGGACCTGCGCGGCGAGCAGGTCGTGCCCGGCGGCGCTCGGGCGCAGGAGCAGCGGGGCGAGCACGCCGCCCGCGGTCGCGATCCAGTCCCACGGGGAGCGCGAGACGGCGTCGGCCGGGCGGCGAACCAGGAAAAAGCCGGCGAAGAGGATCTCGGTGACCACGATGAGCAGGGCGCTCGGCCGGTGCGATCGCGCGAACTCCACGAGCTGGGCCCAGGCGAACGCCAGGCACAGGGCGGCCAGGGACAGGTCCACGAAGGCCCGCCGTAGCCCCCCCGCCGTGACGAGCGGCCTCCTGCCGGATGGCGCGTCACCCGCCATCATTGGACCAGCCGGGAGGTGAGCGTCCGCAGCCCGAAGAAGCCGCAGCCGGTCTGCGGGTCGTTGGTCGTCTGGTCGCACTTCATGGTGACCTGGACGCAGGGGCCCTGGCCGTCGGGGCACCTCGGGTCGGGGCCGACGTTGCCCACGTAGTCGATGGTGAAGGACGCGAACCCCAGCACCGGGTAGTCCTGGTTGAAGCGGGGGTTCGTCGGGCATCCGTAGGGATGGACGACCGGGGCGCTCACGGTCCGCCCCACCAGCGCGCTGAACCCGCTGTAGAGCGGGTTGAAGTTGTTCCCGTTCTGGATGGTGATGACCTCGCCAGTGCTCACGTTCATGCAGCCCTGCCCGGTGTCGACGGCGCGCAGGATGCTCCTCTCGACGGAGGTGTTGGCTCCGTCTCCCAGTCCCGTCAGCCCGGCGTTGTCCTCGATGGCGTTGCGGAAGACCAGGGTCTGGTCGCAGCGGAGCGCGCCCGAGGCGTCCACCAGGCTGCAGTCCGCGAAGGCCAGCGGGATGACGCACCTCGTCTCGCAGGGCCCGCCCCCCACCGCCACCGCCGCGGAGCGGGCGTCCATGCTGGCCGTGTTCCCGAGGAAGGAGGAGAGCCACACCGGCAGGGCGTTCCCGCGGCTCGCCTCGCGCCCCGCCCGGACGCGGACCGCGTTGGTGGCGAGGAGCTCGGCGCCGGTCGTCCCCGTCGGCGTGAACGTCGAGCTGCCGAAGTCCCAGGCGCCGAAGGTCACGTCCGCGGCGACGTCGATGTTCACCGGCTGCGACCCGTCCGTGTCGTGGAGCGCCGAGTAGGCCCCCGCCATCAGCCGCCCCGCCTGCTCGCCGCCGAGCTGCCCGTTCAGCTCCCGGGCCGCCGCCAGCGCGGCGGCGTCGGTGGCGTTCTGCAGCTCGCCGCGCACGCTCGTCCCATGCCCGGCGTTGAGGGTGAGCCCGAGGAACGCGAGCAGGACGGCGAGCACCAGGGCGACCACCACCGCCACGGCGCCGCGCTCGCGCCGGCGACGTCGAGAGCGTGCGCCCATGACTCACTCCTTGGGCACGGACGGCAGCGGCAGCATCGCCCGCAGGCCGCCCTGCTGCTGCGGCGCGACCACCAGGACGGGCTCGGCCTTGGTCTGCTGCTGGGCCTCCTTGGGGGAGAGGCTCCGGCGGTAGTTGGAGGCGATGATCGACGCCTCCTGGGCGTCGAGGCCGGTGGCGGCCTTCGCCGGACGGGCGCCGGGGGGCTCCCGCTGTGCCGCGAACTGGGCGCGGGTGGAGCGGCCGTACGCCGGCTCGAAGTGGGCCCGGCCGCCGCAGGCGGCGAGCAGCGTGGCGGTGACGGCGAGGGCGAGCTTCATGGCTGGCCTCCAGGTGGTCGATCGAGGTCCGGAGCCTCGGCCACCGGGGCCGGGGCGGGGTCGAGACGGGCTTCCGGCCTGGCGGCGTCGAGGCGGGCGAGGTTGGTGCGCGCCACCGCCAGCCCGGGATCCAGGCGCAGCGCCCGGGCGTAGTGCTCCCGCGCCTGCGCCAGGTTCCCGGCCCGCTCGTACGCGAGGCCGAGGTTGCTCTGGGCCTCCGCCGGCGTGCCGCCCAGCTCGAAGGCGCGGGCGGCGCGGGGGTAGTCGGCCAGCGCGGCATGGGCGAAGCCCAGGTTGGTGCGCACCCGCCGGCTCAGCGGGTCGACCCGCGCCGCCTGGAGCAGCACCGGCAGCGCCGCGGCCGGCTTCCCGTGGGTGAGAAGGGCATACCCGAGGTTGTTGAGGTAGTGCGCGTTGCCCGGCGCGAGCTCCAGCGCCCGCCGGTGCTCGGCCTCGGCCTCCTCGAGGCGCCGCTGGCGCTCGTGGACGATGGCCAGCCCGGCGTGGGCCTCGGGCAGGTCCGGCGCCAGGCGGACCGCGTCGCGCAGGTCCGCCTCCGCCTCCGTGATCAGCCCGCGCTCCGCGAGCAGGGACCCGCGCAGGGCCCGCGCGGCGCCGTCCCGGGGCGCCTGGCGGCAGGCCTGGTCGACCTCCTCGAAGGCCGCGTCCCTCAGCCCGCGCTTCTCGAGCTCGCGCGCCAGCGCCAGCTTCACCTGCACGGCGGCGGACGCCTGGCGGTGGCCGGCGCAGGAGAGGGCGAGGCTGGCGGCGAGCGCGGCGGCGATCCGGCGGCTCATCGGCGACCCCCGAGTGTCGGAAGGAGGGCCTTGGCGACGTTGACCACGGCGGGGCCCAGGACCACGGCGAAGAGAGACGGGAGGATGAAGAGGACGAGCGGGATGGTGAGCTTCACGGAGACGGTGGCCGCCCGCTCCTCGGCGCGCTGCATGCGCCGGATCCGCATTCCGTCGGCCTGTACGCGGAGTGCGCCGGCCACGCTGGTTCCGAAGATCTCGGTCTGGTTGAGGGTGGCCGCCAGCGACTTGAGCTCGACCACGCCGGTGCGCTCCGCCAGGCGTCGAAAGGCCTCGACGCGCGGGATGCCGGCGTTGACCTCGAGGAAGTTGAGCTGGAGCTCCTGGGAGAGCACCGGATAGGCGAGGCCCACCTCGTCCGCCACCCGCTGCATGGCGGCGTCGAGCCCCAGGCCGGCCTCGACGCAGGTGACCAGCAGGTCGATGGCGTCCGGCAGCCCGCGCTCGATCTCGGCCTGACGCCGGGCCGTCCGCCGGGAGAGCCACCAGGCGGGCAGGTAGTAGCCGGCGGCGAACAGGATGACGCCCAGGGAGGGCCCGGCCGGAATGGGCTCGGCCCGATTGGCGGCGACGGCCACGAAGATGCCCAGCCCGGAGAGGGCGCCCGCCATCCGGCTCCCGAGGAAGATGGAAGCCGCGTGGGGCCCCCGGAAGCCGGCCCTCGCCAGCTGCGAGGAGAGTCGCCCCGTGTCGTCGGGGCGCTTGGGCCTGGACAGGGCCGCGAGCGGCGACAGCAGCCGGGCCAGGATGGCGGCCGGCCGGCGGGGCTCGGCCGGCGCCGCGGGCGCCTCGCCGGAGCCGGTGAGCCGCTGCTCCAGGGCCGCCCGGTTGCGGGCGCTCACGGACCAGGCGCTGGTGGCGGCCAGCGCCATGGCGCCCACCAGGAGCAGCCCCACCGCGATGGCGATCGGGTCCATGCGGCCTCCTAGATCTCCACCTTGGTCATCCGGAACAGCACCACCTGGCCGAAGGCCCAGCTCGCCAGCCCCATCGCCAGGAAGACGTTGCCCATGGGGTCGGTGACCAGGAGGGCGACGTAGGCCGGGTTCACGAGGGCCAGGATGAAGGCCATCAGGAAGGGGAGGGCCCCGAGCACCAGGGCCGAGGCGCGGCCCTCGGCGGTCAGTGCCCGGAGCTTGGCGTGGAAGCGGTACCGCTCGCGGATGGTCCGCGCGATGCTGTCCAGCATCTCGGCCAGGTTGCCCCCGGTCTCGCGCTGGATCACCGCGGAGATGGCGAAGATCCGGACATCGCCGTTCAGCGGGGCCCGCTCCGCCATCCGGCGAACCGCGTCATCGAACGACAGCCCCAGGCGCTGCTCCTCGAAGGCCCGGGCGAACTCGACGCTCACCGGCGCCGGCATCTCCCGCGCGACGATCTCGAAGCCGGCGGTGAGCGCGTGCCCGGCGCGGAGGGAGCGCGACATCATCTCCAGCGCCTCGGGGAGCTGCTCCGAGAGCTGCCGGCTGCGGCGCGCGCGGGCGCGAAGGAGCCAGAGCGTGGGCGCGAGAGCGCCCGCCAGGGCCAGGAGGACCAGCACCCAGCGCCCCAGGGCGAAGGCGAGGAACAGGCCGGTGCCGGCCAGGCCGGCCGACCAGCCCAGGATCTGCGCCACCGACACCTGCGAATCGGCCTGCTGGATCAGGGCCTCCAGCCGGCGCGCGGGAGGGATGGACCCGAGCAGCGCCTCCAGGGCCGCGCTGCGGGCGTAGCGCGCCCGCCGCAGGAGCGCCTCCCGGTCGTTCTCCGACGCGTCGGGGACCACGGCGTTGAGCCGTCGCTTGAGCTCGCCCTCGCGCCGCTCGCGCCCGAACCGGGCGGCGTAGAGGCCCGCCTCCACGACCGCGACCGCGGCCAGGCCCAGCAGGATGGCCAGCAGGGCGCTCATCGCTCCTCCGAGAAGCTCCGCCCCACCTCGGCCACGTCCACGCCGGCCCGCTGGACGCGATCGAGGATGCGCGCCCGGATCCCCGTCTGCACCATCTCCCCCTGCACCCGGCCGTTCCCGTCGACGCCGCGCTGGTCGAACCGGAAGATCTCCTGCATGGTGATGGTCGCGCCCTCCGTGCCGGTGATCTCGGCCACGCTCACGACGCGCCGCCGCCCGTCCGAGCCCCGGGAGAGCTGCACGATGACGTGGAGGGCGCGCGAGATGATCTGCCGGATGGCAGGCTCGGTGAGCGGCAGGCCCGCCATGCCCACCATCGACTCCAGGCGCGAGAGCGCGTCGCGAGCCGAGTTGGCGTGCACCGTGGTCATCGAGCCCTCGTGGCCGGTGTTCATGGCCTGGAGCATGTCCAGCACCTCGTCGGCGCGGACCTCGCCCACCACGATGCGGTCGGGGCGCATGCGCAGGGAGTTGCGGACCAGGTCGCGCGCGGTGATCTCGCCCTTGCCCTCGATGTTGGGCGGGCGGGTCTCCAGGCGGACCACGTGCGGCTGCTGCAGCTTGAGCTCGGCCGAGTCCTCGATGGTGAGGATGCGCTCGGTCTCCGGGATGAAGGCCGACAGGGCGTTGAGGAGCGTGGTCTTGCCGGAGCCGGTGCCGCCGCTGATGAGCAGGTTGGCCTTGGCCCGGACGCAGGCCCCCAGGAAGGCCATGGCGGCGGGGGCGATGCTGCCCACCGCGATCAGGTCCCGGGCGCGGAGCGCGGTGACCCCGAAGCGGCGGATCGAGAGCGCTGGCCCGTCCAGGGCCAGGGGCGGGATGATGGCGTTCACCCGGGAGCCGTCGGGAAGGCGCGCGTCGACCATGGGCGAGGTCTCGTCCACGCGGCGGCCGACGCGCGAGACGATGCGGTTGATGATCCGCATCAGATGGTCGTCGTCGTCGAAGCGGATGCGCGTCGGCTCGAGCTTCCCGCCGCGCTCGACGAACACCGCGCCGTGACCGTTCACCAGGATATCGGAGATGCCGTCGTCACGCAGGAGCGCCTCGAGCGGCCCGAGGCCGGTGAGATCGTCGAGGATCTCCTCGACCATGCGCTCGCGCTCCGCCTGGTTGAGCGGCGCCCGGGCCGTCGCCACCATGGAGCCGAGCAGGTCGCGCAGCTCCTGGCGCAGTGTCTCGGGAGGCAGCGCCTGGAGCGCCTTGACGTCGAGCTTGTCCACGACACGCCGGTGCAGCTCTCCCTTGAGGGAGAGGTGCGCCTCGCTGGTGGCCTCCAGGCCCGGCCCGTAGAGGGCGCCGTCGCGCTGCTTCAGGCGGTCGCTAAGCGCCATCGGGCACGACCCTTCCCGCGAAGACGCGCTGGAGGAGCGAGGTGGCCCGGACCGCGCCCTGGCGCGGCTCGACCACCAGATCGACCAGGCCGAGGAGGTCGCGCGCCAGGGACGAGCGCCCCGCCCCGTCCGCCACCAGCTCGCCGGCGTGGATCGAGCGATCGACGAGCGGGTAGTCGTTCCCCACCCGCGCCGCGATCTCCAGCCCGGCCGTCTGGGCGAGCAGGTCGTCCGGAATCCGCGACTTCCTCTGGTGCCGGTTCACGACCAGCCTCACCCGGTCGGAGCCGTACCCCAGCCGGCGGAAGAGCTCGACGCATCGCCGGGCGTTGCGCACGGCCGGGATCTCCTGCGTCACCACCAGGAGGACGCGGTGGCTGGCGTCGAGGGCCGCCAGCGGCAGGTCGCCAAAGCCGCGCACGCCGTCGACCACCACGTGGCGGAAGTGGCGCCGGAGGAAGTCGAGCAGGCGGCCCAGGGCGGGCGCGTCGACGGCCTCGGCGTCCTCGATCTTGTTGCTCTGCGCCAGCACGTGGAATCCCGCCCTGTGCCGCGGCAGGGACGACTCGAGGAGGTCCCGGTCGAGGCGGTGCAGGTTGGCGACGACGTCGGCGATGCCGTAGGAGCTGGACAGGTCGAGGAAGGTCAGCACGTCGCCCATCTCCAGATCGAGGTCGAGCAGGCAGGTCGGCTCGCCCCGCCGCTCCAGGGCCCCGGCCAGGTTGACCGCCAGCGTGGTGGCGCCCACGCCGCCCTTGGGCGCGAAGACCGTCGTCACCGTGCCCAGCTCGGCGCCGCCGGCAGGGAGCAGCATGGCGCGCGTCACCTCGAGGACGTGGTCGGGCTCCGCGGCGACCACGAACTCGCTCGCCCCGGCGCGCATGGCCCGCAGGATGAGGTCCGCGTCCTTCCGGGGCCCGACCACCACCGCCTTGATGCCGTCGGCGGTGAGCCGGGACACGAAGGCGAAGGCCGCCGCCGCGTCGGGCTCGAGCGAGACCAGGACCGCGGAGGGCCGCCGGCCGAGCGGCTCGCCCGGGAGCGGCGGGCGCGGCAGCGCCTGGCAGGACACCTCCGGCCCGAGCCGCTCCGCGAGCGCGGCCCGAGCCCACTCCGCCATGCCCACGATCAGGACGTGCTGGGTTTCCACGGTCGTCTCCTCAGGGAGGCGCGAAGCCGCCGTCGCCGGCGACGCGTCGGTCCACCGCGTCCCTGCCGAGCAGGAACAGGTCGAAGTTGCCGGGCTCCAGGCCGGCCTGGTCGGTGGGGAGCGGCTTCACCGCCTCCGGAGCCACCGGCCGCGCCAGCCGCGCCGTGACCACCACCAGCAGCTCGGTCTCCTCGCGCTGGTACGCGGTGGAGCGGAAGAGGACCCCGATGAGGGGGATGCTGCCGAGCCAGGGCACCTTGTCGATCTGGGAGCGGACCCTGTCGGACAGCAGCCCGGCGATGGCGAAGCTCTGCCCGTCGCCGAGCCGCACCGTGGTCTCGCTCTGGCGGCTGGTCAGGCCGGGGATGGTGGTCCCGGCGATCGTCACCGACGAGGCCGGGTCGAGGTCGCTGACCTCGGCGGCGAGCTTCAGGTGGATGGTGCTCTCGCCCAGCACGGTGGGCGTGAACTTCAGGATGATGCCGAACTTCTTCCACTCCACCGAGATCTGGCCCAGCGCGGATGCGAGCGGAATGGGGATCTCGCCGCCGGCCAGCAGGCGCGCCTCCTGGCCGGAAAGCGTGACCAGGGTCGGCTCGGCCAGGACCTTGGCCAGGCCGTTGGACTCGAGCAGGTTCAGCATGGCGCTGAACGGGAAGTTGGTGAAGCCGGAGAAGAAGAGGGAGAAGGCGTTCTGGAACTGGGGCCAGGGGACGTCCGGCGGCTGGCCCGAGGCGGCCAGCCCCCGGGGCCCGGTGCCCGGGATGGCCGGGTTGGTGATGGTGTTCAGGAACTCCCCCGGCACCGTGCGCGAGCCGAACATGCCGCTCACGTACTTCCCGTCACTGGTCTTCTGGAAGGCGTTGAGGCCGATCTCGCGGAGGCCGCTGCGCTTCACCTCGGCGAACCGCACCTCGATCTGCACCTGCTGGTTCCCGGCCACCTTGATGAAGTTCGCCACCTGCTTGGCGTGGAGCTTCGCAACCTCGACGGCCCGCTCCGGGACGCGGAGGTCGCTCGCCTCCCCGGTGAGCACCACCAGGTCGCCGGCGGCGGAGGCCGCGATCGGCTCGTTGGGGAAGAGCTCCTTGAGCTGCCGCCGCAGCGCGTCGATGTTGCGGGTGACCTGCAGCGCCACGACCAGCGGGCGGTTCGAGCGGTTCCACAGGGTGAGATCGGTGCTCCCCACGCCCTTGGCGGTGACGAGCACCTGCGTGGGCGTCACCACCTTGAGGTCGGCGACGTTGGGGTCGGCGACCGCCACCCGCGAGATCTCCTCGGAGATGAGGAGGAGCCGGTTCTGGCCCACCTCGAGCCCCAGCGATCGCACCGACCCGGCCTCGCGGTCGAAGCCGATGGACACCGACGGCGAGGGTCCCTGGGCGCCGGCCAGCGGCGGGGCCAGGGCGACGGCGACGGCGAGCAGGACCCGCCTCATTGCCCACCTTCCTTGTTCTCGAAGCCG
>DATIFE010000170.1:0-4948 GCA_035455425.1 Anaeromyxobacteraceae bacterium | reverse complement strand
GGAGGAAGAACGCGGTCAGGTCGGCGCGCTCGGGGGGCGTGAGCGGGCGCCCGTCGTAGAGCGGGGCCATGCTGGGGAACGGGAGCGCCTGCAGGATGGCGTCGGTGGCCTCCGGCTCGTCGAAGGTCTTCGAGAGCTCCGGGCCGAGGGCGGCGGCGAAGGGCGCGCTGGCACCGCCGATGGCATGGCAGGCGCCGCAGGGCGGGCCGCCGCCGGCGAAGGGCCGCGCGCCGATGAAGAGCGCCCGCCCCGAGACCGCATCGCCCTGGGGGACCTCGGCCGCGCCGGCGGTCGCCGCCGCCGCGGCCGCAGCGGCCGCCCAGAGGAGACACCGACGGGCCATGGCAGACCTCCTCGCCCACCCCGGGGCGCCGGCGATGCCGGCAGGCGTGCACAGCCTAGGCCGGCGGGGTGCCCGGCCCCCTGCGTCGAAGCGGCGCACCCCGCGAAAATCCGCAGGGCCCGGCTGGCCAGCCGGGACGTCCCCGAACCGTCCCGGTGCGCGGAAGGCCGACCGCCCTCCCCCCACAGTGGGGAGGAGGGCGGGATCCGGCGCCGGAGGGACCGGCGCTAGCGGTACTCGTCGAGGATCTTCTGCAGCGCCTCGCGCGGCGGGCGGACGCGCACCTGGGGGAGCGTGGCCAGGGGCTCCGCCGGCAGGTGCAGGAGGTCGAGGAAGGTCGGCGCCCCGGTGTTCACGTAGAGGACGCCGGTGAGCACCTCGCCCTTCCCGTGCGCCTCGGCGATCCGGGTGAGGGCCCGGACCCGGTCGCGCGGGTCGTAGGTCTCGTCGAGCTTCCGGAGCCTGAGCGTCGACCCGTCGTGCATCTTCACGTCCACGGTGGTTCCGGGGGCGTACTCGACCGAGATGTCGCTGTACGAGGGGACCAGCGAGATCTCGTGGAGCGGCTCGTCGTGGTCCTTCATGTAGGCGTAGGACTTGGTGGAGCCCTCGTGGTCGTTGAAGGTGACGCAGGGGCTGACGACGTCGAGCAGGGAAGTGCCCTTGTGCGCCACCGCGGCCTTGAGCATGGCCGAGAGCTGCTTCTTGTCGCCGGAGAAGGAGCGGCCCACGAAGGTGGCGCCGAGCTGGATGGCCAGGGCGCAGGTGTCGATGGGGGGCAGCTCGTTCACCACGCCGGTCTTGAGCGTGGAGCCCACGTCGGCGGTGGCGCTGAACTGCCCCTTGGTCAGCCCGTACACGCCGTTGTCCTCGATGACGTACACCATGGGCAGGTTGCGCCGCATGAGGTGGACGAACTGGCCGATGCCGATGGAGGCGGAGTCGCCGTCGCCGGAGACGCCCACGATGCGGAGGCTTCCGTTGGCCAGCGCGGCGCCGGTGGCCACCGCCGGCATGCGGCCGTGCACGGCGTTGAAGGCGTGCGAGCGGCTCATGAAGTAGGCCGGGCTCTTGGAGGAGCAGCCGATGCCGGAGAACTTGGCCACCCTCTCCGGCGGGATGTCCATGTCGAACATCGCCTCCAGCAGGCGCTCGCTGATGGCGTTGTGGCCGCACCCGGCGCAGAGCGTGGTCTTGGCGCCCCGGTAGTCGACCAGGGCCAGCCCCAGGCGGTTGGTGCGGGGCGCGGCGGGTCGGGGGGCGGTCTGGGCGGCGTCGGCCATGGTCAGCTCTCCCTCGCGGTGATCTCGTCGGTGAGGCTGCGCGCGTCGAGCGGCAGCCCGGTCATGCGGGCCAGGGGCCGCAGCCGCGGCAGCAGGTCCGCCGGCAGCTCCAGGCGGAGGAGCTGCCCCAGCTGCCCGTCGCGGTTCTGGTCCACCACGTAGACGCGCCGGTGCGAGGCCACGAAGTCGCGCACCGAGTCGGCGAAGGGGAAGGCGCGGACCCGCAGGTGATCGGCCTCGAGCCCCTTCTCCTGGCGGAGCTGCGCCCGGCTCTCCTCCACCGCGTAGCGGCTGGTGCCGCAGGAGAGGATCCCCACCTCCGCCCCCCGGGCGTCGATCTCCGGCTGCGGCGCCGCGGCGCGGGCGCCGTCGATCTTGCGCGCCAGCCGGGCCATGTTCCGCTCCCAGTCGTCGGCCCGCTCGGAGTAGGCGGCCGTCTCGTTGTGCCCGGTGCCCCGCGTGAAGTAGGCGGCGGCCGGGTGGTCGGTGCCGGGGAGCGTCCGCCAGCCGATCCCGTCGCCGTCGACGTCGGCGTAGCGGGCGAAGGAGCCCAGCCTCTCCAGCTCCTCCTTCGAGAGCACCTTGCCGCGATCGAGGGGCTTCTCCGGGTAGGGGAAGGGGTCGCTCATCCAGACGTTCATGCCCAGGTCGAGGTCGGAGAGGACGAAGACCGGGGTCTGGAAGCGCTCGGCCAGGTCGAGGGCGTCGCCGGCCATGGTGAAGCACTCCTCCACCGAGCCCGGGATGAGGACCACGTGCTTGGTGTCGCCGTGCGACAGGGTGGCGGCCGAGAGCAGGTCGCCTTGGGCGGTGCGCGTCGGCAGCCCGGTGGACGGGCCGACCCGCTGCACGTCCCAGACGACCGCGGGGATCTCGGCGAAGTAGGCGAGGCCGGCGAACTCGGCCATGAGCGAAATGCCCGGGCCGCTGGTGGCGGTCATGGCCCGGGCGCCGGCCCAGCCCGCGCCGATCACCATGCCCAGCGCGGCCAGCTCGTCCTCGGCCTGCACGATGGCGAAGGTGGCCCGGCCGTCGGGGCCGATGCGGTGCTTGCGGCAGGCCGCGATGAGGGACTCGGTGAGCGACGAGGAGGGGGTGATGGGATACCAGGCCACCACCGTCACCCCGGCGAACATGGCGCCCAGCGCCGCGGCCGAGTTCCCGTCGATGACGATCTTGCCCCGGTTGGCGTCCATCCGCTCCACCCGCAGCCGGTCCTTCTTGGCCAGGGAGGCGGCGTGCTCGTGGCCGGCCCGCGCGGCGGCGACGTTGAGGTCGGCGGCCTTCTTCTTGCCCCCGAACTGCTTCTGGATGGCGCGCTCCACCTCGGACATGTCGATGGCCAGGAGCCTCGCCAGCACGCCGACGTAGGCCATGTTCCGCAGGAGCTTGGTGAGCTTGGCGTCGGTGGTGACGGGACGGACCACGGCGTCGAACGGCACCGGGTAGAAGGTCAGGTCGTCGCGGATGCTCGAGAGCGCGAGCGGCTCGTCGTAGATCACGGCCGAGCCCGCGCCCAGGCCGGCCACGTCCTCGCGCGCCGTCTCCGGGTTCATGGCGACGAGGAGGTCGATCTCCTTCTTGCGCGCCACCCAGCCCTCGCGGCTGGCGCGGATGGTGTACCAGGTGGGCAGGCCGGCGATGTTCGAGGGGAAGAGGTTCTTCCCCGAGACCGGGATGCCCATCTGGAAGAGGGCGCGCAGGAGGACGCTGTTCGCGCTCTGCGAGCCGGATCCGTTCACGGTTGCGACCTGGATGGAGAAGTCGTTGACGACCATGTAGCAAATCTATCGGAGTTCCGGGTGCTTCGCAGCACCCGCGTGATCTGCGTCACTTCTGGGCGGGGCGCAATTCCTGCCGCCGGCCCGGGCGGCGTCTCGCCGCAACCGATTGATTTCCCAATCGAAAGAGGCAGCGGCCCGGGGCATGGGATCTGCTAGTCTGCCCCGCTCCGGGTCGGCCTCCCCGGTCGGCCTCCCCCGGAGGACGGACTCCGCCGCGCATGAGCACAGCCGCCGACACCCATCGCGAGATCCCGTTCAACTACACCTCCGCCGACGACCGGCTGCTGGTGCTGCAGCTCCTCGGCGAACGGGTGTGGGAGCAGCTCGAGGCGCTGCGCGGCCGCCGGGTCACGGGGCGCTCGGCGCGCCTCCTGCAGCGGGTCTTCGGCGAGGTCTTCATCCACCGGCGCAACCCCTTCCTCTTCCAGGAGCTGGTCTACTCGCTGGCGCGGCGCCGCCGCTTCTTCGGGAACCTGGCCAAGGACCTGGCCGTGGTGGAGCAGGGCGCCGGCGAGCCGCTGGTGCACGAGGTGCTGTCGGCCACGCGGGCCCTGGTCGCCGACCTCGAACGCCGCACGGCGCGGGCGCCGGCGGAGCGGCAGCGGATCCTGGCGGCGCTGGGGCCGGTGGTGGGGCGCGAGAACGTCCTCTTCGACCCCTTCACGCTGGTCTCGCACGCCACCGACGCCACCGACTGGCGCCTGCACCTGCCGGTGGCGGTGGCCATGCCCACCGCCGAGGCGCAGGTGGCCCCGCTGCTCGCCGCCATCGGCTCCCTCGGGCTCTCCGCCATCCCGCGCGGCGCCGGCACCGGCCTCACCGGCGGCGCGGTGCCGCTGCGGCCGGACTGCGTGGTGGTGAACACCGAGAAGCTGAACCGGATCCTGGCCGTCGAGGAGCGCGACTTCCCCGCGGCGGGCGCCCGCGCGAGCGTCATGCGGCTCGAGGCCGGCGTGATCACCGAGCGGGCGATGGAGGAGGCGGCGCGGCGGGGGCTGGTCTTCGCCACCGACCCCACCAGCTCCTGGGCCTGCACCATCGGCGGCAACGTGGCCGAGAACGCCGGCGGCAAGATGGCCGTGCTCTGGGGCACCTGCATCGACAACCTCGTCTCCTGGAGCATGGCGATGCCCTCGGGCGCCACCTGGACGGTGCGCCGCACCGGCCACCGGCTGCGCAAGATCCTCCCCGGCGACGAGGTCGCCTGGCAGGTCGAGGACGCCGGCGGGCGGCCGGTGCGCACCATCTCGCTCCGGGGGAGCGAGATCCGGCGCAACGGCCTGTGGAAGGACATCACCAACAAGGCGCTGGGCGGGCTCCCCGGGGTGCAGAAGGAGGGCACCGACGGCGTCATCACCTCGGCCGAGTTCGTCCTCTACCGGCAGTACGAGTCGACAGCCACCCTGTGCCTGGAGTTCTTCGGCCCCGACATGGAGGAGGCCAGCGAGGTGGTGCTGGCCCTCTCGGGCGCCTTCCCCGCCGCCGGCGCCGGGCAGGAGGCGCTGCAGGCCCTGGAGCACTTCGACGACGAGTACGTG
>DATIFE010000169.1:0-18925 GCA_035455425.1 Anaeromyxobacteraceae bacterium | reverse complement strand
GGCGATGCAGTGGCTGTAGGCCACGATCACCGAGGTGCCGGGGAAGCTCTCCGCCTCCTTGAAGGCGTTGACGGTCTGGGCGTCCTTGGCCGCCATCGCCACCCGGGCCACGTAGGCGTGGCCGTAGGTCATGGCCAGCATGGCCAGGTCCTTCTTGTGCGTCGTCTTCCCGGCCACCGCGAACTTGGCGGCCGCGGCCATGGGCGTGGCCTTGGAGGCCTGCCCGCCGGTGTTGGAGTAGACCTCGGTGTCCAGCACCAGGATGTTCACGTCGCGCCCGGCGGCGATGACGTGGTCCAGCCCGCCGTACCCGATGTCGTAGGCCCAGCCGTCGCCGCCCACGATCCACACGCTCTTCTTGACCAGGTAGTCGGCGATCCGGTCGAGCCACTTGGCCTCGGGGCCGTCCCCGCCGGCCAGCTTCTTGCGGAGCGCGAGCACGCGGTCGCGCTGGGCCGCGATGCCGGCCTCGCCGGACTGGTCGGCCTCGAGCAGCTCCTTCACCAGCGCGTCGCCGACCCTGGAGCCCATGCGGGAGAGGATCTCGCGAGCCTGCTCGCCGATCTTGTCCACCGCCAGGCGCAGGCCGTAGCCGAACTCGGCGTTGTCCTCGAAGAGGGAGTTGGCCCAGGCCGGCCCGCGCCCCTCGCGGTTGCAGGTGTAGGGGGTGGTCGGCAGGTTGCCGCCGTAGATCGACGAGCAGCCGGTGGCGTTGGCGATGATGGCCCGGTCGCCGAAGAGCTGGGTGAGGAGCTTCACGTAGGGCGTCTCGCCGCAGCCCGAGCAGGCGCCCGAGTACTCGAAGAGCGGCGGCAGGAACTGGGTGCCCTTGGTGTCGAGCTTCACCTGGGCGCGGTCGGGATCGGGCAGGTCCAGGAAGAACTCGTAGTTCGCCTTCTCCCGCTGGCGGTGGGGCGAGAGGGGCTCCATGTTGATGGCCTTGTGCCCGGGCCGGGTCTTGGACTCGGCGGGGCACATCTCCACGCAGATGTTGCAGCCGGTGCAGTCCTCCGGCGCCACCTGGATGGTGTACTTGGCCCCCTTCACCTCCTGCGACTTGAAGTCCATCGACTCGAAGCCCGCCGGGGCGCTGGCCAGCTTGGCCGCCGGGTAGAACTTGGCGCGGATGGCGGCGTGCGGGCAGATGATGACGCACTTGTTGCACTGGATGCAGAGGCTCTTGTCCCAGATCGGGATCTCGAGGGCGATGGCCCGCTTCTCCCACTGGGCGGTGCCGGTGGGCCAGGTGCCGTCCACCGGGAAGGCCGACACCGGCAGCAGGTCTCCCTTGCCCGCCAGCATCAGGCTGGTCACCCGCTTGACGAAGTCGGGCGCCCGGTCGCTGACGATGGGCGGCATGGGCTTGCCGGTGATGGTGTCGGGGACCTTGACCTCGACGAGGTGCGCCAGGGTGTGGTCCACCGCCTCGAAGTTCTTCTTCACCACGTCGGCGCCCTTGCGCGAGTAGGTCTTCTCGATGGTCTCCTTGATCTTGGCGATGGCCTCCTCGCGCGGCAGCACGCCGGAGATGGCGAAGAAGCAGGTCTGCATGATGGTGTTGATGCGCACCCCCATGCCGGTGTCCTTGGCCACCTTGTAGGCGTCGATGACGTAGAACCTGAGGCCCTTCTCCTTGATCTGCATCTGCATCTCGGACGGGAGCCGGTCCCAGACCTGGTCCGGGCCGTATTCCGAGTTGAGGAGGAAGGTGGCGCCCGGCACCGCGGCGTCGAGCATGTCGTACTTCTCGACGAAGCCGAACTGGTGGCAGGCGACGAAGTTGGCGCGGCTGACCAGGTACGACGACCGGATGGGCCGGGGGCCGAAGCGCAGGTGGCTGATGGTGACGGAGCCGGACTTCTTCGAGTCGTAGACGAAGTAGCCCTGGGCGAACATCGGCGTCTCCTCGCCGATGATCTTGATGGAGTTCTTGTTGGCGCCGACGGTGCCGTCCGCGCCCAGGCCGTAGAACTGGGCCCGGACCACGTCGGCCGGCTCGGTGTCGAAGTCCTTGTCCCAGTCGAGCGAGAGGGCGGTGACGTCGTCCTTGATGCCCACGGTGAAGTGGCGCTTGGGCCGGGGCCTGGCCAGCTCGTCGTAGACCGACTTCACCATGGGCGGCGTGAACTCCTTGGAGGAGAGGCCGTAGCGCCCGCCGATCACGGTGATCTCGTGGTGGAAGCGGTCGATGTGGGCCTGGTGCGCCTCGCGCAGCGCCGTGACCACGTCCATGTAGAGCGGCTCGCCCAGCGCCCCGGGCTCCTTGGTCCGGTCCAGCACCGCGATGGAGGTGGTGGTGCGGGGCAGCGCCGCCATGAACTCGCCGAGCGGGAAGGGCCGGTAGAGCCGGACCTTGACCAGGCCCACCTTCTCCCCCCTGGCCACCAGGTGCTCCACCGTCTCGTGCGCCACCTCGGCGCCCGACCCCATGATCACCAGGATGCGCTCGGCCTCGGGGTGGCCCTCGTAGTCGATGAGCTTGTACTTGCGGCCCACCACCTTGGCGAACTCGTCCATCGCCTCCTGCACCGCCGCCGGGGTGTGCGTGTAGAACAGGTTGCAGGCCTCGCGCGCCTGGAAGAAGGCGTCCGGGTTCTGCGCCGTGCCCCGCACCACCGGCTTCTCCGGCGTCAGCGCCCGGGCGCGGTGGTCCGCCACCAGCTCGTCGGGGATCATCCTGCGCAGGTCGTCGTCGGCGAGCAGCTCGATCTTGGCCACCTCGTGGGAGGTGCGGAAGCCGTCGAAGAAGTGGAGGAAGGGCACCCGGCACTTCAGGCTGGCGCGCTGGGCGATGGAGGCGAAGTCGTGGGCCTCCTGCACCGAGCCGGAGCAGAGCAGGCCGAAGCCGGTCTGCCGCACCGCCATGACGTCGGAGTGGTCGCCGAAGATGGAGAGCGCGTGGGTGGCCACGGTGCGGGCCGAGACGTGCATGCAGAACGAGGTGAGCTCGCCCGCGATCTTGTACATGTTGGGGATCATGAGCAGCAGGCCCTGCGACGCCGTGAAGGTCGTCGTCAGCGCGCCCGCCTGCAGCGCCCCGTGCACCGCCCCGGCCGCCCCGCCCTCGGACTGCATCTCGGTGACCGAGGGCACCGTCCCCCAGATGTTCTTCCGGCCCTGGGCCGACCACTCGTCGGCCCACTCGCCCATGTTGGAGGAGGGCGTGATGGGGTAGATGGCGATGACCTCGTTGATGCGATGGGCCACGGAGGCGACGGCCTCGTTGCCGTCCATGGTGATCATCTTGCGGCGGGACATTCGGCCTCCGGGCCCGCGCTCCCGGGGAGGCGCGGGCGAGTGGATCCTTCGAAGCGCAACGCTTGCGTCGCGTGCGGGAGCGCGTCAGGTCGTGCAAGCAGCAGGCCCTGCTGCGGAATGCTGCCGGCGGGCGCGTTCAAGGGGGCCCGAAGTCTAGCAGATGGGAAGCGTGGTCCCGCAAGGGGACTCTGGCCAGGTACTTGATTTGGCGCAAGTTCCGCGCCCTGATCCGGTTCGCCATGGCGACCTTCCCCGGCCGCATCCAGTCCCGCCTCCCGGACGTCGGCACCACCATCTTCACGGTGATGTCGCGCCTCGCCGCCGAGTGCGGGGCGCTCAACCTGTCCCAGGGCTACCCCGACTTCTCGGCGCCGCCGCTGCTCTACGACCTGGTGGCGAAGCACATGCGCGCCGGCTCGAACCAGTACGCCCCCATGGCCGGCGTGGCGCCGCTGCGCGAGGCCATCGCCCGCAAGGTCGAGGACCTCTACGGCGCCCGCTACGACCCGGAGCACGAGATCACCGTCACCGCCGGCGGCACCCAGGCGCTCTTCACCGCGGTGACCGCCATGGTCCGGCCCGGCGACGAGGTGGTGGTCTTCGAGCCAGTCTACGACTCGTACGTCCCGGCCGTCGAGCTCGCCGGCGGCCGGGCGGTGCGGGCGCGGCTGGCCCACCCGGGGTACCGGCCCGACTGGGCCGAGGTCCGCCGGCTCCTGTCGCCCAGGACGCGCCTCCTCATGATCAACACGCCCCACAACCCGAGCGGCTCGGTCTGGACCGAGGCCGACATGCGCGCCCTGGCCGACCTGGTGCGCGGGACCGGCATCGCCGTCGTCTCGGACGAGGTCTACGAGCACATCCTCTTCGACGGGAGGAGGCACGAGAGCTGCGCCCGGTTCCCGGAGCTCGCCTCGCGCAGCCTCATCGTGAGCTCGTTCGGCAAGACCTACCACGTCACCGGCTGGAAGGTGGGCTACGTGCTGGCGCCGCGCGAGCTCACCGCCGAGTTCCGCAAGGTGCACCAGTTCGTGGTCTTCACCGTGAACACGCCGGTGCAGCTGGCGCTGGCGGAGTACCTGGCGGACCGGAGCCTGTATCTCGAGCTCGGGGCCTTCTACCAGAGGAAGCGCGACCTCTTCCGCGAGGGCCTGGCCGCCTCGCGCCTGGAGCTCCTCCCCTGCCAGGGGACCTACTTCCAGCTCGCCTCCTACGCCCGCATCTCGGACGAGCTGGACGCGGCCCTCGCCGAGCGGCTCACGCGCCAGATCGGCGTGGCCTCGATCCCGGTGTCGGCCTTCTACGCCCGGCCGCCCGCGGACCGGGTGCTCCGCTTCTGCTTCGCCAAGGGCGAGGAGACGCTGCTGCGCGCCTGCGAGCGGCTGGCCCGGCTGTAGGCGGTCCCGGCCCTACCCCACCTGCACCCGCGGAGCGTCGGCCCACAGCCCCTCGAGGTCGTAGAAGCCGCGGGCCTCGCGGCCCAGCACGTGCGCCACCACGTCGCCGTAGTCCACCAGGATCCAGCGCCCCGACTCGTAGCCCTCGACGCCGACCTTGGAGGCCCCCTGGGCCTTCATGGTCTGCTCGACGTGGTCGGCGATGGCCGCCGCCTGGCGGTCCGACTCGGCGGTCATGAGCACGAAGTAGTCGGCGTAGCTGGTGAGGCCCCGCACGTCGAGGACCAGGACGTCCTCGGCCTTCTTGTCGAGCCCGGCCCGGGCGATGGAGAGCGCGCGCGGGCGCGACGGATCGGGCCCCTCGGCGGGCGGCACGGCCCGGGCCACCGGCGCGGGGGCCTTCGCCCCCCGGGGCGCGCGGCGCGGCGGCGCCGGCCGCCGGGCCCGCTCCTCCCGGAAGGCCTCCGACTTCCGCGCCCTCTGCGTCCTCTTCCGCGGCGACCTCGTCGGCCTCTTCCCGGTCTTCCTCATCTAGCTCCTCACGTGCCCCTCGCCCTCCACCACGAACTTCTGGGTGGTGAGCTCGGCGAGCCCCATGGGCCCGAAGGCGTGCAGCTTGGTGGTGGAGATGCCGATCTCGGCCCCCAGGCCGAGCTCGCCGCCGTCGTTGAAGCGCGTCGAGGCGTTCACCATCACGGCGCCGGCGGTCACCTCCCGCTCGAAGCGCCGCGCGGCGGCCAGGTCGCGGGTGACGATGGCCTCGGTGTGCAGCGACCCGTAGCGGGCGATGTGCTCCAGGGCCGCGTCGAGGTCCGCCACCACCCGGACGGCGAGGATCAGGTCCAGGAACTCCTTGCCGTAGTCGTCGGGGCGGGCCGCGACCGACTCGACCCCGGCGCGCTTCAGGATGGTGAGCGCGGTGGGATCGCAGCGCAGCTCCACCCCGGCGCGGGCCAGGGCGCGCCCCACCGCCGGAAGGAGCCGCGAGGCCGCGGCGCGGTGGACCAGCAGGCACTCGGCCGCGTTGCAGACGCCCGGCCGCTGCGCCTTGGCGTTCACCGCGATGGCCACCGCCTGCTCCACCGGCGCGGTGGCGTCGAGGTAGAGGTGGCAGACGCCCTGGAAGTGCTTCACCACCGGCACCCGGGAGCGCTCGGCCACGGCGCGGATGAGCTCCGGCCCGCCGCGGGGGATGGCCAGGTCCACCAGGTCGTCGAGCTGGAGCAGGGCGAAGGTCGCCTCCCGGTCCGGCGTCGGGACCACCTGGGCCGCCTCCCGCGGGAGGCCGGCGCGGGCGAGCCCGTCGGCGAAGCCCTCCATCAGGGCGAGCGAGGTCCGCAGCGCGTCCGAGCCCGGCCGGAGGATGGCGGCGTTCCCGCTCTTGAGGCAGAGCCCGGCCGCCTCGGGCGCGACGTTGGGCCGCGCCTCGTAGACCATGAGGATCACGCCGAGGGGGATGCGGACCTTCTGCACCCGCAGCCCGTTGGGGCGGGTCCAGCTGGCCGTCACCTCGCCCACCGGGTCGGGCAGGGCGGCGATCTCCTCCAGGGCGCGGGCGATGGCCTCGATCCGCCGGGGCGAGAGCTCGAGCCGGTCGAGGAAGGCGGCGTTCCGCCCGGCCCTCTTGGCCGCCTTGAGGTCCTGGCCGTTGGCGATGCGGATGGCGGGCTCGCGGTCGCGGATGGCCCGGGCGGCGGCGCGGAGCGCGTCGTCCTTCCGCCCGGTGGCGGCGTGCGACAGGGCCCGGGAGGCGTCCCGCGCCGACGAGGCGAGGCTGCGCATCTCGCGGGCGAGGACGGGGGCGGGCCTGGAGGCGGATCCAGCCTCCTCCGGCTGGACCTGCGCTCGCACCCGGCGTTTCAGCTCGCGAGTGCTCATTCGCCGTCTAGGAGCACCATGTCGTTCCGGTGGACCACCTCGTCCAGGTACTTATACCCGAGCGCCCGCTCGATCTCGCCGGTCTTGAGGCCGGCGATGCGCCGCACCTCCTCGGATCCGTAGCCGGCCAGGCCCCGGGCGAAGGGCCGCCGCGGCTCGACCCCGATGTCCACCGGGTCGCCGACCCCGAAGTGGCCCTGGACGCCGCGGACGCCCGACGGGAGGAGGCTCCTCCCCTGCTCCACCAGGGCCCGGCGGGCGCCGGCGTCCACCAGGATGACGCCCTTGCCCCGGGCGGCCGACGCCAGCCAGCCCTTGCGCCCGCCGAGGCGCTCCGGCCGGGGCTGGAAGAAGGTCCCCACCGGCTCCCCGGTGAGCAGCTCGGCCAGGGCGCGGGGGCGGCGACCGGAGAGGAGCGCGGTGGCCACGCCCTGGGCGGCGAGACGCTTGGCGGCCAGGACCTTGGTGATCATGCCGCCCGTCGAGCGCTCGCTTCCCGCCCCGCCCGCCATCCGCTCGATCTCGGCGCCGACCCGGGGCACGTGGTCCAGGAGCCGCGCCCCCGGATCCCGCGGGTCGCGGTCGTAGAGCCCCTCCACGTCGGTGAGCATGGCCACCAGCTCGGCCTCGACGCAGGCCGCCACCTGGGCGGCCAGGCTGTCGTTCTCGCCCACCTTGATCTCCTCCACCGCGACGGTGTCGTTCTCGTTCACCACCGGCAGGACGCCGAGCTCCAGGAGCCGGGCGAAGGTGCGCCGGGCGTTGAGGAAGCGCTTGCGGCTGCGGAGGTCCTCGGCGGTGAGGAGCACCTGGCCCACCTTGACCCCGTGCGGGGCCAGCGCCCGCCCCCAGGCGGCCACCAGGTCCGGCTGTCCGACCGCGGCCAGCGCCTGCTTGGTGGCGATGTCCCAGCCCTTGCCGGAGCGGGCCAGGGCCAGCTTCTCGGCGCCGAGCGCGATGGCGCCGCTGGTGACCAGCACCACCTTGCGCGACCGCCGCGCGGCGGCGATCTCGGCGGCCAGGCGGTCCCAGTTGGCGCGGTCGGGGCGGCCCGCGGCGTCGGTCAGCGTGCCCGTTCCCACCTTCACCACCAGGCGGTCGACGCGGGACAGGTCTCGGCGGTCCACGCCGCCATCTTAGTGCGGATCGCCCCCGGGCACGGCTCCCGACGGCGACCAGGCCCTCAGGGCCAGTACAGGCGCACCACCGCGCCGAGGGCGTGGCCGCCGAGGTCCAGCGTCCCGCCGCCGAGCCGATCGAAGCGCGCCGACATCTCCAGCCAGCGCCAGTCGAGCCCCAGCGAGAAGCTCGGGCCGAGCGGCAGGTCGAGCGCCACCCCGAGGGCCAGCCCGGTGGAGAGAGCCGGCTCGGCGTCGACGGTGCCCTGGCCCGTCGGGACCTCCAGCACCGACCGGGCGAAGACCGCGCCGGCGAAGGCGCTCGGCTCGAGCCCGAGCAGGAGGTGGTGGAGCCGGAGCCCCACGGTGGCGTTCCGCGAGTTGAGCTGGGCCCGGCCTCCCGCGCCTCCGGGGGAGGCGAAGTCCCGGGAGATCCAGCCGCCCTCGGCCTCGACGGTGACGAAGGGCAGGGGGCGGACGCCGACGCCGATGCCCACGGCCGGCTCGGCGCGGGCGTCCGAGAGCGCGGCCGGCGCCGGGAGGAAGGCCGCGGCCCTGAGCCAGGCGCCCAGGAAGCGATCCGGGGCCTTCCAGGGCTCGGCCTCCGGGGCGGGCGGGGGCGGCGGGGCGGCCGGCGACTGGGCGGCCGCCCGCCCCGCCAGGGCCAGCGAGGCTCCCAGGAGCAGCAGCCGGACCCGGGGGAAATCCATGCCGCGATGGTAGCAGACCGGGGGCGCCCCCCGCGCCCGAGCCGGTCCTCGTGGATCCGCCCCGGCCCGGCCGCTATGCTCCCGGTGGCGAATGCAGGAAGTCCACGGGAACACCCTCGGCCTCAAGCAGAGCCAGCTCCACGCCCTCCGCCGCACCTACCGCCGCCGCGTCGACGCCGGCCAGGTGATCTCGCCCGAGCTGGCGCGACACCTCACCGAGCTCTCCCGGGAGACCCATCGACAGGTGGGCGTGCTCCTCGACCGCAAGGGCGCCGTGCAGTGGGTGATGGTGGGCGACGCCCACGGGCTCGAGCTGCCCGACGTGGGCCGGTCCCGCGCCGGCTCGCACCGCCTGCGCGGCCTGCGGCTGGTCCACACCCGCCTCGACGGCGACCCGCTCACCCGCGACGACCACACCGACCTGGCGCTGCTCCGCCTCGACCTGGTGGCCTCGGTGCAGGTGCTGGAGGACGGGCTGCCGGGCAAGGTGCACCTCGCCCACCTCCTCCCCGAGAACCCCTCGGGCGCGCTCTGGAAGGACGAGAGCGCTCCCTCGGTGCACGAGCTCGGGACCGATGCCCTGGCCCTGGCCTCGGCCCTGGAGAGCGAGTTCGCCCGGGCCCAGTCGGCGCGCCGCACCGGGGGACGGGAGCGCGCCATCCTGGTGGGGGTGGGCGGCCGGGGCCGGAGCCGCGCCGAGGCCGAGGCCTCCCTGGCCGAGCTGGCGGAGCTGGCGCGCACCGCCGGGGTGGAGGTGATCGACGCCGTGCTGCAAATGCGGCGCGAGGTCGATCCGCGCACCCTCATCGGCAAGGGGAAGCTGGAGGACCTGCTGCTGCGCTCCATGCAGCTCATGGCCGACGTCATCGTCTTCGACGCCGACCTCTCGCCCAGCCAGGCGATCCACATCGCCGAGGCGACCAGCCTCAAGATCCTGGACCGCACCCAGCTGATCCTGGACATCTTCGCCCAGCGGGCCCACTCGGCCGACGGCAAGCTCCAGGTGGAGCTGGCCCAGCTGCGCTACCTCTACCCACGCCTGGTGGGCCGCGACGACTCGCTCTCGCGCCTGGCGGGCGGCATCGGCGGCCGCGGGCCCGGCGAGACCAAGCTGGAGATCGACCGGCGGCGCGTGCGCGACCGGATGGCGGCGCTGGAGCGGCGCATCGCCGCCCTCTCCGGGAGCCGCGCCGTGCGGCGCCGGAAGCGGAACGAGGCCGGCCTGCCGGTCCTGTCCATCGTGGGCTACACCAACGCCGGCAAGTCCACGCTCCTCAACGCGCTCACCGGCTCGGCGGTGCTGGCCGAGGACGTGCTCTTCGCCACGCTGGACCCGAGCAGCCGGCGGCTCCGCTTCCCCCGCGACCGCGAGGTCATCGTCACCGACACGGTGGGCTTCATCCGCGACCTGCCCGAGGACCTGCTGGCCGCCTTCCGGGCCACCCTGGAGGAGCTCCACGACGCCGACCTGCTCCTCCACGTGGTCGACGCCGCCGACCCGCGGATGGACGACCGGGTCCTGGCGGTGGAGGCCATCCTGCGCGACCTGGGGCTCTCCGGGAAGCCGCGCCTGCTGGTGCTCAACAAGATCGACCGGCTGCCGCCGGGCCAGGGGGAGACGCTGGCCCACCTGCGGGACGGCGTCGCCGTCTCGGCGGCCGAGAAGCGGGGCCTGGAGGAGCTGCTCCGGCGCTGCGATCGGATCCTCTGGCAGGGCGGCAAGGTGGCCATGGGCGAGATGGGGTAGATTCCCCCCTCCATGGCTTCGCGCGCCGCCATCGCCGCCGCCTCGGCGCTCCTGCTCGCGTCCTGCTCGCGCGGCGGCGGGCGCGAGGCGCGGGAGCGCCTCGAGGCACGCGACCGGGCCGCCCGGCCGGCGCCTTTCGACTGGTCGAGGCCGGCCGCGGCCCTGGCGATGACCGCCGACGAGGCCGCGGCGCGCATGGGATCCTTCGACTACACCGCCAGCGTCTCGTGGGCGGTCGCCCGCGGCGGCGGTGCGCCCGCCGCCGGCTCCCCGGCGGGCGGCTCCCCCACCGGCGCCGAGCCGCTGCGGGTGCGCGCCTCCGAGCGGCACGAGGTGCGCCAGCTCGCCGGCGGGGACTTCCACGTGCTCGCCGAGATCGACCCGGGCACCTGGCAGGGAGCCGAGACCGGCAAGGAGATCACCTTCGTCGGAGGCTCGACCTGGGCCCGCGGCCGCTACGCGCCCTTCCGGGAGCGCCCCACCGACCGCGGCCAGGACGCCCGCCGCTTCCGCGACGACAGCTTCCGCCTGGCCGGCGACCTCTCGGCGCTCTTCGGCCCGGCGCTGGCCGTGGAGCCGCGCGGCGAGGCGTCGGCGCTGGGCCGGCACGCCCGCCGCTTCGCCCTCTCGCTGGCCCGGGGCGGCCTGCGAGCGCAGGGGCAGCCGGATGAGGCTGCCCCGGAGCGAGCGGGGGGTCCGGGGGGGCCTCATCCCCCCGGTTCGAATGCCTACGATCCGGACACCAAGAGGCGCGTCGACTTCCTGGAGGGGCGCGCGCCGCTCGCGCTCCAGGGCGAGATGCTGCTCGACGCCGAGAGCGGCGTCCCGCTGCAGGTCCGGATGAAGGCAGCCTTCGGGGAGAAGGACGACCCCCGCCTTCGCGCCGACGTCGAGCTCGAGGCGCGCATCACCGGGTGGGGCAGCATGGTGGGCCCGGTGGTCCCGCCGAAGGGCGCGCTGCCCGACGACCGCAAGCCGCGCGGCGTGGCCCGGGCCCTGGAGCAGGCCGGCCTGCGCAAGCGCGGCGAGGAGAAGGTCGAGGAGCCGCCGGACGAGGGTCCCGAGGGCGAGCAGCCGGAAGGCCAGTAGCCTGCGCCGCCGCGCCGCGGGCCAGACGCCGGGCCGCCACGCCGCCGTGAATCGGCACCACGCTCCATCCGTCCAAGTCCCCGGAACCCGGGGCGCAGGGCCGCGGCACGGGCCTTGCGACTGTCCCCCGGCGAGGACTGGAGGACGACATGACGCTCGCCACCGCGCTGCTCGCGCTCAACCTGGCACAGCCGTACCCGCCGTACCCCCCGCCCCCGCCGTACTACCCGCCTCCGCCGCCGCGCCAGTATCCGGCTCCGCCGCCGCAGGCCTACGCACCGCGCGGGATGGTGGGGCTGGTCCTCATGCCGCTCGGCACGTCGAGCCTCTCCTCCGACGTCCAGGGCTACCAGACCTACTCCGATCCGCACGCGGCCGTGGCGCTGGAGCTGCGGGGACAGCGCGGCGGCGGCCGGCTGCGCCTGGGCGCGGAGTTCACGCCGCACGACCGGATCCTGGACGTCTCGCTCAAGTACAACTTCCTCGACCGGACGCCGCTGCAGCCGTTCCTCACCGTCGGGCTCGGCGCGGGCAACCTCGGGCCCGAGACGGTGTGGCGGGGCACCTTCTCGGTGTCCGTCGGGGTCGACTTCTACCTGACGAAGGACTTCTTCTTCACCGCCGAGGCGAAGGGCCGCGCCTTCGCCGACCTCTCGCCCCAGGACCCGAACAACGTCTACGGCTCGGGCGTGACCATGGGCACCGCGCTGTTCGGCGTGGGGGTGTACTTCTAGCCCACCAGCCGGCGCCACTCCGCCATGAGGCACCGGTCCTGGACCACCGGGATCCCGGCCCGGGCCAGCTCCTCGGCGGCGTCATCGTTGCGGATGCCGAGCTGGAACCAGACCAGGCGCGGCCGCAGGCTCTTCACGTCCTCGAGGTGCGCCGGGATGTCGGCGGGCCTGCGGAAGACGTCGAGGACGTCGACCGGCCCCGGCACCGAGGCAAGGTGGCGCACCACCGGCCTGCCGAGGATCTCGTTCACCTCGGGGTAGTAGGTGGGCACCGGGATCACCTCGACGCCCTGGCGCGCCAGGAAGGCCGGGACGTAGTGCCCGGCCTCGCCGGCGCGGCTCTCGGGCTTGATGCCCAGCACCGCCACGCGCCTCGCCTGCCGCAGGATGGCGGCGATCCGGGCGTCGTCGGTGAGGACGTTCTCGTGGGCCATGGGGAGCCTCCGGAGTGTCAGAGCCGCACGCTAGGCTTTCTGGTTCGAGATTCGAGCGCGCGGATCTGGCGCGCCTCGGCGAAAAGTGGACAGGGGGCCGAGCGGACCTACGATGGCCCTGGGTCCGGGGGATGCCTCCGGGGAGCGAGGATCCGGCGAATGGACGGCAAGAAGACGGCGGTGGTCACCGAGAGCGCGGTGCAGGCCGCGCTGCGCCGCGGGCCGGCCCGGGAGCTCGCCGCCGAGGAGGAGAAGGCCATGCGGATGCGCCTCGGCGCGTCCCTGCCCCGCGCGGCGGATCTCGAGCGCAAGGTCCTCGAGGGGAGCGACGCCGAGCTGGAGCTGCTGGCCTTCGAGGTCGAGGCCTTCCTCCGGATGCGCGAGCGCGGGCTCCTCGGGCGCCCGCGCGTCGCCCCGCGCGACTCCCGCGCCAAGGAGCGGATCGTGCGGGCCCTGCGCAGGAAGGTCTAGGCGGGTCCCGGCCCCCTCCGCGGGCCTCACCCCATCCTCCTCGCCAGCGCCTCTCCCGCCAGCGCCAGCGGCGGCTCGGGGTCGGCGGCGCCCCCGGCGAGCAGGCCGGCCACGGCGTCGGCGGCGCGCGGGTTCCTCCACCAGTCCTCGTCGTAGCGCTCCCGCCAGCCGGCGACGAGCCGCTCGGCCCGGGCCGCGCCGCGGAGGGCCGCCAGCGCCTCCGGGCCGTCGGCATCGCGCGCCCCGAGGCCCTCCGGCCAGGCGGCCCGGGCGGCCAGGCCCAGGGCCTCGCGGTGGGCCGAGCGCCAGGCGGCGCCGCTCGTCCCGCGCTCCACCTCGGACGCGACGCGGAGCGCGGCGGCGCGGGCCCGCAGCGCGAAGAGCCGGCGCAGCGCCAGCAGCCGGACGACCTCGGGCACGAGCTTCCGCTCCGCGCCCGTCCGCCGCTCCAGGAATCCCCGGTCGAGCAGCAGGCCGGAGAGGAGCGCGCCCAGGGTGAAGGGGAGGGAGGGGTCCCTCGTCGAGGGCGGCGGGCCCAGCGCCGCCGCCAGGGCCCGCCCCGAGGCGTCGAGGAGCCCCTCCCAGTCGGCCGCCCCTCCCTGCCTCCGGACGCAGACGCGGTGCCCGAAGGCATGGGCCCCGGGCCACCGGCCCGGCCGGTCGCCGTCGTCGACGCGGATGCGGCCCAGGGGGAGCCCGAGCGGCGACAGCGTCTCGCGGAGCGCGATGGGCAGCATGCCGGCGGGGAAGAGGCCGTCGAGGCCGGGAAGGGCGAGGAGGAAGAGGAGGTCGGCCCTTTCCAGATCTCCGGCCGGCAGGGGCCGGAGACCCTCCTGGCGCGCCAGCCAGGAGAGCACGTCGCCGTAGGCGTCGTCGGTGGCGGAGAGGAGGGCGTCGGCCTCCAGGACCTTCTCCCAGTCGGGCGCCAGGCCCAGCTCGGCGCGGGCCCGGGCGCGGATCTCGGCGGCCGCCTCCCGGCGCGCCAGCGACGGGGCCCAGGCCTCGGCCGCCGCGCGGGCCAGGGCGCGGCGGAGGTCGCGGTCCGGCTCGCGGGGGAGCCGCGCCAGGGCGGTGGAGAGCGGCAGGACGCCCCCGGGGCCGCGGGCCGTCGCGGCGGCGTCGGCGGCGCGCCAGCGCTCCTCCTCCTCGGCGGCGGCGCGCTCGGCCCGCAGGGAGGCGACCCGCGCGGCCAGCGCCGGCTCGCCGAGCTCGCGCAGGCGGGTGGCGGAGTCGCGGTGGGCGGCGCGCGAGCGGGCGCGGAAGAGCGGCGCCAGCGAGGGGCTCGGCTCGATGCCGGCGACGTGCCGGTAGCGCTCCAGCTCCAGGTCGGCGGTGAGGGCGTCCACCTCCCCCCGCAGGGACTCCACCTCGGCCGCGTCCATGGGCCTCGCGTCCTCCGCCGGCCGGCTCCTGTCGGTCCTGTCGGTGCCGGACGAGCTGAATTCCCCCGTCTTCTAGCACACCTGGACCTCGCGGCTGAACCCGGGCTGGCAGTCCCTGGCTCCGACTGCTTGACAGGGACCGCCCTCCGCTTAACTTGCCCTGCGGGAGACTCCGGAAGCCATGCCACTCTACGAGTACGACTGCCCGAAGTGCGGCCGGTTCGAGACGCTGCAGAAGCTCGGCGACTCGCCGCTCCGCACCCATGAGACCTGCGGCTCCAGGGTCCGGCGCCTGATCAGCGCCGGCTCCTTCGCCTTCAAGGGCTCGGGCTTCTACGTCAACGACTACGCCAGGAAGGCGGCCCCGGCCTGCGACAGGCCCGAGAAGGGCGAGTCCGGGGCCTGCGCCACCTGCCCGGCCGCCGAGGCGTAGCTGAAGCGCCTCTCGCTGAGGGCTGCGGCCGCCGACGAGGGGGAGCGGCTCGATCGCTTCCTGGCCGCTCGCGGCGGCATCTCCCGCGGCGAGGCGCGCCGGGCGCTGGAGCGCGGCGGCGTGTTCCTCGAGGGCCGCCGCTGCAAGCAGGCGAGCCGGCCGGTCCGCCGCGGGCAGCGGGTCGAGGTCCACCTCGAGGAAGGGGGCCGCCGGCCGGCCGCCGCGGCGCCGCTCGAGCGCTCGCGCCTCCTCTACGCCGACGAGCACCTCGCCGCCCTGGACAAGCCGGCCGGAGTGCCGGCGCAGCCCACGCTGGCGAGCGACCGCGGCCACCTGCCGGAGCTGGCGGCACGCCTGCTCGGCGGCGAGGTGTTCCCGGTGCACCGGCTCGATCGCGAGACCTCGGGCGTGGTGGTGCTGGCGCGCACCCGGGCCGCCGCGGCCGCGCTGTCGGCCGCCTTCCGCGAGGGGAGCCCCGCCAAGACCTACCTCGCGCTCTGCGCCCGCGCCCCGGTCCCGCCGGAGGGTCGCAGCGAGGCGCCGCTGGGCCCCGACCCGCGCCGGCCCGGGCGGCGCACGGTCGACCCGGGAGGCGAGCCGGCCGCCACGGCATGGCGCACGCTGCGCCGGGGCCCGGGCGGCGAGGCGCTCGTCGAGGCGCGGCCGGAGACCGGGCGCACGCACCAGATCCGCGTCCACCTCGCCCACCTCGGGGCGCCGCTCCTCGGCGACGCGCGCTACGGCGGGCCGCGGCGCGTGCTGGAGGTCTCCATCCCGCGCGTGATGCTCCACGCCTCCCGCCTCGAGATCCGCCACCCGCTCACCGGGGCGCGGCTCTCCATCGAGGCGCCGCTCCCCGCCGACTTCCGCGCTGCGCTGGACGCGCTCGTCCCCGGCGACGTCCCGGGCTCCACCCGCTGACCCCCGTCGGGGGCCGGCTCCCTCAGCCCGCCTTCCGGGGCGCGAGCACCTTCTCGCGCCCCACCAGCAGCAGGAAGCCGGTGAGGAGCAGGAACGGGATCAGCGCCAGCAGGTCGGCGCGGGGCCCGGCGAAGAACGGGTTGTGGGCCCGCGACCAGGCGGTGAGCGCCGCGTCGATGGGCTCGAGCAGCCCGGCCATGAAGGCGATCACGATCCCGGCGATGGCCCCGCCGGCGATGTAGCCGGAGGCCAGCAGCACCCCCGGGCTCCGGTCGCCCTCGGCGGCCAGCTGGTCCTCGGTGAGGGCGTGCCCCGCCAGCTCGCGGCGCCGGGCCCGGTCCACCAGCCAGCGCACCAGGCCGCCGATGAAGATGGGCGACGAGGACGAGAGCGGCAGGTAGACCCCCACCGCGAAGGCCAGCGAGGGGACGTTGGCCATCTCCAGGACGATGGCGATCATCACGCCGAAGAGGACCAGCCCCCAGGGGAGCTTCCGGTCGAGGATGCCCTTGATGATGTAGGACATCAGCGTCGCCTTGGGCGCGTCGAACTTGCGCACCTCGGAGCCGTCGGGGCGCCGGGTGTGCGTGCCGTTGATGCCCGGGTCGACGAGCCAGACCGCCTTCCCGGCGTCGTCGACCAGGTACCGGCCGGCGGGCGCCCCGGCGTCGTCGGTCTTGTGCCAGACGCGGTAGCTCCGGGCGTCGTCCCGGGCCTGCACGCCGGAGAGCGCCTCGCGCTCCGGCGGCAGCCGGGAGACGTCGGTCGAGAGCCCGGCCGGCGCCACCTCGGCCGCCGGGACGTAGACCGTGCCCGCCTCGTTGAGCTTGAGGAGGATGGGCCCCAGCACCAGCGCCGAGACGAAGGCGCCCAGCAGGATCGAGATCTGCTGCAGGCGAGGCGTGGCGCCGACCAGGTAGCCGGTCTTGAGGTCCTGCGAGGTGCTGCCGCCGTTCGAGGCGGCGATGCAGACGATGGCGCCCACCGACAGCGCGGTCACGTAGTGCGTGCCGCCGGTCCAGCCCACCGCCAGGAAGACCAGGCAGGTGAGCAGCAGCGTGGCCACCGTCATGCCGGAGATGGGGTTCGACGACGACCCGATCTCCCCGGTGAGGCGCGAGGAGACCGTGACGAAGAGGAAGCCGGTGATCACGATCAGCACCGCGCCCAGGAGGTTCATGTGGAGCGGGCGCGCCGCCAGGATGCCGGCCACCAGGAGCAGGATGCCGGAGAGGACCCACTTCATCCGGATGTCGCGGTCGGTGCGGCGCGCGGGACCGGCGGCGGCGCGCGCGCCGGCCACGTCGGCCAGCCCCTCCTTGAGACCGTGCCAGATGGTGGGCAGCGAGCGGAACAGGCTGATGATCCCGCCGGCGGCCACCGCGCCGGCGCCGATGTAGAGCACGTAGGCGCCCCGGATCTGGTTCGGGCCCATCTCCGAGATGGGGACCGTGCCCGGCGGGAGCGGGCCGACCATCCGCTCCCCGAAGAACTTGATCATGGGGATCAGCACCAGGTAAGCGAGCACGCCGCCGGCGCACATGATGGAGGCGATGCGGGGCCCGATGATGTAGCCCACCCCGAGGAGCTCGGGCGAGATCTCCGCCGCCACCGACCCGGAGTCGAGGGGAGCCCGGAAGACCTTCTCCGGCGTGTCCTTCCAGCCCTTGAGCGCCACCATGGCGGTCTTGTAGGCCAGGCCGATGCCGAAGCCGGCGAAGATGGTCCGGGCCGAGAGGCCCTTCCCGAGCCCCCTCGCCTCCTCCGCCTTGGCCTCCGGCGAGGCCGCGGCGCGCGACTCCTCGGAGGCGCCGGCCTTCAGCACCTCGGCGCAGGCCGTTCCCTCGGGGTACTTGAGGAGGCCGTGCTGCTGGACGATCAGGGCCCGCCGCAGGGGCACCATCATCAGGATGCCGAGCAGCCCGCCCAGCACCGCCACCAGCATCACCCGCGTGAGCTCGAGGTCGAAGCCCAGGATCAGGATGGCCGGCATGGTCACGCCCACGCCGAAGGCGATCGACTCGCCGGCGGAACCCGCGGTCTGGGCGATGTTGTTCTCGAGGATGGTGGCGTCCCGGAGCCCGACCTTCGACCCCAGCCGGAACAGGGTGATGGAGATGACCGCCACCGGGATCGAGGCGCTCACGGTGAGCCCCACCTTGAGGACCAGGTAGAGCGAGGAGGCGCCGAAGACCATGCCCAGGAGCGTCCCCAGGATCACCGCCCGCGGGGTGAGCTCGGCCAGCCGGGTCTCTGCGGCGATGTAGGAGTGGAAGCCGGGCCGCTCTCCCGTTGCTCCCGCGGCGGGTGCAGGTCTCATGGGGCCATCCTCGCGGACGCGTGGGGGTTCTCGGGAATCCCGGTCGGCGCGCAGACGCTAGGCCGAGAGCGGAACGGGTGTCAACGCGCCCTCCCGGGGACGCCCTCGGCCACGGGAGGCCGACCGGGCGCGCCTCGCGGCGCCATCCGGGCGGCGCCGGCCGCCCGCGGATGTCCGCCGATATCGCACGCGTGAATACAGCGGTCCGCAAAGTGGCCATGGGCCTCGCGATGGAGTCCCATCGAGGCATCGCGGTAGGATGGAGGAGATCGATGCAGTTCCAGTGCGACCGCTGCGGAAAGCGCTACTCCACCAGCCAGGAGATCCGCGAGGGCCGTGCCTACCGCTTCAAGTGCCGCGCCTGCGCGCACGACGTGATCGTGCGAGGCCCGGCCCCCGCGGCACCGCCTGCCGCGGCTCCGCACGGCGGCAACGGCGTCCCCAGGCCCCAGGCTCCCGCGGTCGCGTTCTCGGCGCCGACCCCGACGCCGGCGCCCCACCCCACCACCTCGGTGGTGCACCCCGGCGACCTGGCGCCGCCCGAGGGCGGCTACGTCGAGTTCAAGCTCGACGACGACGTGGTGACCCACACCACCATCTCCGCCGCGCTGCCGGTGGAGCCGCTGCGGGAGGGCGCGCCGGAGCCGGCGGCGGCGACGGACCCGGTCCCCGCCTTCGAGCCGGAGGTCCTCGACGCGCCGGCGGCGCCCCCGGCGGCGATGGTTCCCTACCGCCGGCCGGAGCCGCCGCGGGCCGCCACCGGGCGCGACCGGAAGATCGTCATCGGGGTGATCGCGGCCTCGGCCGTGGTCGGCGTGGTGGCCGCCTCGGTCTTCAGCCTCGGGTCCGGCGCGCCGAAGGGTCGGTCCCCGGCCGCCTCCGGGAGCGCGCCGGGCGTGCTCAACCCGACGGTCTACGTCGGGCCGGTCGGGTTCGAGGAGGCGACCCCGCAGATCGAGCAGTCGCCCGCCGCGCCCGCCCGCCCCGGCGCCCGCCGCGAGGCCGCCCCGGCGCGGAAGGCGGGCCGCGAGCC
>DATIFE010000168.1:0-7252 GCA_035455425.1 Anaeromyxobacteraceae bacterium | reverse complement strand
CCCCGCCGCCGCCGCCGGCCTCCCCGCCGCCCGGCGGTCCGCCGCCCGCGGCGCAGCCGCCGCCCGCGGCTCCGGGGGATCCCCCCGCCATCCCCGGCGTCCCTCCGGCCCGGGCGCCGGACGAGCGGGGCTGAGGAGCGCCATGGCCACCGAGGTCCCCCTGGCTCCGGCCCGCGAGCCCTCCCCCCGGCTTCCCTCCGCGGCCGGGCGGCCGCTCGGCGAGCTCCTGGTGCGCGCCGGGGCCGTCTCCCCGGCGCAGCTGGAGGCGGCGCTCGAGGGGCAGCGCGGGGAGCACGCCGGCCAGCGCCTGGGCGAGGTGCTGGTGCGGCTCCGGGCCTGCTCCGAGGAGCAGGTGCTGCGCGCCCTGGCCGCCCAGCTCGACCTGCCCTTCGAGCCGGTGATCGACGCCGAGCGCTGCTCCCCCGAGCTGGCGAAGCGCGTGCCCATCAACTTCGCCAAGCAGTCCCGGGCCCTGCCGCTGGGGGAGGCGGGAGGCGCGGTGCAGGTGGCGGTGGCCGATCCCCTCGACACCGCGGCGCTCGACACCATGGCGATGCTGCTCGCGGCCCGCCTCGAGCCGGTGGTGGTCCCGCCGCAGGCCATCCTGGACGCCATCAACGGGCTGTACGACCGGGCCGCCGACGAGCACGAGAAGATCATGGAGGGCCTCGAGACCGAGGACCTCGAGAGCGTGGCCCACGAGCTCGAGGAGCCCACCGACCTGCTCGAGGCCGACGACGAGGCCCCCATCATCCGCCTGGTGAACTCCCTCCTCTTCCGGGCCGTGAAGGAGCGGGCCAGCGACATCCACATCAACCCCGAGGAGCGGGACATCGGCGTGCGCTACCGCATCGACGGCGTGCTGCGCGAGGTGATCCGCCCTCCCAAGCGCATCCAGGCGGCGCTCGCCTCCCGCATCAAGATCATGGGGGGCCTCAACATCGCCGAGAAGCGGCTTCCCCAGGACGGCCGCATCCGCATCAAGATCGCCGGCAAGGACGTCGACATCCGCCTCTCGACCGTGCCCACCGCCCACGGGGAGCGCATCGTCATGCGCCTCCTCGACAAGTCGAACGTGCTGCTCTCGCTCGAGGACATCGGGTTCGAGCCCTGGCAGCTCAAGGTGATGGACGGGCTCATCACCCGCTCCCACGGCATCATCCTGGTCACCGGGCCCACCGGCAGCGGCAAGACCACCACGCTCTACGCCGCGCTCTCCAAGATCAACTCGCCCGACCTCAACATCCTCACCATCGAGGACCCGGTCGAGATCCCGCTCAAGGGCGTGGGCCAGGTGCAGATCAACCCCAAGATCGAGCTCACCTTCGCCAACGGCCTGCGCTCCTTCCTGCGCCAGGACCCGGACGTGATCATGGTGGGCGAGATCCGCGACCTGGAGACCGCCGAGATCGCCATCCAGGCCTCGCTCACCGGCCACCTGGTGCTGTCCACCGTCCACACCAACGACGCCGCCGGCGCCATCACCCGCCTGGTGGACATGGGGGTGCAGCCCTTCCTGGTGGCCAGCTCGCTGGTGGGCGTGCTGGCGCAGCGCCTGGTGCGCGTGCTCTGCCGGGAGTGCAAGAAGGCCTACCCGCCCACCGCCGAGGAGCTCTCCCAGGCCAGCATCTCGAAGCGCATCCTCGAGGAGGCGGGCAACCCCCGGGTGCTCTACAAGTCGGTGGGCTGCGCCGCCTGCCAGCACACCGGCTACCAGGGGCGCACCGGGATCTACGAGCTCATGATGGTGGACGACGACGTCCGCCAGCTGATCCTGAAGAACGTCGACTCCAACACCATCAAGAAGGCCGCGGTGGGCGCGGGGATGCTGACGCTCCTCGACCACGGCGCCTACAAGGTGGCCAAGGGGATCACCACCGCCGCCGAGGTCCTCTCGGTGACCGCCGAGGACATCCATTGAGACGGGAGCCGTGCCCCCGCTCCCGGGCCTGAGCCATGCCGGTCTTCGAGTACAAGGCGCTCGACGAGAAGGGGCGGCCGCAGAGCGGGCTGCGGGAGGCCGACTCGCCCAAGAGCCTCCGCTCGGCCCTGCGCCGCGACGGCATCTTCCTCACCGAGGTGCTGGGCCAGAAGGAGGCGGCCGCCGTCCAGAAGCGCGACGTGTCGGTGAGGCGCTTCGTCGGCCGGCGCATCTCGGCCGAGGACGTGGCCATCACCACCCGCCAGCTGGCGGTGCTGGTCGGCGCCGGCATCCCGCTGGTGGAGGCCCTCACGGCCCTGGTCGACCAGGTGGATCACCAGCGCATGAAGAGGGTCATCGGCGACGTCAAGCAGCGGGTCAACGAGGGGAGCTCGCTGGCCGACGCCCTCGGCGCCCAGGCCAAGGTCTTCAGCACGCTGTACGTCAACATGATCCGCGCCGGCGAGTCCTCCGGCGCCCTGGACGTGGTGCTGGTGCGGCTCGCCGACTTCACCGAGAGCCAGGCGCGCCTCCGCTCCCGGATCGTCGGGGCCCTCACCTACCCCATCCTCATGCTGGCCCTCTCCGGCGTGGTGCTGGGAATCCTCTTCACCGTGGTCATCCCCAAGATCGTCCGCATCTTCGAGGAGACCAAGGTGACCCTGCCCTGGACCACCAAGGCGCTCATCGGCTTCACCACCCTGGTGCACGACTACTGGTGGGCGGCGCTGCTCCTGGCCGCCGGCGCCCTGTGGGCCTTCCTGCGCTGGCGGAGCACCGCCGAGGGCCGCGCGGCCTACGACCGGCGCATCCTGGTGCTGCCCATCTTCGGCCCGCTCATCCGCCAGATCGCCCTGGCGCGCTTCTCCCGGACCCTCGCCACCCTGCTGAAGAGCGGCGTCCCGCTCCTCACGGCCATGGACATCGTCAAGAACATCGTGGGCAACGTCCGCCTGGCCACCGTGATCGACGAGGCGCGCACCTCCATCCAGGAGGGCGAGAGCATCGCGGCGCCGCTGAAGCGCTCGGGCGAGTTCCCGCCGCTCGTCTACCACATGGTGGCCATCGGCGAGAAATCGGGCGAGCTGGAGGAGATGCTGAACAACGTGGCCAACGCCTACGAGGCCCAGGTGGAGACCAAGGTGGGCGCCCTCACCTCGCTGCTCGAGCCGGCCATGATCGTCTTCATGGGCCTGGTGGTGGCCTTCATCGTCTTCTCCATCCTCATGCCGATCCTGCAGATCAACACGCTCGCCGGAGGGTAGCCATGCCACGGGACCGCGAACGCCGCGCCGAGCGCGGCATGACGCTCATCGAGATCATGGTGGTGCTGGTGATCATCGGCCTCATCGCCGGCGCCGTGGCGGTCAACGTCATGGGCCGCCTCGACGAGGCCAAGGTGAAGCAGGCCAAGACCGACCTGCACACCCTGGAGAACTGCCTCGACCTCTTCAAGCTCGACAAGGGGCGCTACCCCACCACCGAGGAGGGGCTGGCGGCGGTGGTGGCCGCGGGCAAGTGCAAGAACGTCAAGGACCCCTGGCAGAACGACTACGTCTACCTCTACCCCGGCCAGGCGCACACCGACTCCTTCGACGTGAAGAGCTACGGCGCCGACGGCAAGCCGGGCGGCGACGGCATCAACGCCGACATCGTGAACCCCTAGGGACGGATGGCCCGCGGCCCCGCACAGCGCCCCGCGCCGCGGGGCTACACGCTCATCGAGCTGATCATCGTGATCGCCGTCATCGGCCTGCTGGCCGCCGCGGCGGTGCCGGCCCTGAACGCGGTCACCGGCGCCAACGCCCGCTCCGCCGCCGGCGAGCTGGCCGGGGCCATGCGCTACCTCTTCGACACCGCGGCCCTGCGGCGCCAGACCTGCCGCCTGGCCATCGACATCGACGGCGGCGCCTGGTGGGCCGAGTGCACCAAGGATCGCTTCACCCTCTCGCGGGAGAAGGCCAGCGCCCAGGGCCGGGAGGAGGACGACGAGGACCTCGCCGACCGCTTCCCGGACGAGCGGGACGCCGAGCGCCGCCGCCTCCTGGCCCGGGCCCGGTTCGGCCAGTTCAGCGATCGCCTGGCGCGCAAGCGCGCGCTGCCGGGCTCGGTCCGGTTCGACGGCGTCTGGTCGGAGCACCAGCGCGAGCCCTTCGACCACGGGATGGCCTACGTCTACTTCTTCCCCCAGGGGCGCGCCGAGGAGGCGCACGTCCCGGTGAAGGACGGCGACAACGCCTACACCGTCGTGCTGCAGGCCTTCACCGGGAACGCCCGCGTGGTGCGGGGCGTTCCGGAGGTCCCGCGGCCGTGAGCCCCTCCCGCCGGGAGCGCGCCTTCACGCTCCTCGAGGTGATGGTGGCCCTCGGCCTCCTGGCCGCGGCCCTGATGGCCACCGCCGACCTGGCCGGCTCGGCGCTGCGGAACCACGAGCGGACCCGGGACCTCGACGTTGCGGTGCTGCTGGCGAGGGGCCGGATGGCGGCGCTCGAGGAGCGCTACGAGGACTCGGGATTCCAGGACCACGACGAGGAGGAGTCGGGGGACTTCTCCCAGGACGGCCGCCCCGACGTGCGCTGGAGGCTGCAGGTGCTGCGGCCGGCCCCGGATCTCTCCGCCGATCAGCTCATCGGCATGCTGGTGGGCGAGACCGGCGCCGTCGACGCCGGCGATCTCGCCAAGAAGCTCCTCGGGTCCCCGGCGGCGGGCGGCTCGGGGGGGCCGACGGTGGACGCCGGCCCGGCCATGGCCATGTTCACCACCCTGCTGCAGGCGCGGCTCACGGCCTTCGGCGAGGCGCTGAAGCAATCGCTGCGCGAGATGCGGCTCACCGTCTCCTGGCCCTCGGGCGCGGAGACCCGGAGCTTCACGGTGACCACGCACCTGGTGGTGCTGAACCCGAAGGCTCCCGGGGGCGCCCGGGGAGACTCGCCCGACGTCCCACCCTCGATGGCGGCCGCCTCGGCCGCCGCCGCCGCCCAGCGGGCCGCCGCGCAGCGCGCCGCCGGGGCGCTGAAGGTCAAGCCATGAGGGGCGCCCGGGGCTTCACCCTGATGGAGGTGATGATCGCGGCGGCCATCACCGCCATCATGGGCGCGCTGGTGGCCGGGGCCTTCGGGCGGGCCGCCGCCGCGCGGGACACCGCCCAGGCGCAGGACGAGCGCTTCAGCGGCGCGCGCCAGGCCCTCTCCCGCATGGCCCGGGAGGTCACCGAGGCCTTCCTCTCCGACCACTACGACCGGAAGCGCTTCCGCGAGCGGCCCACCGTCTTCCGGGGCAAGGACGAGGGCGACCGCGACTCCCTGCTCTTCGCCACCTTCGGCCACGCGCGGCTGCTCCGGGACGCCAAGGAGTCCGACGAGGCGGTGGTGGAGTACACGGTGGACCCCGACCCGGCCCACCCCGGGGAGCAGGCCCTCTTCCGCCGCGAGAAGCCCCGCATCGACGACGAGCCGGACCGCGGCGGGACCCGCGCGGTGGTGCTGGAGCACGTCAAGGGCTTCGACGTCCAGTACTGGGACTGGAAGCGGCAGGAGTGGGCCCGCGAGTGGGACACCGCCTCGGTGGACAACAAGGACCGGCTGCCGACCCGGGTCCGCATGCGCCTGCGGCTCCAGATGCCGGACGGGAGGGAGATGACCTTCGAGACGCAGGCGCGCATCGCCATCATCCGCCCCCTCGACTTCTGATCATGGCCCGCCCCGTCGACATCCTGCCGCGCGCGCCCTCCCGGCGTGGCTCCCGCTCGAGCCGGGGAGCCGCGCTGCTCCTGGTCATCGTCTCCATCGCCATCGTGACCGCGCTCACGGTGGACCTGGCCTACAACACCCGGGTCTCCCTGCAGCTGGCGGTGAACGCCCGCGACGAGCTCCAGGCCTACTACCTGGCGCGGAGCGGCGTGAACCTCTCGCGGCTGATCCTGCACTTCCAGCAGCAGCTCGACGCGCAGGGCGCGGCCGGGCAGGCCGGCCCGCTGGCCGGCCTGTCGCTCTCGGTGCGGCTGTGGGACCTCGTGCCCATCAGCTCCCAGTCCCTGGCCCTCCTCGGCGGCGGTGGCGCCGCCGCCGCCCCGCCCGCGCCGGGGGGCTTCCCAACCTTCGGCGGCTTCGACGGCTCCTTCGACGCCCGCGTGGACGACGAGGACCGGAAGATCAACCTGCGCCAGTTCGACAGCACCACCACCTACGCGGTGGCGCAGACCTTGCGCCTGGCGGAGCTGGTGAGGGACCCGCGCTGGGACTTCCTCTTCGACCGCGACGACGCCAACGGCCTGCGCGTCTCGCGCCCCGAGCTCTTCGCGGCCATCAAGGACTGGATCGACATCGACGAGACCGGCTCGGCCTACACCGGCGCCCCCGGCAAGCCCTTCGAGAACGGCTACGGCGACGAGAACGCGCTCTACGACAGGCTCCCCGACCGCTACAAGGCCAAGAACGAGAGCTTCGACTCCACCGGCGAGCTCCACCTGGTCGCCGGCATCTCCGACGCCTTCATGGCCGCCTTCGGGGACCGCCTCACCGTCTACCCGGACAAGTCGGCCACCATCGACGTGAACAGCGACGACCCCGTGGACCTCATGATCAACGCGGTGGTGATGGGCGGCGGCACCGTGCAGCCGGCGATGCTCGACCCGGCCTTCCTCGACAAGCTCCGGGCCGCCCTGGCCCTGGTCCGGCCCCTGCCCTTCCTCTCGATCTCGCCGCTCCAGTTCGCGCAGGTGCTCCAGGGGCTGGGCGTGAAGGTGGCCCCCGAGTACCTGGCCGCCACCAACATCGGCGTCTCGGCGGTCTTCGGGAGCCACCCCACCACCTTCCGCATCCGCGCCACCGGGGTGGTGGGCGACGTCCGCAAGCCGGTCGAGGCGGTGGTGATCTTCGATCAGCGGGCGCTCGGCCTGGAGCAGGACCTGGGGCGCCTCATCCACTGGAGCGAGGAGTGATCATGGCGCAGCGGATCCTGGGCCTCGACGTGGGAGCCAGCCGCGTGAAGGGCGTGCTGCTGGAGAGCACCTACCGCGGCTTCGCCGTGCTCGACGCCGCCGCCGAGCCGGTGGCCCCGGCGGAGGGAGCCGGCGAGTCCCCGCTGCGCCAGCGCCAGGAGGCGGCGCTGCAGCGGCTCCTGGCGGCCCGCGGCTGGCAGTTCGAGACCGCCCTGGCCTCGCTCCCGGGCGTCGCCGCCATGCACGTCCTCTCGCTCCCGTTCTCCGACGCCCGCCGCATCGACCAGACCATCGGCTTCGAGGTGGAGGCCCAGATCCCCTTCGACCTCTCCGAGGTCGCCTGGGACTGGCAGCCGCTCTGGGCGTCCCCGCAGCGGAGCGACCTGCTCGTG
>DATIFE010000167.1:0-31657 GCA_035455425.1 Anaeromyxobacteraceae bacterium | reverse complement strand
TTCCTGGGTGCCCTGTGATTCGGAGAGCTTGGCCACGCCGAGGAACGCGCCGCCGACGCGGGGGCGTTGAGGAACTCGACGCGCGTCCTTGCCGCACCCCGCTCGGAAGCGCCGGGGCGGCGGGGACTTGCCCGGGAGAGGGGGAAGCGTTGCGTTTCTCGGCCGGCTGCTGAGAAACGCAGCGGTGCTATCTCTGGAGCTGGTAGCGCCGCATCTTGTTGTAGAGGGTGACGCGGTCGATGCCCAGGATCCGGGCCGCCTGCGTCACGTTGCCACCGGTGAACGAGAGCACCTCGACCACGTGGCGCCTCTCGATCTCCTCCAGCGAGGGCGGCTCGGCCCTGCCCTTGCCGCCGGGGGGCCCGGCGGCGGGGCGCAGACCCAGGTCGGAGACCTGGATGACGCTTCCCTGTGCCACCACCGCCCCTCGCTCCAGCACGTTGCGCAGCTCGCGGACGTTTCCCGGCCAGGCGTGCGCCATCAACGCCGCCAGCGCCTCGGCGGACACGCCCTGGAGCCGCTTGTCGAGCTCCACCGCCAGGGCCTCGAGGAAGCGCTCCACCAGCAGCGGGATGTCCTCCTTGCGGTCGCGAAGCGGCGGCAGCTGGATGGGGATGACGTTGAGCCGGTAGAAGAGGTCCTCGCGGAACTTCCCCTCGGCCGACAGCTTGCGGAGGTCCCGGTGGGTGGCGGCGATGACCCGGACGTCCACCTCGACCGGCTCGTTCCCGCCCACCCGCTGCAGCTTGCGCTCCTCCAGCACCCGGAGCAGGTCGACCTGGAGCTTCGGGGAGATGTCGCCGATCTCGTCCAGGAACAGGGTGCCGCCGGCGGCCGCCTCGAACTTGCCCTTGCGCCGGGCGTTGGCGCCGGTGAAGGCTCCGCGCTCGTGGCCGAAGAGCTCCGACTCGAGCAGCGTCTCGGTGAGGGCGGCGCAGGAGACGGCCACGAAGGGCCCCTCCTTGCGGCCGCTCTCCTCGTGGATGGCGCGGGAGAGCACCTCCTTGCCGGTGCCGCTCTCGCCCAGGATCAGCACGGTGGACGAGGACGGGGCCGCGGCCCGGGCCAGCTCGAAGACCTGCTGCATGGCCGGGCTCTTCGAGACGACGTCGTGGAAGCCGTACTCGCGCTTCAGCGCCTTGCGCAGGACCTCGTTCTCGTGCACCAGCCGCTGCTGCGAGAGGATCTTCTGGATCATCAGCGACAGCTCTTCCGGGTCGAAGGGCTTCATCAGGTAGTCGTAGGCCCCGAGCTTGATGGCGGACACGGCGGTGTCCACGGTCGCGTAGGCGGTCATGACCACCACCGCCGTCTCGGGCTGGAGGCGCTTCGCCTCCTGGAGGACCTGGAGGCCGTCCATGCCGGGCATCTTGAGGTCCACCAGGGCGATGGCCCACTTGCCCTCCTTGAGCAGCGCCACCGCGCTGGGGCCGTCGGACGCGGTCTCGACCGCATGGCCGTCCTGCGACAGCCACCCCCCCAGCGACTCCCGGACGATCTCCTCGTCGTCGACCACCAGCACCCGGGCCTGGTCCGCGCTCATGTCTCCCCCTCGCGCCTGCGGGCGTCGTCGAGCCGCGACCGGCAGTCGCGGCACAGGGCGCCCCTCTTCTGGTCCACGTCCCGCACGCTGGCGGAGCGCGACATGGCGCACTCCGGGACGGCGCAGTGCACGAGGCCCAGGGCGTGCCCCAGCTCGTGGACCGCCTCCTTGGCCAGCCTCTCCAGGAGCAGGCGCTCGTCGCGCACCGCCCCGTCCAGCAGCCGGGCGGTGGACACCACCGCCGCGCGGCCGCCGAGCTGCGCCTCGCCGAAGACGAAGGTCAGGATGGGGATGAAGAGGTCCACGTCGGTCACCCCGAGCACCTTCCCCTCCCCGGGCCCCTCCCGCAGCAGCCACTCCAGGATCCGACCCGAGCTGTGCTGGCGGCGGCGCGGGTCGAGCGTCCCCGCAGGCCGCGCCGGCCGCTCCAGGATGCGGGACGGGACCTGGAAGGCGGCCTCCACGTGCAGGCGCACGTGCTCGAGCGCTCCGCGGCGGGCCTGCCCCTCGCCGATCCACCAGATCCGGATGGCCTCCACGCCGCCACCGCGCTAGCCCCCCGCCGGCGCGGCGGCCGGCAGGCGGATGGTGAAGGTCGTCCCCTTGCCCTTCTCGCTCTTGGCGTCCACCCGTCCCCCGTGCCTCTGGACGATGCCGTAGACCACCGAGAGTCCGAGGCCGGTGCCCATCTCCTTGGTGGTGAAGAAGGGGTCGAAGATCCGGGCCAGGTTCTCCTGGGAGATCCCCGGGCCGGTGTCGGAGATCGAGACCTCGGCGAAGCGCCCGTCGGCCGAGGCCCCGGTGACCACGCCCAGGCGGCCCGGCTTGACCATGGCCTCGCAGCCGTTGAGCGCCACGTTGACCAGAGCCTGGCGGATCTGCCCGAAGTCGGCTCGCACCGGCGGCACGGCGCCCAGGTGCTTGTCGAGCGCGTGGCCCTGGATGGCGATCTGGTGCGCGATGAGCTGCAGGCACTCGGCCACCGCCGCGTTGAGGTCCACCTCCTTGAGCTCCAGCGGCCGCTCGCGCGCGAAGTCGAGCAGGTTGCGGACGATGGCGCTGCAGCGCTCGGTCTCGCGCTGCACCAGCGACAGGTTCTTGGCGAGGGCCTTGCGCCGCGCCTCGTCCGGGACCGACTGGTCCACCTCCCGGAGGATGAGCTTGGAGAAGGTGAGGATGCCCGCCAGCGGGTTGTTGATCTCGTGGGCGATGGAGGCCGAGAGGCGCCCCAGCGAGGAGAGCTTCTCCGACTGGACCAGGGCCGCCTGCGCCCGGCGCAGGTCGGCGGTGCGCTCCTCCACCTGGTGCTCCAGCCCGTGCTGCATGCGGCTGATTTCCTCGTGGGCCCTCCGCAGCGAGCGGGTCATGTCGTTGAACGAGGCGGCCAGCAGCCCCAGCTCGCCCCGGGAGCGGACGTGGATCTCCACGTTCAGCTCCTCGTCGGCGACGCGCCGGGTGCCGTCCACCAGGGCCACCACCGGCTGGACGACGTGCCGCCGGGCCAGCACCACGAAGAAGGCGGCCAGCAGCAGGACGCCGAGGGCGGTGAGCACCACGCTGGCCGCGCGGAACTGGGCGATGCGGTGGTCGACTCCCCGCATGGAGACGCCGACGTCGAGCACCCCCAGCACCTGCTCGCCCCGGGAGTGCTGGTGGCAGGCGGCGGTGGCGCAGCGGGGCTCGTTGTAGATGGGCTTGATGAAGCCCATGACCCGGTGGCCGTTGCCGGAGAAGATGCGGCTGGTCGAGCCGCTGGGGAGGCGGGAGATGGGCTTGTCGGCGGCGTGACAGGCGAAGCAGGCCTCGGCCTTCTTGTCCACCAGGCGGGCCACCTCGGCGGTGTCGGTGGAGAAGGTGATCCGCCCCTCCTTGTTGAAGAAGCGGACCCGCTCGACGCCCGGCTGCGCCCCGATGTCGCGCATGGTCTCGTAGGCGTCCTCGCGGCGATCCTCCAGCATGGCCCGGTGGGTGGCCCGGTCGATGGTGTGGCTGAAGAGCTCGGCCTCGCTCTCCATCTGCTCCACCAGCGCGTCCTGGAAGCGCGCCTCGGTGACGGCGAAGACCACCACACCGGCCAGCGCCAGCGTGGCGGTGGTCGCCAGGAGCTTGGTGGAGAGGCGGTGCCGCCAGGGGATGCCGGCCGTGGGATCGCGGCGCGGGCGCTCCGGCGCCGCGGCGGGATCCGGCGACGCGGGGGCGGGGCCCGCGGGCGCGGTCCCCGCCTCCGGTGCCTCGGCGCTGGCGGCGGATCCATCCATGCACACCCCTCCGGGGCCCGATTGTGGAGAATCTCAGCGCCGGAGGGGTGCGTCTGCCTGCCGCGCGTCTGCTTGCCGCGCAGCACTTCCGCGCGCCGTTGGCGGCGGGCGCCGCTTGTGGGGCCCCGCGCCTCCGGATATGGGTGCCGCATGGCACCCGTGCGCATCTACACCAAGAAGAACTGCTCCTACTGCGTCCGCGCCAAGGCGCTGCTGGCGCGCAAGGGCGTGGCCTACGAGGAGATCGACGTCGAGGGGAACGACGACCTGCGCGCCTGGCTCGCCGAGACGACCGGCCAGATGACCGTGCCGCAGATCTTCGCGGGCGAGCGCTCGCTCGGGGGCTTCAGCGACATCGAGGCCCTCGACCGGCAGGGGAAGCTCGACTCCATCCTGCGCAGCGCGGCCTGACGGCGAGGGGCCCGGGGCGATGGCCGGACGCGAAGAGACCTGCCTCGCCTGCCGCATCGTCCGGGAGGCGCACCGGCCGCCGGGCGGCGTCCTGTGGCGTTCCGGCGGGTTCGCGGTGCACGCCCTGGCCGACCCGACGCCGCTCGCGGGGTGGCTGGTGGTGACGAGCGAGCGCCACGCGCGCGCCTGGTACGACCTGCCGCCCGGCGAGCTGTCCGCCCTGGGGGGCGTGGCGGCGCGGGCGATGCGCGCCCAGCGCGATGCGCTCGGGGCCGAGCACGTCTACGCCTTCGCCATCGGCGACCAGCTCCCCCATTTCCACCTCCACCTGGTGCCGCGCTACGCCGGGACGCCGCAGCGGCTGCGCGGGCGCGGCTGCTTCGAGGCGCGCCCCGACGACGCCCTGCCCTCCTGGCAGGTGGTGGCCGCGGTGGAGTCGGTGCGCCGCGCCCTGGCCGCGCCGCCGCCGGCCTAGACCGGGCGCCGGCCGGTGAGGATCCAGGCCTCCTCCGACGAGGCGCTGCCGCCGCGGCGGGACGAGAGCCAGTACCCGGGGAAGAGACGCGCCGCGGTCGCGCCGCTCACCTGCACCATGCCGGGCAGTCCCTCCGAGGCCATGAGCCCGGCCACCCGGGCCGTCGCGCCCCACAGCTCGCGCACCGCGCCGCCCGGCGCCAGCGCCGCCACCAGCGGCCCGGTGTGCAGGCCGATCCGGAGCGCCACCGGCGCCCCGCCGGGCGGCGCGATCGCCTGGGCCGCGCCGGCGAGCTCCAGGGCCATGTCGGCGGCGGCCCGGGCGTGGTCCAGGCGCGGATCGGGGACGCCGGCCACGGCGGCGCAGGCCTGGCCGCGCACCGGGACGCGCGCCATCCCCTGGCGCTCCGCGGCCCGGTCGAAGACCAGGAAGAGCTCGTCGAGCACGGCCACCAGGGCCTCGGCCCCGGTGGAGGCCGCCAGCCCGGGGAGGTTCACGACGTCGGCGCATAGCAGCGTCGCCTCGCGGTAGCCGCGCGCGTGCACCGGGGATCCCGCCGGGTCCTCCGCCCGGGGCCCGAAGACCGCCCGGGCGACCCGGGCCTCGATGGCTCGCGCCGAAAATTCCCTGCGCGCGCTCGCGGCCTTGCCGCTCCCCATGGATGTACCGTGGCAACGCCCCTCCTCCGCCGCGTCGGCCGCATGCCCGATGGCGCCCGCCGGCGCCCCTTCCCGTACGCCCCGGCCGGCATCGGTCATCGGACGTACCGCGGGCGAGGCTCGCCCTTGCCCGGCGCCCGAGCCGCGGGGGATGCTGTCCCCGTGCTCCCCGTCACGCGCGCGAGCGACCGCCTCCGGGTCGACGCGCGGGCCGTCTTCGACGCCGCGGTGGCGGCGGTCGATCCCTTCCAGGTGGTCCGGCGCAACCTGGCGCTCCGGCGCGGCGCCCTGGCCGTCGGCGGGCGCCGCGTCGACCTCGGCGCGCGTGCGCGGCTGGTGGCGGTGGCGGTGGGAAAGGCGGCGGCGCCCATGATGGCGGCGGCCGAGGCGGCGCTGGGCGACCGGCTGGCGGCGGGCCTCTGCGTCACCAAGCGGGGTCACGGGAGGGCCCTCTCCCGCGCCCGCCTCCTCGAGGCCGGCCACCCGGTTCCCGACGAGGCCGGGCTCGCCGCCGCCGGCGAGGTCGAGGCCCTGCTCGCGGGCGGCCGGGAGGGGGACCTGGTCCTGGTCCTGATCTCCGGAGGCGGCTCGGCGCTGCTTCCCGCGCCGGCCGAGGGCGTCACCCTGGCCGAGAAGCAGGCGGTGACGTCGCTCCTGCTCGCCTCCGGCGCCGACATCGGCGAGATGAACTGCGTCCGCAAGCACCTCTCCCGCCTCAAGGGCGGCGGGCTCTGCCGGCGCGCCGCGCCGGCGCGGGTGGCGACGCTGGTGCTCTCCGACGTGGTCGGCGACCCGCTCGACGTGGTCGCCTCCGGCCCCACCGTGCCCGATCCCACCACCTTCGCCGACGCCCTGGCGGTGCTCGACCGGCGCGGGCTCCGGGACCGGGTCCCGCCCGCGGCGCGGGCCCGCCTCGAGGCCGGGGCGCGCGGGGAGATCCCGGAGACGCCCAAGGAGGGCGACCCCGCGTTCCGGGGCGGCCCGCCGGTCCTCGTCGGCTCCAACCGGATCGCGGTCCAGGCCGGCGCGCGCCGGGCGCGCGCCCTGGGCTACCGGCCGCTGGTGCTCTCCACCTCCGTGACCGGCGAGGCGCGCGAGGTGGCCGCGGTGCTGGCCGCGGTGGCCCGCGAGGCGCGGGCCAGCGGGCAGCCCGTCCGGCCTCCCTGCTGCCTCCTCTCCGGGGGCGAGCCCACCGTGACGCTCCGGGGCCACGGCAGGGGGGGCCGGAACCAGGAGCTGGCGCTCGCGGCGGCGCTGGCGCTGGAGGGGATCGCGGGCGTGGCCCTGCTCTCCGCCGGCACCGACGGGACCGACGGGCCCACCGACGCCGCCGGCGCGGTCTGCGACGGCGCCACCGCGGCCCGGGCCCGCGCCCTGGGGCTGGACCCGCGCCGCCACCTCGACGGCAACGACGCCTACCCGCTCTTCGCCGCCCTCGGCGACCTGGTGATGACCGGGCCGACGCAGACCAACGTGATGGACCTCCAGGTGGCGATGGTGGCTGCGCGGGGTCGCGGGTGGCCGGCGCCCCCCGGCTGCGAGCCCGGCCGCGGGCCCGGGGCCGGCGCCCCGCCCGCTAGACGGTCCCGCCCTCCGCCCTTCGCTCCGCCTCGCGGGCCGCCCGCTGCCCGGCCTCCACGTCCACCGAGAGGAGCAGGGCGGCGCCCACCACGAAGAAGGCGATGACCGAGAGGACCGCCGCGCGCGAGGAGCCGGCCACGGTGATGGCTACGGCGAAGAGGGCCGGCCCCAGGATCCCGGCGACCTTCTCGGTGACGGAGAAGAAGCCGAAGAACTCGCCCGACTGGTGGCGCGGGACCAGGCTCGCGAACAGCGAGCGGGAGAGGGCCTGGGTGCCCCCCTGCACCATCCCCACCAGCACCGCCAGGGCGAAGAAGCCGGCGGCGGTCCGCATGGTGTAGCCGATGACACTGATCCCGGCGTAGACCGCTAGGCCCAGCAGGATGGCCCGCTTGGCGCCCATGCGCGAGGCCAGGCCGCCGAAGAGGAAGGCGAAGGGCACGCCCACGAACTGCACCAGCAGCACCGCCGCGATGAGCTCGCCCGGGCCGATCCCGATCTCGGTGCCGTAGGCGGTGGCCATCCGGATGATGGTGCCGATGCCGTCGTTGTAGACCAGGAAGGCCAGCAGCATCAGCAGCGCCTGGCGGTGCTGCCGCAGCGCGCGGAAGGTGCGGAGGAGGCGCTCGGCGGTGAGCCGCACCGCGGGGACCCCGGCCGGCGCGGCCCGCACCCGCGGCTCCGGCACGCGCAGGAAGAGCGGGAGGGAGAAGAGCAGCCACCAGGCGGCCACCGAGAGGAAGGCCAGGCGCGCCGGGAGCGTGGCCTGGGCCGGGGAGAGGCCCGGGCCCGAGGGCAGCCCGAACCACTCGGGCCGCTGGATCCAGGCGAGGTTCAGGCCGAGCAGCAGGCCGCCCCCGAGGTAGCCGAGCGCGTAGCCGGCTGTGGAGACGCGGTCGAGCTCCTCCCCCCGGGCCACGTGGGGGAGCAGGGAGTCGTAGAAGACGAAGCTGCCGTTCAGCCCGACGTTGCCGAGCACGAACAGCGCCGCCCCGAGCAGCCAGTCGCCCCGCTGCACCAGGAAGAGCGCCGCCGTCGCGGCCACGCCGAGCGCCAGGAACCCGCCCAGCATGGGCTTCTTCAGCGGCCGCACGTCCGCGAGAGTGCCCAGGAGCGGCGACAGCAGCGCCACCAGGAGGAGCCCCGCGGTGGTGGCGACCGCGAAGCGCCGCGTGGCCTCGGCCGGGGCCGCCCCGGCGGCCGCCACCGCGGTGAAGTAGATGGGGAACACCGCCGTGACCACGGTGGTCACCATGGCCGAGTTGGCCCAGTCGTAGAGCGCCCAGGCCCGCAGCTCGGGCCGGTGGAGCCCGAGCCGGAAGAGGAGCCCCTGCGGCGCCCCTCCCTCGCCCCGGCCGGCCGGCGCCTCCCCGGCCACCTTCAGGCCCCCACCGCCCGGAAGGCCTCCGAGACCATGGCCTGCGCCTCGGCCAGGACCCGATCCAGGTGCGCCGCGTCGCGGAAGCTCTCGGCGTAGATCTTGTAGACGTCCTCGGTCCCCGACGGGCGGGCGGCGAACCAGGCGTCCCGGGCCACCACCTTGAGGCCCCCGATGTCGGCGCCGTTGCCGGGCGCCCGCGTGATGCGCGCCAGGATGGGCTCCCCGGCCAGCTCCGAGGCCCGCACCGCCTCCGGCGTGAGTCTCTTCAGCGCCGCCTTCTCCGCGGCCGTCGCCGGCGCGTCGACGCGGCGGTAGACGGGGCGGCCCAGCTCGCCGGCCAGGGTTTCGTAGAGCTCGCCGGGGTCGCGCCCGGTGCGGGCCCGGATCTCGGCGGCCAGCAGGTCGAGCAGGATGCCGTCCTTGTCGGTGCACCAGACGCTGCCGTCGCGCCGGAGGAACGAAGCGCCGGCGCTCTCCTCGCCGGCGAATCCCAGGCTTCCGTCGAGGAGCCCGGCGACGAACCACTTGAAGCCCACCGGCACCTCCACCAGCCGGCGCCCCAGGCGCGCCGCCACGCGGTCGACGAGGCTCGAGGAGACGAGCGTCTTCCCCACGGCCGCGCCCTCCCCCCACCCCTCCCGGTTCCGGAACAGGTAGTCGACCGCCACCGCCAGGTAGTGGTTCGGGGGGAGCAGCCCCTGGCCCGGGGTGACGATGCCGTGCCGGTCGGAGTCGGCGTCGTTCCCGAAGGCCAGGTCGTAGTCGTCCTTCCGCCGCACCAGGCCCGCCATGGCGAAGGGGGAGGAGCAGTCGGTCCGGATCCGGCCGTCGTGGTCCAGGGGCACGAAGGAGAAGGACGGGTCGACGGCCCGGTTCACCACCTCGATGTCGAGGCCGTGGGCGGCGGCGATGCGGTCCCAGTAGCCGACGTTGGCGCCGCCCATGGGATCGGCGCCGAGCCGGAGCCGGGCGCCGCGCACGGCCTCGAGGTCCAGCGCCGCGCCCAGGTCGGCCACGTACGGGCCGGCGTAGTCGTGCACCCGGACCAGCGGCGAGCGGCGCGCCTCGCCCTCCGCGAGGTTCCGCACCCCGGCCAGCCCCAGGCGCAGGAGCTCGTTGGCCCGCCGCTCGATCCAGCCGGTGACGTCGGCATCCGCCGGGCCCCCGTGGGGAGGGTCGTACTTGATGCCGCCGTCCTCCGGCGGGTTGTGGCTCGGCGTGACGACGATCCCGTCGGCGAGCCGCCCGGTGCGGCCGCGGTTCCAGGAGAGGATGGCGTGCGAGATCACCGGCGTGGGGGTGAACCCGTCGCCGCCCGCCCGGAGGGTCTCGACGCCGTTGCCCGCCAGCACCTCGAGCGCCGTCGCCTCCGCCGGCGCCGAGAGGGCGTGGGTGTCCTTCCCCAGGAACAGGGGTCCGGTGGTCCCGGCCCGGGCCCGCCAGTCGCAGACGGCCTGCACCACCGCCAGGATGTGGGCCCGGTTGAAGCTGCGCCGCAGCGAGCTGCCGCGGTGGCCCGAGGTCCCGAAGGCCACCGCCTGGGCCGGGTCGGAGGGATCGGGCGCCTCGCGCTCGTAGGCTGCCAGCAGTGCCGGAACGTCCACCAGCAGCTCGCGGGGCGCCGGCATGCCGGCCAGGGGGTGGAGAGCCATGCCGGGCGATTCTAGACCCGGGCCGGCGGGAAGCCTGCGCCCCGCCCGAGCCCCGTCCCCGGCGCGCGACTCCGGCGGGCACCTGGGATAGAGAATGGAGGATGCCCGTCCGCAGGAGCTTCGCGGTGCGCTGGTCGGACACCGACGCCAACGGCCACGTGCGGCACACCATCTACGCCGAGATGGGCGTCGAGTCCCGCATGTCCTGGCTCGACCAGGGGGGATTCGGCTGGGCCTGGTTCGAGGAGCGGGGCCTCGGCCCGGTGCTGCTGGAGGAGCGCATCGAGTACCTGCGCGAGCTCGGCATCGGCGAGACGGTGCAGGTCGACATGGTGCTGTGCGGCGGCTCGGCCGACGGCGGCCGCTGGCGCATGCGGCACACGGTCACCCGCGCCAGCGGGGAGACGGCAGCCCGGGTGACGGCACTGGGGGGATGGATCGACCTCCGGGCCCGCCGGCTGGCGCTCCCGCCGCCCGAGCTCGCCGCCTACCTCCGGTCGGGCCCCCGCTCCGACGACTTCGAGGTCCTGCCGCCGCTCCGCCGCCAGGGCCCCTGAGCGAGCTCAGGGCCCCGGCGCCGGCTCCGGCTCCACCTGCCCCGCCACCTGGACCTCCAGGCGGACCGTCAGCGCGAGCACGCGGTGGCGCGGCCGCTCCGGCGTCGCCGGCCACCCGATCTCCGGCTCCAGCTCGACGAAGATCCACCGCCGCCAGACGTCGCGCCGCAGCCTCAGGAAGGCGCGGTACAGGTCGGTCACCGGCGAGGGCCGGGTGTGGCCGTTTCCGGCCCCGGCCAGGTAGACGGCCGTCCGCAGCTCTTGTAGCTCGTGGAGCACGCCCCCCTCGCCCGTCCAGGCGAGCCCGGGGCTGACGTCGGTGAGGATCGCCGCGCCGCCCGCGCGGAGCACCGTGTGCGCGCCGAGCGGCCGCGCCAGGGCGAGCTCGGTCGACTCGCCGAAGCCCTCCTTGTTGGTCCAGAAGACCGCCTGCGTGAAGAGGCCCGACACGCCGAGCCCGGGCGAGAGGCGGCGGCGGAAGCGGCTCCGGACGAAGGGCTCCGGCGGAAGGCGGAGGCGCACGCCGGCGCCGAGGTCGATGACCGAGGGTGGCTCGTCGAGCAGGTCGATGCGCAGCTCCAGGTTGGCCTGCTCCGCCCGCAGGCTGGGCGAGTAGGCCGGGTTGGCCGGATCCTGGGAGAGCTCGGGCGTGGCGGGGGGCTGGTTCTCGCCGCTCGCCACCACCCGGGCGTTCGAGAGCCAGCGGTCGAGGGCCGGCAGCCTCACGCTGGCGAGGACCCGGAGCCGGTAGGCGAGGGCCTTGTCCTCGGCGAAGCGGACCTCGTTCCGCACGTGGACGAAGGAGCTCGCCTGCTCCAGCTCCGGCACCCGCTCGTCGCCGAAGAAGGAGTCGAGCCGCCCCGTGACCCCCGAGAGCTCCTTCTCCAGGAAGCGGTGGGAGCGGTCCACCCAGGTGTCGTCCGGCTGCGGCGGCGGGGGCCCGGGCGCGGGCTCCTCGGCTCCCGCGGCCCCCAGAAGGAGCCCGGCGGCGGCGGCGGCTGCGCGGACGAAGGGGGGCCTCACGGTCGGGGAAGGCTCGTACCACCGGGACCGCGCGCAGGGAACCCGGCTGCGCAAACCCTTGACGGGGCGGGTAGAAATGTGTAGTCACGCATCCTTACCACCGCCCTTACCCCCATTCAGGTCTACCCCCCCATGTACAAGATCGTCCGCCGCGAAGCCTTCTCAGATGTGACCTTCCTCTGGGAGGTCGAGGCACCCGACGTGGCCCTGGCGGCGCAGCCCGGGCACTTCGTCATGGTGCGCCTGCACGAGGGCGCGGAGCGCGTGCCGCTGACGGTCGCCGACTTCGACCGGAAGAAGGGCACCATCACCATGGTGGTCCAGGCGCTGGGCAAGACCACCCGGGAGATGATGGACGGCTACCGCCAGGGCGACACCTTCTCCGACTTCGTGGGCCCGCTGGGACTGCCGCAGCACGTGGAGAAGATCGGCCACGTGGTCCTGGTCGGCGGCGGCCTGGGCGTGGCGCCGGTCTACCCCCAGCTGCGCGCCTTCAAGGAGGCCGGCAACCGCACCACCGGCGTCATCGGCTTCCGCTCCAAGAACCTGGTCTTCTGGGAGGACCGGTTCCGCAAGTACTGCGACCAGACCATCGTCTGCACCGACGACGGCAGCTACGGGAAGCCGGGCTTCGTCACCGCGGCGCTGAAGGAGGTGCTGGAGCAGGACCGTCCCGACCTGGTGGTCGCCATCGGCCCGCTGCCCATGATGAACGCCTGCGTCGAGACCACCCGCCCCTTCGGCGTGAAGACCATGGTCTCGCTGAACGCCATCATGGTGGACGGCACCGGCATGTGCGGCTCCTGCCGGGTCACCGTGGACGGCCAGGTGAAGTTCGCCTGCGTCGAGGGACCGGACTTCGACGGCCACAAGGTCGACTTCAAGGAGCTCATCGCGCGCCAGCGCCGCTTCAAGAGCCAGGAGACCATCGCCGCCGAGGACTACGCCCACGTCTGCAACCTCGAGAAGCAGCTCTTCGAGGACGGCAAGCGCAACTACAAGAAGATCAAGGAGCTCGCCCCCAAGCAGACGAAGATGCCCGAGCGCGACCACGTGGAGCGCGCCGCCAACTTCAAGGAGGTGAACCTGGGCTACTCGCTCCAGGATGCCCTCCAGGAGGCGGAGCGGTGCATCCAGTGCGCCAAGCCCACCTGCATCGCCGGCTGCCCGGTGCAGATCGACATCCCCCGCTTCATCCGGCACCTGGTGGTGCGCGACTACGACGGCGCCCTGGCGGCGCTCCACGAGGCCAACCTCTTCCCCTCCATCTGCGGCCGGGTCTGCCCCCAGGAGTCGCAGTGCGAGGCCCAGTGCATCATCGCCAAGAAGGTCGAGTCGGTCGGGATCGGGCGGCTGGAGCGCTTCGTGGGCGACAACGCCCGCGCCCCCAAGGCGCAGCCGCTCCGGTTCACCCGGCAGCTCGGCAAGGTGGCCATCGTCGGCTCGGGCCCGGCCGGCCTGGCCGCCGCCGCCGACCTGGTGCGCTTCGGCGCCGACGTGACGGTGTACGAGGCGCTGCACGTGGTCGGCGGGGTGCTCCGCTACGGCATCCCCAGCTTCCGCCTGCCGCGCGAGATCATCGACCGCGAGGTCCAGTACCTGCGCGACCTGGGCGTGAAGTTCGAGACCAACAAGGTGGTGGGCAAGACCTTCACCGTGCCCCAGCTGATGGGCGAGCGGGGCTTCGACGCCGTGTTCCTCGGCGTCGGCGCCGGCGCGCCGACCTTCCTCGGCATCCCGGGCGAGTTCGCCGGCCAGGTCTACTCCGCCAACGAGTTCCTCACCCGCGTCAACCTCATGGGCGGGGACAAGTTCCCCTACCAGGACACGCCGGTGAACATCGGCAAGAGCGTGGTGGTCATCGGAGCCGGCAACACCGCCATGGACTGCCTCCGCGTGTCGAAGCGCCTGGGCGCGCCCACCGTCCGCTGCGTCTACCGGCGCTCCGAGGCCGAGGCCCCGGCCCGCGTCGAGGAGCTGCGCCACGCCAAGGAGGAGGGGATCGACTTCTTCTTCCTCCACACCCCGGTGGAGATCTACACCGACAAGGACGGCAACGTCCGCGGCATGAAGGTGGAGGAGATGCAGCTGGGCGAGCCCGACGAGAAGGGCCGCCGCAAGCCCATGTCCACCGGCCGGTTCAAGGAGCTGGAGTGCGACACGGTGGTCTACGCCCTGGGCACCAAGGCCAACCCCATCATCACCCAGTCGACGCCGGGCCTCTCCCTCAACAAGTGGGGAAACATCGTGGCCGACGACGTCACCCAGGCGACCAGCCTGCCGGGCGTCTTCGCCGGCGGCGACATCGTCACCGGCGGCGCCACCGTGATCCTGGCCATGGGCGCCGGCCGGCGCGCCGCCAAGGGCATCGCCACCTATCTCCAGGCGGGCAAGAAGTGGCCCCTCACCGCGGAGGACCTCGTGGCCTTCACCCCCCCGACGCCGGCGCCGTCCGGCGAGCACGCCGTCGCCACCGGCCCGCAGACGCCGGCGCCGGGCGCGACCGGACGCGTATGCCCCCGGTGCCACCAGCCCATCGAGGGCGACGAGGAGTACATCTGCTGCGCCGACGCCCGCCTGGCGTGGCGCTGCAAGGACTGCGGCAAGGTGAGCGAGGGCTTCGCCTTCCCCTACGGCATGTGCCCGGCCTGCGGCGGCAAGCTCGAGGTCCGCGACCCCACCAAGGTCGAGGAGGCGACGGCGCTCGAGGCCATCCGCACGGCCTTCGAGATCGAGCTCGGCGGCCAGGCCTTCTACAAGCGGGCGGCCGCGGAGACCCGGGAGCCGGTGCTCCAGGAGCTCTTCCAGAAGTTCGTCGGCATGGAGGAGGAGCACATGGCGACGCTGTCGTCGCGCTACCACGTCTCCATGCCCAAGCCCTCCGACGACTTCCGCATCGACCGCGCCGCCATCTACGCCGGGATCGCCAGCCGCCCGGAGGATCCGGCCAACCTCTTCCGCATCGCCATCGCCTTCGAGCAGCGCGCGGTGAAGTTCTTCACCGAGCGCGGCGCCGCGGCGAAGGAGGGATCGGTGGAGAGGCAGCTCTACAAGGAGCTGGCGGCCGAGGAGGCCGAGCACGTGGCCATCCTCACCACCGAGCTGGAGCGCTGGAAGCTGGGCAAGCCCGGCCTGCTCTAGGGCGCGACCCGGCGTCCCGGTAGACTCCGGCCGGAGCCCCGCGGCGGGGCCCCTGCCGGAGGTCGGACCGTGGACCCACGCGAGTCGTGGCAGCGCTTCCAGAGGACCCTGTGCCCGGTCCCCTCGCTCGGCCTCTCGGTCGACGCGAGCCGCATGGACCTCGACGACGCCTTCCTGGCCGGGGTGCTCCCCTCCCTGGACCGCGCCTTCGACGCCATGGAGGCGCTGGAGCGGGGGGCCGCCGCCAACGCCGACGAGGGGCGCATGGTGGGCCACTACTGGCTGCGCGCGCCCGGCCTGGCCCCCACCGCGGAGATGGCGCGCGAGATCGCGGCCACGGTCCGGGCGGTGAAGTCCTTCGCCGCCGCGGTGCACCGCGGCCGGGTCAAGCCGCCCCGCGCCCCCGCCTTCACCCGCCTCCTGTGCGTCGGCATCGGCGGCTCGGCCCTGGGCCCGATGCTGGTGGCCGACGCCCTCGGCGATCCGGGCCGCGACCGGCTGCGGCCCGAGTTCCTGGACAACACCGATCCCGACGGGTTCGCCCGGGTGCTCGGCCGGCTCGAGGGGCGCCTGCGCGAGACGCTGGTGGTCGTCACCAGCAAGAGCGGCGGCACGCCCGAGACCCGCAACGGCATGCTGGCGGCCCGGGCCGCCCTCGAGGGCGCCGGGCTCCCCTTCCCCCGCCAGGCGGTCGCGGTCACCCAGTCCGGCTCGGCCATGGACCGCCAGGCCGAGGCCGAGGGCTGGCTGCGGCGCTTTCCCATGTGGGACTGGGTCGGGGGGCGGACCAGCGAGACCAGCGCCGTCGGCCTCCTCCCCGCGGCTCTCCAGGGGCTCGACGTCGACGGGCTCCTGGCGGGCGCGGCCGCCTGCGACGAGGCCACGCGCCTGCGCGACCCGGTCCGGAACCCGGCGGCGCTCCTGGCGCTCTCCTGGTTCCGGGCCACCGGGGGCCAGGCCGACAAGGCGATGGTGGTGCTGCCCTACAAGGACCGCCTGGTGCTCCTCTCTCGCTACCTCCAGCAGCTCCTGATGGAGTCCCTGGGCAAGCGCCTCGACGTGGCCGGCCGGCGCGTCGACCAGGGGCTCACGGTCTACGGGAACAAGGGCTCCACCGACCAGCACGCCTACGTCCAGCAGCTGCGCGACGGCGCCAACGACTTCTTCGCGGTGCTGGTGCGGGTGCTGGAGTCGGGGGGGCGGGAGCTCGAGGTCGAGCCGGGGGTCACCGCCGGCGACTACCTGCACGGCTTCCTGCTCGGGACGCGCGCCGCGCTCTCCGAGAACGGCCGCCACTCCCTCACCATCACCGTGCGCCGCGTCGACCCGCCGAGCGTGGGCGCGCTCATCGCCCTCTTCGAGCGCGCCGTGGGCCTCTACGCCTCGCTGGTGGGGATCAACGCCTACCACCAGCCGGGGGTCGAGGCCGGCAAGAGGGCGGCGGCGGCGGTGCTGGCGCTGCAGCGCAAGGTGGAGGCGGCGCTCTCCGACGAGCCGCGCACCGCCGCGGAGCTGGCCGCCGCGGCCGGCGAGGCCGACGCGGAGTCGGCCTGGCTCCTGCTGGAGCACCTGGAGGCCGACGGCCGCGCCCACCGCCAGGGCGAGGGGCCCGGGGAGGCCCGCTTCCGCCGGGCGAGCCGGGCTCCGGTCAAGCCTTCCCGCGCCCGCCGCGCCGCGCCAGCGCCTCGTCGGCGTAGCCGCGCTCGGCGCTGACGTCGCGGACGAAGACCGGCTCGAGCCACTGGGGAAGCGGCGGCGATCCCCCGGCGGCGGAGACCGCCAGCACCAGCTTGCGGTCGAGGTACTCGTCGAAGCACCAGTCGGGCGCCGCGGGGGAGCGGTGGCGCCGGCGGCGCAGGCGCCTCCCCTCGGTGAGGGGCCAGTAGTCCTCGAACTGCTCGCGCGGGATGTCCTCGACGACCTCGAAGCGCCGCTCGCCCTTCCCCTGCAGCGTGGCGCGGAAGAAGCGCTCGGCCCCTCCCGACCGGAGCGTGCCGAAGCTCTCGCGGCCGCCCGGCAGCCACCCCTGCTCCTGCTCCTCCTCGTTCCCGCGCGCCTGCTCCGGCAGGTCCGAGAGCAGGAGCCGCTGCTCCGGCTCGGCCTCCTCGGCGTCGCGCCACTCCAGCCGGGCCACCACCTCGAAGACGCGGTCCAGCAGCGCCGTGGCCCCGCCCCGGAGCCAGCCGGCCTCCAGCTCCGCGAAGAGCGACTCGATGCGCTGGCGCGCCAGCCGCTGGACCGCCAGCAGCCCGGGCCGGAAGTCGGGGCCGGGGTCGCCGCCCGGCCGCCGCTGGGCCCTCTCCGCCGCGGCCACCACCAGGGCCGCGGAGAGCTCCGCCTCGGCCCGGTGCGCGTCGGCCAGCGCCCCCAGCACGTCCTGGACCTCCCGCAGGCCCTTCACCGCCGCCGCTGAGTCGACGCGCTCGTTGTCGCGGAGCGGCTCGAGCAGGTAGCGCAGCCGCTTGGCCTGGATGCGGGCGCGATGGGCCGGCCCGGCGTCCGACGCCACCGCCACCCGCCCCAGCGCGTCCTTGAACGCCTTGCCCTGCGCCCGGACGAGATCCGCCAGCGCCGCGCCGAAGGTGCCCTCCCCCGGCGCCGGAGCGCCGGCGGCCAGGCGCTGCGCCAGCGCCGGGGCCATCCCGGCGAAGGCCGGCACCACCTCCGCCTCCAGGGAGGCGTACCCCTCGCGCCTCGCCCCCTCGACGCGGGAGGCGAGCCACTCCAGCGAGGGCCGGTAGCGCTCGGGCAGCGAGCCGGCGACCTCCCGCAGCCAGCCCAGCAGGACCTCGGCGTCGCGCGCCGGGCCGGTGGCGCGGGTGAGCCTCCGCAGGCGCCGGCGCTCGCCGTCGCGGACCACCTCGCCCAGGAGCGGGGCGAAGGCCCGGAGCGCCGAGCGCAGGCGCCGCACCGCCACCCGGAAGTCGTGCAGCGCCTCGGGGTCGGCCGCGCCCCCGGCCCGCCGCGCCGCCTCCTCGGCCCCGGCGCACAGGGCCAGCGCCACGATCCGGGCCCCCTCGTCGGGCGGCCGGTCCAGCGTCTCCGGGTCGATCCTCATGGTCGTCCTCCGGTGGAGGCATGATGGCCGGAGGCGCGTCCGGCGGCAAAGAATCAGCGCGCCACCCACGCCGTCCGGAGCCGCGCCAGCTCCCGCCCGTCCTCCTCGCGGATCACGGCGTGGAGGAAACCGCCCTCCCCGGCGCGCGCCGCGCGCGAGAGGACGGCGCCCCCGTGGCGGGTCTCGGCCAGGTAGAGGGTCTCGAGCGACGCCAGCCGGCGCGTCCGCCAGGTCTCCTCGGGAACGGCCTCCAGCGCCCAGCCCACGTAGCAGGTGTTGGCGACGTGCAGGACGCGGTCGATGTCGGCGTACCGCACCGGGAAGCGCGCCTCCCGCTCGGCGGGGCCGAGCCCGGGCAGCTTCGACTCCGGCGGCGGGAGCGCGTGCTCGCGCTCCGGGTGGAGCGCCGGGTCGAGCACCCGGTCCGGGCGCAGCGGCCGCCGGGTCGCGAGGTCGAGCACGAACCAGGCCGTGACGGCGCGGGCCACCACCTCCCCGCCCTCCCGGCGGACGGCGAAGTCGCGCAGCGCCGCCAGCCGGTTGGCGCCCGAGGGCCAGGTCTCGACCTCGAGCCTCTCGCCCTCGGCGACGGGCCGGAGGATCTGGAGCCGCTGCCGCCCCAGCACCCAGGCCTGGCCGCGCGCCCGCAGGGCCTCCATCCCCACGCCCAGGTCCTCGGCGTGGTGCCCGGCGACCTCCTGCAGGTAGCCCGCCAGCGCCGGAGCGGTCAGGAGCCCGAAGGCGTCCACCTCGTAGCCGTGGACCAGGAAGGGCTCGCGGCGGGGCTCCATGGGGCGGCAGGAGAGCACGCCGGCACGGCCCGCGTCCACGCCGGCCTGGCACGTCCGGCGGCGAGGGGGTACAACGCTCGCGCCCATGGCCGCCGGAGACGCCGCCAGCCCGGGGAAGGGAATCGGCCGCGCCACCGCGGCCTCCGCCGCGGTGCTCCTCCTGCTGCTGGGGGCGCTCCGCCTGGCCGCCCTCCGGCCCGAGCCCCCGCCGCGGGCCGGGCGCCCGGCGACGCGCGGCCCGGCCGCCCGCTGGGGAGGGCCGCTCGCGCCGGCGCCGCTGGTGTCGCGGGGCAAGCCGGTCTTCTCGAGCCCCCCGGGCGGCGCCGTGCTGGTGGACGGCGTCTACCGGGCCGGGACCTGGGACGGCGGCTTCCCCACGCCCGACCGGCCGGCCTGGGCGGCCATCCGCATCGGCGCGGGCTACACCCGGCTGCTGGTGAGCTGGACCTCCTCGCACAACCACGACTGGGACGAGCGCTTCTACGGCGCCCCGGCCGACTACCGCATCGAGACCTCGGCCGACTCCACCGACGGCGCCGACGGACGCTGGCGGGTGGCGGTCTCGGTCGAGGACAACCCGGTCCGGACCCGGGCCCACGCCATCGACTTCGCCGGCCAGCGCTGGGTGCGCCTCTCGGTGACCCGCCTCCCCCCGAAGGTGAACCCCTGGGGGCTCCACCTCGACGAGATCGACGTCCACGACCTCTCCGGCGGCGGGGACGACGTGTGGGTCTTCCTCGGCGACAGCATCACCGCCGGCGTCCTCGACCGGGCGCCCAACCACCAGCCGAGCTTCGCCGAGATCGTCGCCCGGCGTCACCCCGGGTACTTCCCGGCGATGATCGAGGCCGGCAAGGGAGCCATGCACGCGTCCGAGGCGGTGGCCTTCACCGACCGGGTCCTGGAGCTGGTCCCCGACGCCAGGGTGATCGCCATCGGGATCGGGTCCAACGACTGGGACCCGGATGCCTTCCGCCGCGACCTCTCCGCCATCGTCTCCAAGGTGCGGGCCGCCGGGAAGATCCCGGTGGTGGCCCGCATCCCCTATCGCTCCGACTCCGGGGCGGTGGACTTCCAGGCGCGGCTCGGCGCGGTGGTGGACGACCTGACGCGGGAGCTGGATCTGCTCCCGGGGCCCGACCTGTACCGCTGGTTCAAGGCCCACCCGGAGCGGCTCACCGATCACCTGCACATGGACGACCGGGGATCGGTGGAGCTCATGGAGCTGTGGGCCGAGGCGGCCGACCCCCTGTATCCGTAGCGGGGGCTGCGGCCCCGCCTCAGGCGCCCAGGACCTCGGAGCCGGACACCCAGGCCGCCTGGCCGAAGCCTCCGACGAAGCGCACCTCGGAGACGTCGATGCGCCACAGCGCGAAGTCCAGCGCGAACCAGGCCGCGGCACGGGGATGGCGCTGGAGGAAGCGCGCCCGGCCGTCCTCGGCGTCGGCGTCTCCGATCTCGACGGCGCGCCCGATGAAGGACGCCCGGGCCGCCTGCATGGGATCGTCCGCTCCCGGCGCCAGCACCAGCAGGCTGGCCCGGGGGTCGGCCTTGAGGTTCCGGGTGTGCTGTGCCAGCCCGGAGAGCAGGAGCAGCGGCTGGCCGCGGGCGGCCTGCGCGAAGGGGACCAGCGATCCGAAGGGAAAGCCCTCGGGCTTGGTGGAGAGCGTGGAGAGGGTTCCGAAGCGGCCCTCGAAGAGGAGCGTGCGGACGGCCTCCACCCGCTCCGCCCGCGGCGACGTCTCGGGTCTCTGCGTCTTCTGCATGGGCCACCCCCTGGGCGGGGATCCTACCGCCGCCGTCGCCGGCGGACACGTGCCGCGGTGACGCGGCCCGCAGAGGGGGTGCTGCGGCGGGACCGCCCCGGGCGGCCCCGTTCAGGCCGGCGACATCGCGTCGTGGTCGTGGAGGCTCCGCTCGTACCGCTCGGCGAGCAGCGGCGACGACACCAGGAAGTCGGCGGTGGCGCGGTTGCAGGCGGTGGGGATGTTCCACAGGACCGCGATGCGCAGCAGCGCCTTGACGTCGGGGTCGTGCGGCTGCGGCTCGAGCGGATCCCAGAAGAAGATGAGCAGGTCGAGCTTGCCCTCCGCGATGAGGGCCCCGATCTGCTGGTCGCCTCCGAGCGGCCCGGAGAGGAGCCGGTGGACGTCGAGGCCCAGGTGCTCGGCCACCATCCCTCCGGTGGTCCCGGTGGCGTAGAGCACGTGCTCCTTCAGCGTTCCCTTGTTGTAGCGGGCCCACGCGAGCAGGTCGGCCTTGCGGTTGTCGTGGGCCACGAGCGCGATCGACTTCCTCGGCCCCATGGGGATGGTCTTGGGCATGCGACGGATCTTAGTGCGCCGCGTCAGCGCGCGCGCAACGCCGCGGTGAAAGGCGAATCCGGCAGCCGTTGCCGGTGGTTGCCGGACTTCAGAGCGTGATGACCTGGTCGATCTTCGCGCCGGAGAGGGCCTTGTACAGGTCGGGGAAGCAGCCGATGGGAATGCCCTCGATGAGCCGGTCGGCGATGCTGCGCTGGTAGCAGCACTGGTCGCAGCCCATGAGCAGCATCCCGCTCTTCCGGGAGATGGCCGCCAGCCGCTCGCCGGTGGGGTTGCCGCGCATGAGGAGGTAGTTGTTGTCGACGAAGAAGAACATCCCGGCCACGGTGACGCCGTGGCGCCCCTCCTCCAGCTGCGGGACTATCATCTTCTCCAGGATGAAGGAGGCGTTGGGCGTCGAGAACACGTAGGCGACGGTCATGGCTCTCCCTTGCCCGCGGCCCCGGCGCGGGCGGCGCGAAGCGCCGCTGCCACCGGGGCGCCCGCATGGGCTGGCGCCGCGAGGCACTCGGCGACGTCCGGGGTCACCGCCGGAGCCTAACCGGCTGCTGCCACCGCGGCCCGCGGCCGCGCTGTCGCGCCCCATCGGTTACGGCTATCCTCCCCCGCCACCGGAGGTGGCGCATGCCCGAGGGGCCGGAGGTCGAGACCGAGCGCCTGCACGAGGCCATCCACGAAGAGCTGGAGAAGGAAGGGGGAGCCTTCCTGCGCACCATCGCCCTCACGACCGCCCTGCTGGCGGGGCTGGCGGCCATCGCGTCGCTGCGGGCGGGAGCCACGGTGAACGAGGCGCTGGTCCTCAAGACCGAGGCCACCCGGCTGCAGAGCGAGGCCTCCGACCAGTGGGCCTACTACCAGGCCAAGGGCGTGAAGAGCGCCGTGCAGGAGGCCACCCGCGCCTCGTGGCTGGCGGTCGGCAAGGAGCCGCCTCCCGATCATGCCGAGAAGGCGAAGCGCTACGCCGCGGAGCAGGAAGCCATCGCCGAGAAGGCCCGCGAGAAGGAGCGGGAACGGGATGCTCGATCGCGCGAGGCCGATCACCTGCTCCACGCCCACCACCGCTTCGCCAGCGCGGTGGCCTTCTTCCAGGTGGCCATCGCCCTCGGCGCCGTGGCGGCCCTGACGCGCAGCCGGCTCGTCTGGCTGGGCTCGCTGGCGGTGGGCGCCGGCGGGATCGGCGTGGCGGCCTGGGCGCTCCTCGCCTAGGCTCCGCGCGCTCACCCCCGCGCGGCCAGGCCGCGCAGGATCTCCCAGACCGTCAGCGCCGCCAGCCGCGCCGTCCGGCCCTCGCCGTCGTGCGGCGGGCAGAGCTCGCAGACGTCGGCCGAGGCCACGGCCTCGGTCCGGCCGGCCAGGAAGGCCGCCTCGAGCCAGATCGCGGGCGAGAGCCCGCGCGCGGCCGGCGCCGACACGCCCGGAGCGAAGGCCTGGTCCAGCGCGTCGAGGTCGAAGGTGGCGAGCGCCGGCGACGAGAGCCCGGCGAAGAGCTCCCGCAGGCACCGGGCGTCGAGGTCCGCCGCGGCAACGGCGCGCCCGCCGCGCGCCTCGAGCCAGGCGAGGTGATCGCGCGCCACCGACTGCGGCTGGAGCCCGGCCACGCGGTAGCGCCGGCACGCGCCCGAGGGGTGCAGGAGGGCCTGCCGGAAGGGGGAGCCGGAGTGGCCCCGGCCGTCCCGGATCTCCCGCACGTCGGCGTGGGCGTCGATGTTCAGGATCTCCACGGCCCGCCGGGCCCGCGCATGGCCCAGGAAGTGCCCGTAGGCGGTCTCGTGCCCTCCGCCGAGCACCAGGGCGAAGGCCCCCTGCTCGAGCCACCCGGCGACCGCCTCGCCGAGCGCCTCCTGGTCCGCCTCCAGGTCGCCCGCCAGGACCAGGTCGCCCGCGTCCAGGGTGCGCCCGAGGAGCGCGGCGTGGGCCTCGAGGCCCAGGGCGTCGGGCGTCATCCGGTAGAGCGCGCGGCGGATGGCGGCCGGGCCCTGCGCCGCCCCCGGCCTTCCCCCGTTCCGGCGCACGCCCTCGTCGCCGGGGAAGCCCACCAGCACGGCCCGCGGCCGCTCCCCGGGGGCGAGCCGGCTGCCGAGCAGGTGGCCCACGCGGCGGTCGCCGGGGGCCGTGCCGGGCAGGTCGGCGTCGGGCCGGACGAACGAGGGCATCCCTACTCCTCGGGCGCGCGCCAGGCGACCCGGCCGGCCGCGACGGTGAGCCGGCAGGCGTTGGCGCGGAAGTGGTAGAGCCACTCCTCGGGGCTCTCCGCGTCGATGACGGCGAGGTCGGCCGCCTTGCCGGGCTCGAGCGAGCCCACCGCGCCCGCGAGGCCCAGCGCCCGGGCGGCGTGGAGCGTCGCTCCCTTGAGCGCCTCGGCGGGGGTCATCCGCTGCAGGGTGCAGGCCAGCGTCAGGGCCAGCGGCAGGTGGTAGCTCGGGCTCGTCCCCGGGTTGAAGTCGGTGGCCACCGCCACCGGGACCCCGGCCTCGATGAGCTTGCGGGCCGGCGCCGGCGGGACGCCCAGGTAGAGGGCGGCGATGGGGAGCGTCACCGCGACCGCACCCGAGGCCGCCAGGGCGGCGATGCCCCGGTCCGAGACCGACTCGAGGTGGTCTGCAGAGAGCGCGCCCATCTCGGCGGCCAGCTCGGCACCGCCGGTGCAGGCGAGCTGGTCGGCGTGGAGGCGCACCGGCAGGCCGGAGCCCCGGGCGGCGGCCAGCACCCTCCTCCCCTCCGCGATGGTGAACGCCCCCTCGTCGACGTAGGCGTCGACGCCGTCGGCGAGCCGCTCCCGGGCCACCCGGGGGACCATCTCCTCGGCGACCAGCGCCAGGTAGTCCCCGCGGCGGTCCCGGTACTCCGCCGGCAGGGCGTGCGCCCCCAGGTAGGTGGAAACCACGCGCATGGGGGTCTCGCGGTCGAGGCGGCGGTGCACCCGCAGCAGCCGGAGCTCCGTCTCCACGTCGAGCCCGTAGCCGCTCTTGGCCTCGGCGGTGGTGACGCCGAGCCGCTGCATCTCCTCGAGGAAGCCGGCGGCGCGGGCGAAGAGCTCGTCGGGCGACAGGGCCCGGGTCCGGGCCACGGTGGAGGCGATGCCGCCGCCCTGCCGGGCGATCTCCGCATAGGTCGCGCCGGAGAGCCGCAGCGCGAACTCGTCGGCGCGCCAGCCGCCGAAGCACAGGTGCGTGTGGCAGTCGACGAGCCCCGGGACGACCAGGCGCCCGCCCGCGTCCCAGCGCTCCGCGCCGCGGAGCTCGGCCGGGAGATCGCGCTCCGGGCCGACCCAGCGGATGGTCTCCTCCTCCCACGCCAGGGCGGCGCGCGGGATGGGGTGGACGTCGCCCGGGCCGCCGCCGGCGGCGCAGGTGGCGAGGAGCCCGATGTTCGAGAGCACCGGCATCCCGCCGCCCTCAGCGCCCGGCCATGGGCAGGTCGACTCCCCGCTCCCGTGCGGTCTCGAGCGCCAGCTCGTAGCCGGCGTCGGCGTGGCGCATCACCCCGGTGCCGGGGTCGGCGGTGAGCACCCGCTCCAGCCGCCGGTCCCCGCTCTCGGTCCCGTCGGCCACCGCCACCATGCCGGCGTGGATGGAGTAGCCGATGCCGGTGCCGCCGCCGTGGTGCAGCGAGACCCAGCTCGCCCCGCAGGCGGTGTTGAGCAGGGCGTTGAGGAGCGGCCAGTCGGCGATGGCGTCGGAGCCATCCTTCATCCCCTCGGTCTCCCGGTTGGGCGAGGCCACCGAGCCGGCGTCGAGGTGGTCGCGCCCGATGACCAGGGGCGCCTTCACCTTCCCCTGGCGCACCAGCCAGTTGAAGCGCAGGCCCATCTCGGCCCGCTCGCCGTACTCGAGCCAGCAGATGCGCGCCGGCAGCCCCTGGAAGCGGACCTTCTCCCGCGCCTGCCGGATCCACCGGGCGAGCGCGTCCTTGCGCGGGAAGGTGGCCAGCACCGCCTCGTCGGTGGCGGCGATGTCGGCGGGGTCCCCGGAGAGCGCCGCCCAGCGGAACGGCCCCGCGCCCTTGCAGAAGAGCGGCCGGATGAAGGCCGGGACGAAGCCCGGGATCTGGAAGGCCCGCGCCATGCCGCGCCGGTCGGCCACCTGGCCGCGCAGGTTGTTGCCGTAGTCGAAGGCCACCGACCCGCGGCGCTTCAGCTCGAGCATCGCCTCGACGTGGACCTGCATCGAGTCGAGCACCCGGCTCTCGTAGCCCGCCGGGTCTCCTTCCCGCAGGGCCGCCGCCTCGGCGAGCGACAGGCCCGCGGGGATGTACCCCAGGCGCAGGTCGTGGGCCGCGGTCTGGTCGGTGACGGCGTCGACCCGGACGCCGCGCCGCACCAGCTCCGGCAGCACCTCGGCCACGTTGCCCAGGAGCCCCACCGACAGGGGCCGGCGGGCGGCGCGCGCCTCCTCCACGAGCCCGAGCGCCTCGTCGAGATCGGCGCTGGTGCGGTCCAGGTAGCCGCCGTCGAGGCGCTTCCGGATCCGCGCCGGATCGACCTCCACTCCCAGGAAGGCGCCGCCGTTCATGGTGGCGGCCAGCGGCTGCGCTCCCCCCATGCCGCCCAGCCCGCCGCTCACCAGCAGCCGCCCGGCCAGGCTCCCGCCGAAGAACTGCCGGGCGCACTCGGCGAAGGTCTCGTAGGTCCCCTGCAGGATCCCCTGGGTCCCGATGTAGATCCAGGAGCCGGCCGTCATCTGCCCGTACATGGTGAGGCCCAGGGCGTCGAGCCGCCGGAACTCGTCGGCGGTGGCCCAGCGCGGCACCAGGTGGGCGTTGGCGATGAGCACCCGCGGGGCCTCGGCGTGGGTCCGGAACACGCCCACGGGCTTGCCGCTCTGCACCAGCAGGGTCTCCTCGTCGCCGAGGCGGCGCAGGGTCTCGACGATCCGGTCGAAGCACTCCCAGTTCCGCGCCGCCTTGCCGCCGCCGCCGTAGACCACCAGGTCGTCGGGCCGCTCGGCCACCTCCGGATCGAGGTTGTTCATCAGCATGCGGAGCGCGGCCTCCTGGTGCCAGCCCTTGCAGGAGAGCGCGGTGCCCCGGGGGGCGCGGACGGCGCGGGGTTCGTGACCCATGGCGGACCTCGTCGGGATTCTACCCGCGCCGCGCCTGGCGCAGGATCTCCCGCGCCGCGTTCCGGCCGCAGGCTCCCATGACGCCGCCCCCGGGGTGGGTGGCCGCGCCGCAGAGCCAGAGGCCGGGAACCGGCGTGCGGTAGCCGGCCCAGCCGGGAACGGGGCGCATGAAGAAGAGCTGGGAGAGCGGCATGGCGCCCTGGAAGATGTTCCCCCCGGTGAGGCCGAAGCGGCGCTCGAGGTCGAGCGGCGAGAGCACCTCGCGCCCCACGATCGACCGGGCGAAGCCGGGGGCGTAGCGGTCGAGGATCTCGACGCAGCGGTCGGCGAAGGGCTCCTTGCGCTCGTCCCAGCTCCCCTCGGCGAGCCGGTAGGGCGCGTACTGGACGAAGATCGACATGAGGTGCTGCCCGGGGGGCGCCACGCCGGGGTCGACCGCCGAGGGGATGGTGGCCTCCAGGATGGGCTCGCGCGAGGGACGGCCGGCGCGGGCGTCGTCGAAGGCGCGCTCCATGTAGCCGAGGCCCGGGCAGACGTGGATGGTGCCGCGGTGCTGGGGCCCGGGTGCGCCCGGCAGCGCGGTGAAGTCGGGCAGGGCCGAGAGCGCCAGGTTGATCTTGAGCGAGGCGCTCGAGTAGTCGATGGCCCGCACCGCCTCGGCGACCTCGGGCGGCAGGTGCTCCTCGCCGACGAGGCCGAGCAGCGTGACCGTGGCGTCGGCGTTGGACACCACGCGGCGGGCCCGCAGCTCGGTGCCGTCCTGGAGCACCACGCCCTCGGCACGTCCGCCGCGGACCAGCACCCTGGCCACGCGGGCCCCGGTGCGGATCTCGGCCCCGAAGCCCCGCGCCGCCCCGGCGATGGCCTCGGAGAGCGAGCCCATCCCCCCGCGCACGTAGCCCCAGACGCCGCGGGCGCCGTCGCACTCCCCCATGACGTGGTGGAAGAGCACGTAGGCCGTCCCGGGCGTCGAGGGGGAGGCCATGGCGCCGATGATGGCGTCGGTGGCCAGCGTGGCCTTGACCTCGTCCGACTCGAACCAGCGGTCGAGCACCGCCCGCGCCGGGGCGGTCAGCACCTCGAGCGCGCGCGGCCCGTCGGCGCCGAGCGAGAGGAAGCGCCAGCCCATCCGGGCGAGGCGCCACAGGTCCCGGGGCCGCCGCGAGAAGGGATCGGGCGGCGTCTCGTCGAGCAGGGGCTCGATGGCCCGGGCGATCCGGTCGAGCATCGCCTCGTACCCGGGAAGCCGCTCCGCGTCGCGCGCCGAGAACTTCGCCACCTCGCGCCGGTTCAGCGCGGCGTCCGGGCCCATGAGCAGGGAACGCCCGTCCGGGAAGGGCGTGAAGGACGACGGGTTGCGCGCCAGCAGCTGGTAGCCGTGGCGCGCCAGGTCCAGGTCGCGGACGATCTCCGGGCGGAGGAGGCTCACCACGTAGGCGGCGGTCGAGACCCGGAAGCCGGGCCAGGTCTCCTCGGTGGTGGCGGCGCCGCCGACGCGGTCCCGGGCCTCGAGCACCAGGACCCGCTGCCCGGCGCGCGCCAGGTAGGCGGCGGCGACCAGGCCGTTGTGGCCCGCGCCGATGACGATGTCGTCGAGGACGTCCACCCGGCACACCGTCCGCCAGGGCCGCGCCCCGGTCCACTCCCCTCTTGGGCCCGGGGGCCCTCCCCGCGGCCGGCCACGGCTCCGAAATTCGGGTCCGGGCGTGGATCGCGGTAGGGTTTCCCCGGCCGCCCCGCCGGCCGGAGGGAGGTCCCCCTTGACCGACCGCGCGCTCCCGTTCCTCGCCGCGCTGCTCCTCGCCGGATGCAGCTACAGCTTCTCGAATCCCGCCGAGGACCTGCGCGCCGGCCAGGTGGCCGGCCGCGTGCTCGCCGACCGCCTCGCGAGCGGGACGCCCTCGGCCTTCGGCGGCGTCTCGGTGTCGCTCAAGGGCAGCACCTTCAGCCAGGTGACCCACGACACCGGGCGCTTCACGCTCCTCCCCCTCCCGCCGGGGCGCCACACGCTCCTCTTCCGGAGCAGCGCCGTCTGGGCGCTGGAGCGCGACGTGGACATCGGCTTCGGCAGGGATGGCCAGCCCGAGGGCGTGGCGCTGGGGGACGTGGTGCTGCGGTACTCCGCCGCCGTCGCCGGGACCGCGACACTGCCGCCGGCGGCCACCTCGGCCATCGAGGGCGTGGTGGTGGACGAGGGCACGGGCCAGACCGCGGTGCTGAGCGGCGGCGCCTTCCGCTTCCCGGCGCTGAACCTCGGGGTGCACGCCTTCAAGATCGCGGTCCGCGACCCCTTCGCCCTGCCGCAGCCGGTGCAGTTCGTGGGCGGCCCCATCCTGCTCACGCTGGGCGACGCCGACCAGCAGCTCGAGAAGCTGCTCGCCCCCCTCCCGCTGCACCTGGCGGCGGGCCAGGGCCGGATCCGCTTCCGCATCGCCTCGGTGGGCCTGCCGGTGGACCCTGCCGCCGTGACCGTCACCGGCCTGCCGGTGGGCACCCCGGCGGCGCCCGACTCCAACGGCGACGTGGACGTGACCGTGCCCGAGGGGGTCTACGGGATCGGGCTCGTGCCCCCCGCGACCGCCACCGGCGCCTCGCCTCCCGTGCTGGCCACGGCGGTGGTCCTCGACGGCCTGCTCGCCGACCTGGGCACGCTCTACGTGGTCCTCGACAGCGCCGTGGTGGCGGCGCAGGCCTCCTGCGTCTCGGACCAGGACTGCGCCGGCACCCCGTGCACCACCGGCCTGTGCTCGAGCTGGAACCCTCCGCCGGCCGCCCCGGCGGACACGCCCTGGTGCGACACCGGCACCGCCACCGCCTGCTCCGTCGGCCAGGCCTGCCAGGTCCCGGGCGGCTTCACCGGCGCCTGCCTCGGCGGCGTGGTCCGCCTCGGCACCTGCCTGCAGTGCGGCACCTGCTGCACGCCCGACGGCATCTCCACCCTGTGCGCCGTCCCCGGCGCCGGCGGCTGCTAGGGGGACGCGCCATGAAGACCGCGACCGCCATCGCCCTCCTCGTCGCCCCGGCGCTCGCCGCGGCGCAGGCGAGCCCCGTCCCGCTCCCTCCGCCTCCGTCCGCGGCCGCCCCCGCCCGCAGGGCCCCGGGCAAGGCGCGGCTCGCGGTGCTCGACTTCACCCTGGCGGGCTCGGCGCACCCCGACCTGGCGCGCGTCCTCGCCGACGGCGCCGCCCGGGGCGCCGAGGCCGGCGACCACCAGGTGATCACCCAGGGCGAGGTGGCGGCGCTGCTGGGCCTCGAGCGCATGCGGCGGATCGTGGGCTGCGGCGAGGACCAGGGGTGCCTCGCCGAGCTGGCGGGCGCGCTCGACGCCGACCAGCTGCTCTCCGGGTCCCTCACCATCCTGGAGCGGACGGCGATGGTCACGGTGCGGCTCATCGACACGCGCAAGGGCGGACGCACCCTGGCCCGGGCCACGACCACGCTCCTCGACGCCACCGAGAAGGAGCTGGTGGACGCGGCCCGCCGGCTGGCCCACGAGGCGGTCACCGGGAAGAAGCTCGACACCAGCGGCCGGCTGCGCGTCGCGGTGGACCGCCCCGGGGCCTCCATCACGCTGGACGGCAAGGGGATCGGGGAGAGCCCGCTGCGGGAGGCGCCGCGGGTGCTCGAGGGCCCGCACTCGGTGGTGGTGCAGAAGCAGGGGTTCGTGCGCTGGTCGAGCACCGTCGCCGTCCCGGCGGGCGCCGAGGTGCCGGTGGAGATCCAGCTGGTCCCCATCCAGCTCATGGGCGAGCAGGCGCGCTCCCGGCTCTGGACCTGGGGGTTCGTCTGCGCGGGCGTGGCGGTGGCCGCGGCCACGGGCGGGGCCGTCCTGGGGAAGATGGCCGACGACACCTACGCAAAGTACAGGCAGGCGACGAACCGGACCCGGGCGGTCGACCTCCACGACCAGACCCGGTCGCAGGCCACCCTGGCCAACGTCTCCTGGGGCGTCGCCGCCGCCGCCGCCCTCGGCGCGGGCGGGCTCCTCGGCTACGCCATGATCTCCGACGCCCGGGCGGCCGACGCGGCCTCGGCCGCGGTGGTGCCGGTGCCCGGAGGCGCCGCGCTGGCGGTGAGCGGGCGGTTCTAGCGGCCGGCCCGCTACAATGGCCGGATGACCGAGCCCCAGCCCACCAGCCGGAGCTGCTTCGTCTGCGGCCGCGACAACCCCCTGGGCCTCCGGACGCGATGGCAGAGCGACCGCGCCGCCGGCGAGGCCCGCTGCCAGGTGACGCTTCCCGACGCCTTCAACAGCTACCCGGGCGTGGTGCACGGCGGCATCGTGACCGCGCTCCTCGACGAGGCCATGGTCCGCGCGCTGCTCGTGGAGGGCGGCTTCGACGACCTGCTCGTCACCGCCCGCATGGAGGTGGCCTTCCGCCGGGCGACGCCCACCGGGACCCCGCTCACGGTGGTCGCCCGCATCCGGCGGAGGTCGGGCTCCCGGGCCCAGGCCGAGGCCGAGGTGCGGCTCGCCGACGGCACCGTGACCGCGACCGCGGAGGCCCTGCTGGCGCGGCCCACGCCCGAGGTGGCGGCCGCCTGGGGAGCCGAGCGGGGCGGCTGGCGGGTGGACGAGCCCTGACCGCCGCCGCCTGCCCGGCCTGCGCCATCCTGGCAGGCGGGAAGTCGGCCAGCCCCCGGCTCGCCTGCGGTAGCATCCCCGGCGGCCCCGCCCGCCGCTTGCGCCGCCGCGCGGGGCCAAGGGAGGGGAGCCATGCCGACGGACCTCGGGAGGCAGCCGCTTCCCTCGACCTACTTCGCGCCGCCCTACCGGGCGCGCGGGGCCGTGCTCCGCCAGCAGGTGGAGCGGGCCGCCGCCGATCCGCTGGTCGACGCGCTCCTGCGCGCCTTCGGGGGGGTCGCCGTGGTGCTGAACCGCGAGCGGCAGGTCGTGGCGTTCAACGGCGCCTACCTGGACCTGCTGGGCGCGGACCGCCCGTCCCAGGCCCTGGGCCTGCGGCCCGGCGAGGCCATGGGCTGCGTCCACGCCTCCGACCACCCGGCCGGCTGCGGCAGCGGGCAGGCCTGCGCCAGCTGCGGCGCCGCCATCGCCATGGCGCTGGCCCAGGCGCGGGGCCGGGCCGAGGAGCGCGAGTGCGTGGTCACCCTCCGGCGCGGCGGCGGGGAGGAGGACCTGGACTTCCGGGTGCGCGCCGCCCCGCTGACCGTGGAGGGCGAGGAGCTCCAGCTCTTCACGCTCGTCGACATCAGCCTGGAGAAGCGGCGCGCCGGGCTGGAGCGGGTTTTCTTCCACGACGTCGCCAACCTCGTCGCCGGGCTGAGCTGCGCCGCCGTCTCCCTCCGCCCCGAGGACCCGGTGGACTTCCAGGCGGTGGCGGCGGACATCCGGGTGATCGCCTCCCGGCTGGCGCGGGAGCTGGAGGTCCAGCGCCTCCTGGCCGGCGCCGGGACCGCGGACTACCAGCCCTTCGAGGAGAAGGTGGACCTCGGCGAGCTGCTCCGGGAGCTCCGCGCCGTGATGCACCACCACCCGGCGGCGACGGGGAAGCGCCTGCGGGCGCCCGAGGGACAGCTTGGGGCCGTGATGACCGACCCGCAACTGCTCGAGCGGGTGCTCACCAACATGCTGGTGAACGCCTTCGAGGCCACCGCCCGCGGCGACGAGGTGCGCCTCGAGGTCGAGGAGCAGCCGGACCAGGTCGCGTTCCGGGTCTGGAACCCGGGGGCCATCGCCGCCTCGGTGGCGCCGCGGATCTTCCAGCGCTACTTCAGCACCAAG
>DATIFE010000166.1:0-16005 GCA_035455425.1 Anaeromyxobacteraceae bacterium | reverse complement strand
TCCAGACCGAGCTGGCGCTGGAGTTCGACGCCCTGTTCCGCGCCCTGGTGGCCCGGGCCTGCGAGCTGCTGGGCGCGCCCGCGCCGCCCGAGGTGCTCGGCCCCATCAAGCGCGCCGGGCTGCCGTCCGGGGCCGACGCCGGCCCGGTGCGCGAGCCGACCCTGCTGCTCACGCCCTCCATCGACGGCCGCGAGACCACCTACTTCGAGTGGCAGGGGGCGGGGCTCTACCGCCCGGCCCAGGTCCGCGGCTCGATGTTCGGGGCGGCGCAGGCCTGGGGCGCGCTCCACTACGGCTTCGACCTCTCCACCTTCTACCTCCGGCTCGACCCGGCCGAGTCGCCCCAGCGCACCTGCGAGGCCTCCCCCTCCATCCGGGTGGAGGTGGTCGCCGGGGGCCGCGCCCACCGCATCGACCTCGACGTCGTCGCGGACGGCGCGCCGCGCCGCGGCCGCACCGGCGACGGGGAGCTGGGCACCGCTGCGTTCGCCAAGGTGCTGGAGATGGCCATCCCCTTCGAGGCGCTCCCGGCCCCGCGGGGGACGGAGGTGGCGGTGGCGGTGCACGCGCTCCGCGGCGAGGTGGAGGTGGAGCGGCTGCCGCGCACCGGCCACGTGACCTTCGCCGTCCCCGACGAGGACTTCGAGCGCGTGCACTGGCGGGTGTAGCGCGCGGGGCCGTGCCCGCGGGTGAAAGCCCCCCTGAATCCCGGGCGGCCCCGCGGGAATGGGGGTATCTTCGGGCCCCCCGTGAAGAACCGCTCGGCGCTCGGCATCCTCTTCCTGGTCGTCTTCGTCGACCTGCTCGGCTTCGGGATGGTCATCCCGGTGATGCCGCTCTACGCCGAGCGGCTGGGCGCCAGCGAGGCCTGGATCGGGCTCCTCTCCACCGGCTACTCGGCGATGCAGCTCGTCTTCGCGCCCATCTGGGGCGCGCTCTCCGACCGCGTCGGGCGCCGGCCGGTGCTGCTGCTCTCCATCGCCATGACGGCGGTCGCCTTCCTGCTCTACGGCCTGGCCGACTCGTTCGCCATGCTGCTCGCCTCCCGGCTCTTCGCGGGCGTGGCCACCGCCAACATCGCCATCGCCCAGGCCTACGTGGCCGACGTGACCCCGCCCGAGGGACGCGCCCGCGGCATGGGGATGATCGGCGCCGCCTTCGGCCTCGGCTTCACGCTGGGTCCTGCCATCGGCGGGCTCCTGTCCACGCGCTCGCTGGCGCTGCCGGGCTTCGCCGCCGCCGGCCTGTCGCTGGTGAACCTGGTGGGCGCCTTCGCCCTCCTCCCCGAGCCCTCCGAGCGCAGCCCGGCCGCCCGGCGCAGCCGGATCCGGGCCCTGGTGGAGGAGATGGGGAGGCCCGGCATCCTCCCCCTCCTGGTGATCTACCTCCTGGTGGTCCTGGCCTTCAGCGCCATGGAGAACACCTACTCCCTCCTGGCCCAGCAGAGGTTCGGCCTGTCCGATCGCCACGTGGCCTACGTCTTCGCCTACATCGGCGTGATCGTGGTGGTGGTGCAGGGGGGGCTCATCGGCCCGCTCACCCGCAGGCTGGGCGAGAAGAGGCTGCTGGTGGCCGGGGCCGTCCTGCAGGCGATCGCGCTCGCCTGGCTTCCCTTCGCCAGCGGCGTCCCCGGCCTGCTCCTGGCCACGGCGCCCCTGGCGGTGGGCTCGGGGCTCTCCTCCCCGGCGCTGACGGCGCTCCTCTCGCGCTTCGCCCGCGCCGAGGACCAGGGCGGCACGCTCGGCATCGGCCAGTCCGCCGCCGCGGTGGGGCGCGTGGTGGGACCGGTGTCGGGCACCTGGACCTACGCCCAGTGGCAGCCGGCGCCCTACCTGGGCGGCGCGGTGCTGATGGCCGCCGCGGCGCTGGTGGGCGCCGCAGTCCGCGGGCCGCGGAACGGATCGTGAGGTAGACTCGTCGACCCATGCCCGAACTGCGCCGGGATCCCATCGTCGGCCGCTGGGTGATCATCGCCACCGAGCGCGCCCGCCGCCCCCAGGAGGTGGGCCGGCTCCGCGAGACCCCCTCCGTGGCCCTCTGCCCCTTCGAGTACGGGCAGGAGGACAAGACGCCGCGCGAGGTCTACGTCTCGGGGCGCCCCCCCTCGGCCCCCCCCAACACCCAGGGCTGGAAGGTGCGGGTGGTGCCCAACCGCTACCCGGCGCTCATGATCGAGGGGAACCTCGACCGCGAGCCGGTGGGCATCTACGACCGGATGAACGGGATCGGGGCCCACGAGGTGGTCATCGAGACGCCCGATCACTCGCGCGACATGGCCAGCCTCTCCGACGCCGAGATCGCCGAGGTCCTCTTCGCCTTCAAGGCGCGGGTCGTGGACCTCAAGAACGACCAGCGCTTCCGCTACGTCCTCCTCTTCAAGAACCACGGGGCCCACGCCGGCGCCACGCTCGAGCACGCCCACTCGCAGCTCATCGCGCTGCCGGTGACCCCGCGCCTGGTGGCCGAGGAGGTGGAGGGCGCGCGGAGCCACTTCCAGCACCGCGAGCGCTGCATCTTCTGCGACATCGTCCTCCAGGAGCGGAAGGACCGCACCCGGCTCATCTTCGAGAACGACGAGTTCGTGGTCTTCGCCCCCTTCGCCCCGCGCAGCCCCTTCGAGACCTGGGTGGTCCCCAAGCGGCACGAGTCCAACTTCGAGGCCGAGCCGCGGGAGCGGCTGGGCCAGTGCGCCGCCGCGCTGCGCTCGACGCTGAAGCGCATCGCGGTGGCGCTCGGCGACCCGGCCTACAACTTCATCCTCCACTCGAACCCGCTGCGGGATCCCCCGAGCCCGAGCTACCACTGGCACATCGAGGTCATGCCCGCGCTGACGCACCTGGCCGGCTTCGAGTGGGGCTCGGGCTTCCACATCAACCCGGTGCCGCCCGAGGAGGCGGCCGAGTTCCTGCGGCTCGTGGCCACCTAGTGGCAGCGCGATGGACGTCCTCTTCGTCGCCGCCGAGGTGGCCCCGTTCTCCAAGACGGGCGGGCTCGGCGACGTCGCCGGCGCCCTGCCCCAGGCGCTCGCCGCCCGCGGCCACCGGGTGCTGGTCTTCACCCCGCGCCACGGGGTCGTCGATCCGGTGGCGCACCGCCTCGAGCCCCTGCCCTTCTCCCTCCAGGCCGGCGCCGAGGCGGGCGGCCTGTGGGTGGCGCGCGGCCCGGCGCCGGTGTTCTTCCTCGAGCACGAGCGGTACTTCGGCCACCGCCAGGGCATCTACTCCGAGCCGGGCCACGAGTACGGCGACAACGCGGAGCGCTTCGCCTTCTTCTGCCGGGCGGCGCTGGCGCTGCCCCGCCTGGTGGGCTTCCGGCCGCGCATCCTCCACCTCCACGACTGGCACGCGGCGCTGGCGGCCTGGCTCCTCCGGCACGAGGTGCCCGAGGGCGGCGCCGAGCCCTGGGTGGGGGAGGCCCGCTCGGTCCTCACCATCCACAACCTGGCGCACCAGGGCGTCTTCCCCAAGGAGGCGGTGCCGGCGCTGGGGCTCCCCTGGAGCGTGTTCCGCTACGACGGCATGGAGTTCCACGACCGGCTCAACTTCCTCAAGGGGGGGCTCACCTTCGCCGACGTCCTCACCACCGTCTCGCCGACCTACGCGCGGGAGATCCTGACGCCGGAGCAGGGCGAGGGCCTCGACCCGCTCCTGCGCCACCGCGCCGGCGAGCTGCACGGCATCCTCAACGGCATCGACGCCGTCGCCTGGGACCCGGCCCGCGACCCGCACCTGCCGGCCCACTTCTCCCCCGGGCACCTCGCCGGCAAGGCGCGGTGCAAGGCCGCGCTGCAGCGGGAGCTCGGGCTCCCGGTCCGGCCCGGCGTGCCCCTGGCGGTGCTGGTGGGCCGGCTGGCGGACCAGAAGGGGATCGACATCGCGCTGGCGGCGCTCCCCGAGCTCCTGGCGCAGGACGTCCAGGTGGCGGTGCTGGGGACGGGCCGCCCCGACTACGAGCGGGCGCTGGAGCGCCTCGACCGCGAGCGGCCCGAGCGGTTCCGGGTCCGCACCCGGTTCGACGAGGGGCTGGCCCACCGGATGGAGGCCGGCGCCGACCTCTTCCTCATGCCGAGCCGCTTCGAGCCCTGCGGCCTCAACCAGATGTACTCGCTGCGCTACGGGACGGTCCCGGTGGTCCGGGCCGTGGGCGGGCTCGCCGACACCGTCGAGGACTTCGACGGCAAGTCCCGCGGCACCGGCTTCGTCTTCCAGGAGTACTCGCCGGGAGCGCTCCTCACCGCGGTCCGGCGGGCCCTGGACGTGTACCGCGACAAGGCCGCCTGGAGCGGGCTCGTCGGCCGGGGCATGGCCCAGGACAACAGCTGGGAGCAGCGCGCCGAGCGGTACGAGGCGCTCTACCGCCGCATCGCCGGGAGCTGACCCGCCGCCGGCCGGCGGTCACCGGACCTTGCGCTCGTGGAACGGCGCGGGCTCGAGCGTCATCCAGGCGCGATCGGCGCGCGGGACCACCCGGTAGGTGCGGTCCAGGTAGAGGTGGACCTGGTCGCCGTCGCGCTCCACCACCTCGGGGTGGGACAGCTCCAGGGTCCACAGGGTGGTCTCGGTGAGGGCGGGCCTGCCGTCCCGGTAGGAGAGGGAGATGCCCCACCTGGCCCAGGGGTTCAGCTCCTCCAGGCTCCTCGGACTCTCGGCGGCCGCCATGGCCGCGGATTGTACCGATGGGCGGCGGGAGCGCCAGGGCTTTTCGGCCGCGGGGGCATATCATCGGCGCATGCGCCCGTCCGCCCTTCCCGCCCTGGCAGTCCTCCTGCTCGCCGCCTGCACCCAGGGGAAGCGCCCGCCGCCCGGCGCGCCGGGCCTGGAGCTGCCCGGGGAGCGCCACCTCCGCAACGTCCGCCAGCTCACCTTCGGCGGCGAGAACGCCGAGGCCTACTTCGCCTTCGACGGGAAGGAGCTCGTCTTCCAGTCCACCCGCGGCGGCCGCGCCTGCGACCAGGAGTACGTCATGCGGCCCGACGGCTCCGGCGTCCGGCGGGTCTCCACCGGGAAGGGGGCCACCACCTGCGGCTACTTCTTCCCCGACGGCTCGCGGCTCCTGTTCAGCTCGACCCACGAGCTCTCCGGCGACTGCCCGCCCCGGCCCGACCGCTCCCAGGGCTACGTCTGGGCGCTCCACGACTACCAGATCTACACCGCCAGGCCCGACGGGTCGGACCTGCAGCGGCTCGCCTTCGCCCCCGGCTCCTACAACGCCGAGGCCACCATCTCGGGCGAGGGGTGGGTGGTCTTCACCTCGACCCGGGACGGGGACCTGGAGCTCTACAAGATGCGGCTCGACGGCTCCGGGCTCACCCGCCTCACCCGCACGCCGGGCTACGACGGCGGCGCCTTCTTCAGCGCCGACGGGCGCCGGATCGTCTACCGCGCCAGCCGCCCGGAGACGGCGGCGGAGCTGGCCGACTACCGCTCGCTGCTGGCGCGGAAGCTGGTGCGCCCCACGCGGCTCGAGATCCGCGTCATGGACGCCGACGGCTCGGGCGACCGCCAGGTGACCCGGCTCGGGGCGGCGAGCTTCGCCCCCTTCTTCCACCCCGACGGCAGGCGCATCGTCTTCGCCTCCAACCACGGCGACCCGGCCGGCCGGAACTTCGACCTGTTCCTGGTGAACGACGACGGGAGCGGCCTGGAGCGCGTCACCGCCTATCCGGGCTTCGACGGCTTCCCCATGTTCTCGCCCGACGGGAGGCAGCTGGTCTTCGCCTCGAACCGGAACGGATCGCGGCCCGGGGAGACCAACGTCTTCGTCGCCGACTGGGTGGAGTGAGGCGGCGCTGGCGGGGGTCAGGGGGCGGGGGGAGCCACCCCGCCGGTACCCGCCGCCGGGGCCAGCCCGGCCCGGCGGACGAGCGCGACCTTGACCGCGTCGTTCAGGCCCAGCGTGAGCAGCGCCGCGGCGGCGACCACTGCCAGCGTCTGGACCGCCGGGATGGGCCGCAGGCCCGGGAGATCGGCCAGCGGGAGCGCCGCCCCCACGGCCGCGTCGACGGCCAGGGCGGCGAGGAGCACGCCGCTCGGGGCCGACCTCCAGAAGCGGGAACGCTCCCTCACCGACACGATCGAGAACAGGGCGAAGTAGAGGAGCGCCTGGAAGGAGAAGGTCTGGGCCGCCGCCAGGTCGGCCCCGAGGCCGAAGGCGCGCCAGCCCAGCGCCAGCAGGGCCAGGTTCTCCGCCAGCATGAGCGCCCCCAGCACGGCCGAGATCCGGACCCAGGGCCCGATGCGCCAGGTCTCGGGGCGCCGGCCCCCCTGCATCCGATCGGTGGCCAGCGCGATCTTCACGAAGTCGGTCATGAAGAGGAGCAGGATCATCCCGAAGGTCGAGACCACGAACCGCCCGGTGACCAGGAAGGCGATGGTGACGTAGCCCGACTTCTCGACGGTGCGGCTCACCTTGTTGGCGATCCAGGTGAGCACGCGCTGGTACACCACGCGGCCGTTGCGGACGAGCTGCACGATGCCGGTCAGCCCCTCCTCGGTGAGCACCACGCTGGCCGCGGCCTTGGCGACGTCGACGGCGCTGCTCACGGCGATGCCGACCTCGGCCTGCCGCAGCGCGGGGGCGTCGTTGACGCCGTCGCCGGTCATCCCCACCACGTGGCCGGCGGCCTGCAGCGCCTCCACCACCGCGTACTTGTCCTCCGGGAACACCTCGGCGAACCCCTCGCTGCCGGCGGCCAGGGCGGCGGCGCGCTCCCGCCCCCGCCCCAGCTCCTCGCGCAGGCTCGCGGCGCGGACGATCTCCCCCAGGCCGACCGACCGCGCCACCTCCCGCGCCACCGGCAGGGCGTCGCCGGTGAGCATCTTCACCTGCACGCCCAGCTCGCGCAGCTGCGCGATGAGGGCGGGCGAGTCGCGGCGCGGCGCGTCGTGCAGCAGGGCGAGGCCCGCCAGCTCGAGGCGCCCGCCGGGCGCCGAGCGCGCCACCGCCAGGGCGCGGCGGCCCCGCGCCGCCTCGGCCTCGGCGCCGGCCTCCAGGGCGGAGACCGCGCCGGGCGGCAGCTGGCAGGCCGCGGCCACCGTGCGCAGCGCGCCCTTCACCACCCTCGACCTCCCCCCGGGCGCCTCGAAGACGGCCTCGGTGCGGCGCGTCTCGGCCGAGAAGGGGAGGAACTCGAGCCGCCGGGGGAGCGCCCCGAGCAGGCCGCGCTCGCGGGCCGCCGCCGCGAAGGCGACGTCGATGGGGTCCTGGTCCGACTCCTCGGAGGCCATGGCGCCAAGGCGCAGCACCTCCTCCTCGGTGAATCCCGGCTCGGGCCGGACCGCCGCCACCCGGAGCCGGTTCTCGGTGATGGTCCCGGTCTTGTCCGCGCACAGGACGTCCATGGTGGCGGCGTCCTCGGCGGCGCTCAGGCGCGTCACCAGCACGCCGCGGCGGGAGAGCTCCCGCGCGCCGACCGCCATGCTCACCGTGAACATGACCGGCAATGCCACCGGGACGGCGCTGAGGAGGAGCAGCAGGAGCAGCGGCAGGATCTCGAGGAGCGGCAGGCCGCGCAGCCTGGCGACGACCAGCGCCAGCGCGGTGAGCGCGCCGGTGATGACGAAGAGCCAGCGGACGACCCGGGCCACCACCTCCTCGACGTGGAGCCTGGGCCGCGCGCCGGCCACCAGGGCGGTGGTGCGCCCGTAGTACGTGCGGGCGCCGGTGAGGATCACCAGGGCGGTGGCCTCGCCGCGCCGGACCATCGAGCCCGAGTACACCAGGTCGTCCGGGCCCTTGTCCGCCGCGGCCGACTCCCCGGTCAGGGCGGACTGGTCGACGGCCAGGCGGCCCTCGGCGATCTTCGCGTCGGCCGGGACGAAGTCGCCGGCCCGCAGCCGCACCACGTCTCCCGGCACCAGCTCCGAGGCCGGCGCCAGGGACCAGCTCGCGTCCCGCCTCACCCGGGCGGAGACGCGCAGCCGCGATCGCAGGGCCTCGACCACCGCCGACGCCCGCTGCTCCTGCAGCGCCCCCAGGACCGCGTTGACGGCGAGGAGCGTGGCGCCGAGCGCGGCGTCCGCCGCCCGGTGCAGCACCAGCGAGACCGCCACCACCAGCTCGATCATCCACGCCGACGGCCCCCAGAACTTGTGCAGGAACCGGCGCACCGGGTGGGCCCTCTCCTCGGCCACCTCGTTGCGGCCGTGCCGCGCCAGGCGGGCCGCCGCCTCGGCGGATGCGAGGCCGGTCCCCAGGTCCGCGCCCAGCTCCCGGGCCACCTCGGCGGTGGGCCGCGCGGAGAGGTCCGGCCAGGCGCCGCCGGACGCCGGTCCCTTCGAGCCGCCGCCGGTCCCGCCCATCGTCCCCCACCTCAGCGCGGGCCCAGCCGGCGGACGGAGAAGGGCGCGAGGTCCACCGGCGGCGGCCGGCCCAGGATGGCCGCCGACACCGCGTCGGCGGTGACGGGGCAGAGCAGGATCCCGTTCCGCGTGTGGCCGGTGGCGTAGAAGAGCCCCGGCGCCGCCGCGGCGCCGAGCACCGGCCAGCCGTCGGGCGAGGCCGGGCGGAAGTTGCTCCAGGTCTCGAGCACCGCCGCCCGCGCCAGGTCGGGCGCCATCTCCAGGGCCAGCGCCAGCACCGCGGAGAGGCCGCCGGCGGTCACGCCGCGCTCGTAGCCCACCTCCTCCATGGTCGAGCCGCAGAGCACCCGCCCGTCGGCGCGCGGGACCAGGTAGCCCTTCTCGGAGAAGACCACCCGGGACAGCAGCGGGGGCCGGGTGTCGAGGAGCGCGATCTGGCCGCGGACCGGCCGCACCGCTCCCGGCGGGAGCCCGCTCCCCTCGACCAGCGGGCTCCAGCTCCCGGCGGCCAGCACCACCGCGCCGGCCTCGATCCGCCCGCGGTCGTGGTCCACGCCGACGGCCCGCCCCTGCCCGTGCGCGATGCGCAGCACCTGCCCGGTGAGGAACCGGGCGCCCGAGCGGTGGGCGGCGACGTACAGCGCCCGGGCCAGCAGCCTCGGGTCGACCGAGGCCTCCTCGCGGAACCAGATGCCGCCCCGCACGCCCGGGTGGAGCCCGGGCTCGAGGCGGAGCACCGCCTCGCCGTCGAGCACCTCGACCGGCACCCCGTGCCCGAGGAGCTTCTCGGCCCGCGCCGCCAGCACCCGGGCGCCGGCGTCGTCGAAGGCCAGCTGCAGCGTGCCCCCGCCGCGGAAGCCCACCCACTGGGCCGAGATCCGCTCCAGCTCCTCGGCGAAGGCGCGGTAGCGGGCGAGCGAGGCGGCGCACAGGTCGTAGAAGGGGCCGGGCTCCTCCGCCTCCACGCCCGGCGAGAGGATGCCGCCGGCGGCGCTCGAGGCCTCGGCGCCGGGGACGGCGCGCTCCAGCACCAGCACGCGCCGGCCGGCCTGGGCCAGCCGCAGCGCCACGGCGCACCCCTGCACGCCCGCCCCGATGACGGCGACGTCGGTCTCCATGGCGCGGGGAGCGTAGCGCCCGCCCGGGCGGGCCGCCACCGCCTACTGCGGGCAGGCCACGACGCCGTTGAGGAGCAGGTCGCGCAGGTGGTCGCGCCACTGCTCCGGCGTCACGTCGCGGTCCACGAAGAGGCGCGTGGTGCCCAGGGCCGAGGACACGAAGGTGGCGAGGCCGGCGACCGACAGCACCACCATGACCGGATCGAGGCCGGGCCGGAGCGCCTGGCCTCCCCCGTTCGCGCCTCCCTGGGGCGCGAGGCTCAGGGCGGCCCGCCGCACCGGCTCCAGCAGCGCCGGCTCGCCCTCGACCAGCTGGGTGAGGAAGGGGGCGCCGTCGAGCAGCTCCCGGACCACCACCCGCGATCCCACCTGGTCCCGGAGGAGCGCCTCGAGGTACGCCGAGACGACCGAGGGAGCGCCGGTGCCCCGCTCGAGGAGGGTCGTGATCTCGCGGGCCTGCGCCTGCCAGACGGTGCGCAGGATGTCGAGGTAGAGCGCCTTCTTCGAGGACCAGTGCCGGTAGAGCAGGGCCACGTTGCAGCCGGCCCGGCGGGCGATGCCCTGGACCCGGGCTCCGTGGTAGCCGCGCTGCGAGAACTCCAGCCGCGCCGCCTCCCACAGGCGTTCGGCGATCCCGGGCTTGTGCGAGCCCGTCTCGACTCCCAGCGTGTCGCTCCTGGGCTCCACCGGGTATGAATAAGGACTGCTCTTGACCTGCGTCAAGAGCCAGAGGTCACGGCCAAGATGGGTGCACCGGCCCCGTTCACGGCCGTCCGTCATGGGTGCTAGGAGGGATCGCATGGGGCCGCCGCCCGCCCGGGCCATCCTCCACCTCGACCTCGACGCCTTCTACGCGTCGGTGGAGCAGCTCGACGACCCGTCCCTGCGGGGCCGCCCGGTGGTGGTCGGGGGGACGTCGGGGCGCGGGGTGGTGTGCGCCGCGAGCTACGAGGCCCGCCGCTTCGGCGTGCGATCGGCCATGCCCACCTCCCGGGCGCGCAGGCTGTGTCCCGCCGGCGTCTTCCTGCCCCCTCGCTTCGACCGCTACGCGGAGCTCTCGGACAGGGTCTTCGGCATCTACCGCCGGTACACCCCGCTCGTCGAGCCGCTCTCGCTCGACGAGGCCTTCCTGGACGTGACCGCGAGCCGCGCCCTGCACGGCCCGGGCGCCGACATCGCCCGGGCCATCAAGCGCGAGGTCCGGGAGGGAACCGGGCTCGCGGTCTCCGCGGGCGTGGCCGAGGTGAAGCTGGCGGCCAAGATCGCCACCGACCTGGGCAAGCCGGACGGCCTGGTGGAGGTGCCGCCGGGGGGAGTGCGCGCCTTCCTCGCGCCGCTGCCCGTCTCGCGGCTGTGGGGCGTCGGGCGGGTGACCGAGGAGGCGCTGCGCCGGGCCGGCATCGCCACCATCGGCGAGCTGGCGGCGGCGGAGGAGGCGCTCGTCCGGCGCGCGCTGGGGGACCAGGGGATGGAGCTCCAGCTCCTGGCGCGCGGCGAGGACCCGAGGCCGGTGGTGCCGGACGCCGAGGCCAAGAGCGTGGGATCCGAGGACACCTTCGAGGAGGACCTGGGGGGTGAGGAGGCGCTGCTGCCCCACCTGCGCGAGCAGGCCGAGCGCGTGGCGCGGCGGCTGCGCGGCGCCGGCCTGCGGGGCCGGACCGTGACCCTGAAGCTCAAGTACGCCGACTTCTCCCTCGTCACCCGGCGCTGCACGCTCGACGGCCCGATCGACGACGGCCGCGCCATCTACGACGCCGCGCGGGCGCAGCTCTCGCGGGCCGATCTCTCGCGCCCGGTGCGGCTCACCGGCGTGGCCGTCTCCGGCTTCGGCCCGGGCGGTGCCCAACTCGACCTCTTCGGCGCCCCGGAGCCGGCCGGGGCGGGCCGGCGGCGGGCCCTCAACGCCGCCATCGACGCGCTGGCGGAGAGGTTCGGAGAGGGAGCCGTCCGGCCGGCCTCGGCTCCCGGGGAGCGCGCCATCCGCTGGGTCCACCGCCCGCCGGGAGGCGGGAGGGGCGAGGGGGAGTAGGCCCGGGGCCCCGGCTCAGTGCCGCATGGGCGGCGGCCCGGCCGCCTTCCTCACCCGCTCCACGATCTCCTCCATCCCCACGCTCTTGGGGATGTAGCCCTGCGCCCCGGTGAGCTCCGACTCCCATTCGAAGCCGTAGGCCGAGAGGATGAGGACCGGGACCGCGGCGCTGCGGGGGTCCTGGCGCATCCGCTCCATGACGCCCCAGCCGTCGAGCACCGGCATCTTCAGGTCGAGGAGCACGATGCCGGGCTGCTCCTCCCGGATGCGGTCCAGCGCCTTCTCGCCGTTCTCGGCCTGCTGGACGGGGTAGCCGGCCGCCGTCAGCACCTCGGCGACCGTCTCGCGGAAGTCGTCGTCGTCGTCCACGACGAGGATGTACTGGCCAGGCGTCATCCCGGAGGGCCCCGCAGGATTCCCGCGATCTCCTTCGCGATGCGCCTCCCGTCAAGCAGCCTGTCGGGGCCCAGCGACACCGCCCCCACCACCGGGTGGCCCCCGCCGCCGTACCGCTCGCAGATGCGCGCGATGTCGTGCTCCCGGGGCGCCGGCGACCACGGGTTCGAGCCGACCGAGACCTTGACCCGCTTGGCGTCCTGCGAGAGCACCACCGTGTAGCGCGACCCGGGGAAGAGGTCGTAGGCGATGAACTTGTTGGCCGACTCGATCCCCGCGCCGGTCGTGTCCACCTCGACCACGCCGCCCTCGAGGCGTGCCAGGCCCCGGTAGGCCTCCACCGCGCGGGCGTGGCGCTCCAGGACGGGGGCCAGGGGCCCCTCCACCCAGGGCTCGGCGGCCAGGGCGGCCAGCGGGCGGGTGCGGAAGCCCTCGATGATGCGGGGCGGGAGGCCGGGGTCGTGCGTCGCCTCGAGCAGGGCCATGATGCGCAGCGCGGGCTCCTCGAGCCGCACCGCCACCCGGGCCGAGGGGAACCGGGCCGCGTCGATGACGTCCGCCCACGAGACCAGCTCGCGGAGGTCGGGGGCCCGGAAGCCGAAGCGCTCGTCCAGCGTCCGCGCCATGAAGCCGGTGTTCGACGGAGCCGCCGGGTCCCAGAACTTCTGGCCGCTGCGATCCGACTCGAAGGCCGCCCGGTCCCCGGGCGGCTGGAAGGCGCTCTGGTGGTGGTCGAACCACCAGTCGAGCCTCGGCGACGGGGAGAAGCGGAAGTCGACCACCGCGTTCACGTCGCCCGCGAAGGCGTCCGCCGGGAAGGGATTGCCCTGCTGGTGCTGCAGCGGGACGAAGGAGGTGGCGACCGGCTTCCCCTCCCGCGCCTCGAAGAAGCGGCTGAACAGCGCCGCCGACGCGGCGCCGTCGAAGCAGTTCCCGTGGTAGAGCACCTGGAGTCGCATGGGGAGGGGCAATCTAGGGTCCGCTCCGGGTCCGGTCCAGAGGAGATGTCGCGGGCGCCGCCCTCGTGCCCGGCCCGCGCGGGTCGGGTACGCACCGGGCCGTGCCCCTTTGGACGGGGCTCGGGGCGCGGGTTAGACTTCCGCGCCATGGAGGCCACCCGCGTCGGCGCGCTGCTAGAGGACCGGAAGTTCGACCTGCGCCTCAACCTGGTCTGCGGCAAGCGCGGGCTCTCCCGCAAGATCGCCTCCACCCGCATCCAGAAGCCGGGCCTGGCGCTGGCGGGCTTCACCGACTACCTGCACAAGGAGCGGCTGCAGATCTTCGGGAACACCGAGATGAGCTACCTGGGCCGGCTCCCCCGGGAGCGGGCCGTCGAGGTGCTGACGAACTTCTTCGCCCAGCAGGTGGCCTGCCTGGTTATCACCAAGGGCATCGACGTGCCGCCGGAGCTCTCCGCCGCCGCGGAGACGCACGGCGTGCCGGTGCTCTCCACCACCCACCTCTCCAGCACCTTCATCGAGAACGTCCAGAACTACCTGGAGGACATCCTCGCCGTCTCCACCTCGATGCACGGGGTGCTGCTCGACGTCTTCGGCGTCGGCATCCTGCTCCTGGGGAAGAGCGGCATCGGCAAGAGCGAGATCGCCCTCGACCTGGTGATGCGCGGCCACCGGCTGGTGGCCGACGACATCGTCGACATCAAGCGCCGCACGCCCGAGTCGGTCTACGGCACCGGATCCGAGATCATCAAGCACCACATGGAGGTGCGCGGCCTCGGGATCATCAACATCAAGGACCTGTTCGGCGTCGCCGCCATCCGCGAGCGGAAGAAGATCGAGATCGTGCTGGAGCTGGTGGACTGGGATCCGCACGTCGAGTACGACCGCCTGGGCGTGGAGGAGAAGAAGTTCCGCATCCTCGACGTCGAGATCCCGGTGCTGATCGTCCCGGTGCGCCCCGGCCGCAACATGACCACCATCGTCGAGGTGGCGGCGCGCAACCACCTGCTCAAGCTGCAGGGCCACCACTCGGCCCGGGAGTTCCAGGAGAGGCTCAACCGCGCCATCGCGCTCGCCCCCGGGGCCCGGGGAGGCGAGGTGGACGTCGAATGAGCGCGGCGCCGGCCGCCGGTGGCGACACGCGCGTCGTCATCCTCACCGGCGTCTCCGGCTCGGGGAAGTCCACGGCGCTGCGCGCCCTGGAGGACGCCGGCTGGTACTGCGTCGACAACCTCCCCGTGGTGCTGCTCGACAAGCTGGTGGAGCTGTCGCAGCAGGCCGGCGGGCAGGTGCCGCGGCTGGCCCTGGTGGTGGACGCGCGCGACGTCCGCTTCCTCCCCGAGGCGCCGCGGAGCATCGAGGAGGTCCGCCGCCTGGGGACGCGGGTCGACGTGCTCTTCCTCGACGCCTCCGACGAGTCGCTGGTGCGGCGCTACTCCGAGACCCGCCGCCGCCACCCCATGGCCGGGGAGGGCGGCTCGGTGCCGGAGGGCATCGCCGCCGAGCGGCGCGCCCTCGAGCCGCTCCAGGCGATGGCGGGCGAGGTGCTGGACACCACCGAGATGAACGTCCACGACCTGAAGCGGTTCGTCCACGCCCGCTTCGCCGAGGGGGGCGCCGCCCGGCTCGGCGTCTCGGTGGTCTCCTTCGGCTTCCGCAACGGCATCCCGGCGCACGCCGACATGGTGCTCGACGTGCGCTTCCTGCCCAACCCCTACTTCGTCCCCGAGCTCCGGCCCTTCGCCGGGACCGACGGGCCGGTGCGCGACTTCGTGCTGGGGCAACCCGACGCCCAGGCGTTCCTCCAGAGGCTCGCCGACTTCGGCGCCTTCCTCCTGCCCCGCTACGCCGCCGAGGGGAAGAGCTACCTGACGCTGGCCATCGGCTGCACCGGCGGGCGCCACCGCTCGGTGGCCATCGCCGAGGAGCTGGCGCGCCGGCTGCGCCAGGGGGGAACGTCGGTCCGCGTCTGGCACCGGGACGTCGACAAGGAGTAGCGCCCGGCCGGCGGGGGGTGTAGGAAGCGACGCCATGGTCGGGCTGGTGGTGGCGACGCACGGGCGGCTGGGCGAGGAGCTCCTCGCCACGGCGGCCGCGGTCTGCGGCGCGCTGCCGCAGGCCCGGGCCATCTCGCTCTCGTCCTCGCAGTCGATGGAGGAGGCGCGCGCCGCGCTCTCCGAGGCCATCCGCGCCGCCGACGGCGGCCAGGGCGTGCTGGTGCTCACCGACATGTTCGGCGGGACGCCCTCCAACCTGGCGCTCACCTTCCTCGACGCCGGGATCGAGGTGGTGACCGGGGTGAACCTCCCCATGCTCCTCAAGCTCTCCACGGCGCGCGCCGGCGGCGCCACCCTGGGCGAGACCGCCGAGATGCTGGCGGCCTACGGCCAGAAGAACATCACCCTGGCGAGCCAGCTCCTCCGCCAGAAGGTGGAGAAGGGGCCGTGAGGGCGTGATCGCCCTGGTCCGCGTCGACAACCGCCTGGTCCACGGCCAGGTGGCGGAGGCCTGGGTGCCGAGGCTCGGGATCCGCCGCCTCGTGGTGGCCGACGACGAGACGGCCGCGAACCCACTGGCCCGGGCGGCCATGACCCTGCCGCTTCCCGAGGACCTCCACGCCGAGGTGCTGCCCGTCGACTCCGTCGACTGGGCGGCGGTGGCGGCCTCGCCCGAGCCGGTCCTGGTGCTCTTCCGCGAGATCGGCGAGCTGCGCCGCGCCACCGGGCGGGGCCTCTCCCCGGCCCTCGCGCCCCGCGTGAACCTGGGCAACGTCCACCACGCCCCCGGCCGCCGGGCGGTGACGCCGTCGGTCTTCCTGCGGGACGACGAGCTGGCGGCGCTGCGGGAGCTGGCCGCCGCGGGGTTCTCGGTGGAGGCCCGCGCCCTCCCCGCCGATTCCCCCTCGGACGTCGAGACCATGGCCCGCCGGTTCCAACAGGCCCCGGGATAGAAGGTAGACTTCCCGACGTGGGCCTCCTCGCGCTCTCCGCCATCGCCGGGCTGGCCGCCGTGGAGCGGAAGGGCTTCCTCCAGGCGATGCTGTCCCGCCCCATCGTGCTCGGGCCCCTCGCCGGGCTGGCCTGCGGGGACGCGGCCGCCGGGCTCCTGGCGGGCGCGCCGCTCGAGCTCCTCTGGCTCGGGGCGGTGAACCTGGGCGCCGCCGTCCCGCTCCACGAGTCGCTGGGCGCGGCGGCGGTGACCGG
>DATIFE010000165.1:0-11982 GCA_035455425.1 Anaeromyxobacteraceae bacterium | reverse complement strand
CGAGGCCGCGGCCCCGCCCAAGGAGTAGGCGCCCCGCGCCAGGCGGGGGCGTCGCAGGGGGCGGGCCGCGCGGCCCGCCCACGGCTTTTCGAGAAAGGAAGGAACCGTGGCCGAGATCACCGCGAAAATGGTGCAGGAGCTCCGGGAGAAGACCGGGGCCGGGATGATGGACTGCAAGAAGGCGCTCACCGAGTCGGGCGGCGACTTCGGCAAGGCGGAGGAGTACCTGCGCAAGAAGGGGCTCGCCGCCGCGGCCAAGAAGGCCGCGCGCGCCGCCACCGAGGGAGCCGTCGCCAGCTACATCCACATGGGCGGCAAGATCGGCGTCCTGGTGGAGGTGAACTGCGAGACCGACTTCGTGGCCCGCACCGAGGGCTTCCAGCAGCTGGTCAAGGACGTGGCCATGCAGGTGGCCGCGGCCGCGCCGCTCTACGTGCGGCGCGAGGACGTCCCGGCCGAGGTGGTGGCGCGGGAGCTGGACATCGCCCGGGCCCAGGCGCGCGAGCAGAAGAAGCCCGACGCCATCGTGGAGAAGATCGCCCAGGGCAAGGTGGAGAAGTACTACGCCGAGGCCTGCCTCCTCGAGCAGCCGTTCGTCAAGGACGACAAGAAGAAGGTCCAGGACGTGATCACCGAGGCGGTGGCCCGCATCGGCGAGAACATCCAGGTCCGGCGCTTCGCCCGGTTCGCGCTCGGGGAGGGGCTCGAGAAGAAGCAGGAGAACCTGGTTGCCGAGGTCGCCAAGGCGGCGGGCCTGGCGAGGTAGCTCCCTCCGCAATCCCGGAGGCCCCGGGGCCCCGATCCGCTCGCGGTCGGGGCCCCTTTCGTTGTCCCGGATCACGCCGGCGACCGAAACGCGGCACCGGCGTCATGGCCGCGCCGCCGGCCCCGGGTGCACCGGTCAGACCCGAATGGGTACTGGGTCAGGCATGCGAAATCGCTCGCGTGTCCAAACAGGGTGACGCCTCCTACACCTCTTGACGGTGTGCTTCGCACCGGGCAAAACTCCGCGCGTCTCGCTCCACAACCGTCACACCGAAGGAGGGCGGCGTTCACCGCGCTCCAACCAGGAGTGGTTGCTACCAACCAGAGGAGTCGCTCATGCTGTCGAGACGCAATGTCCTGAGCTTGGCTGCGGTCCTGGCCTCCCAGCTCTGCATTCCCGGCGCGGCCGCGGCGCAGACGCCGCCGGCCGACCAGCCGGCTGCACCCGCTGCGGAGGAAGGCAAGAAGAGCGTCGTCGAGGAGATCGTCGTCACCGGATCGCGCATCCGCCGCAAGGATCTCAGCACGCCCGCCCCCGTGACCGTGCTGTCGCGCGAGCAGGTGGTGGCGAGCGGCAAGGTGTCGATCGGCGACTTCCTGCAGACCCTCCCCGAGCAGTCGAACGCCATCAACACCGGCGTGAACAACGGCGGCGACGGCGCCACCCGCGTGAACCTGCGCGGCGTCGGCACGAACCGCACCCTGGTCCTGGTGAACGGCCGGCGGCTGGTGCCCGGAGGGACGGGCGCCGACGGCTCGGCGGACCTGAACTCGATCCCCACGGCGTCCATCGAGCGCATCGAGGTGCTGAAGGACGGCGCCTCGGCGGTCTACGGCTCCGACGCCATCGCCGGCGTGGTGAACATCATCACCCGCCGGGGCTGGAGCGGGACCGAGGCCTCGGCCTATGCCGGGATCTCGGGCCACTCGGACGGCTCCACGGTCGACGTGAACGTCACCACCGGGCAGACCTCGGACTTCGGGAACGTGGTCTTCTCCGCCGGCTTCTACAACCAGAAGAAGGTGATGGCCGGCGACCGGAAGTTCTCGAAGTTCGCCCAGAACTACGACCAGATCGACGGCGTCTACTCCAACGGCAGCGGCACCATCCCGGCGGGCCGGATCGTGGGGTTCCCCGCAACCGGAGGGACGACGCTGTTCCAGAATCTGCAGACCAACATCGGCGCGAGCTCCTACATCCAGGATCCGACCGCCCCGGACTGCGGGCTCTCGCCGTCGGGGCAGTCCACCTGCTGGCGAGCCTACCTGGGCGCCGGGCTCCCGGCGGCCGGCACCGCCGGCGACGGCTACAACTTCGCCCCTGACAACTACCTGGTCACGCCCCAGCAGCGCTACTCGGTCTACGCCGCCGGCGATACGCGACTCGGTAGCTTCGCCCGCGGGTTCTTCGAGGCCTCCTACCTGAACCGGCAGTCGGGCCAGGACCTGGCACCGGAGCCGCTGGTTTCGGACGGTGAGGGCGTCGCGGCCTCGGCCCTGAACGCCTACAACCCCTTCGGCGTCGACGTCTTCGTCCGGCGGCGCCTCACCGAGTTCGGGCGGCGGCAGACCCGCCAGGACATCGATACGTTCCGGGTGGTGGGCGGCCTGGACGGCACGCTCTCCGATTCCCTCGGGCCGCTCGCGGGCTGGTTCTGGGACCTCTCCCTCAACTACGGCCGCACCCAGGGCGTGAACGTCAAGCACGGCAACCTCTTCCTCCCCGGCCTGGCCGCGGCCCTGGGCCCGAGCTACAACGATGCCGGCACCTGGCGCTGCAGCACGGATGGGACGGCGGCGGGCGTCATCCCCGGCTGCGTCCCGCTGAACCTCTTCGGCGGCGTGGGCACCATCACGCCGGCCATGGTGAACCCCCTCACCTTCACCGGCACCGCCCGGGGCACGAACCAGCTGGCCGCCTTCCAGGCCAACACCAGCGGCGAGCTCTTCCGCCTGATGTCCGAGCGGGCCGTGGGCCTGGCGGTCGGCTACGAGCACCGCGAGCTCTCGGGCAGCGTCGTCAACGACCCCATCACCAACGCCGGGCTGACCACCGGCAACAAGTCGACGGACACGCGGGGCAGCTACAACGTCAACGAGGTCTACGGCGAGCTCTCGATCCCCATCGTGAGCGGCATGCCGCTCGTGGACGACCTCGAGGTCACTGCCGCCCTCCGCTGGTTCGACTACAGCACCTTCGGCAGCGACAGCACCTACAAGCTCGGCGCCCGCTACCGCCCCATCCGCGACGTGACCCTGCGCGGCACCTACTCCACCGCCTTCCGCGCGCCGAACATCGGCGAGCTCTACGCCGGAACGGCGGACAACTTCGCGTCGGTGAAGGACCCCTGCCGCGGCACGGCCCAGGGTGGGCCGGCGCTCACCGCGCAGTGCCTTGCGGAGGTGCCCGCGGGCGGCTCCGGCGACAGCTCGTCGCAGCTCCGGTCCACCGTGGGTGGAAACCCGAACGTCAAGGCCGAGACCGCCAAGATTTACACCGTGGGCCTGGTCATCGAGCCCCGGATGGTGAAGAACCTGTCGTTGACCATCGACTACTACAACATGGACATCGACAAGAACATCAGCAGCATCGGCGAGAACGTGATCCTGAACGGCTGCTACTCGGGGAGCAACCCGGGTTACTGCGCGCTCATCACACGCAACGCGACCACCCACTTCATCGACAACATCATCAACACCCAGGCGAACGTCGGGAAGCTCGCCACGGCAGGCATCGACTTCGCCATCCGTTACGGCCTGCCCAGTGACTTCGGCCGTTGGGCGTTCTCCTTCGACGGCGGCTGGCTGCAGAAGATCGACCAGACGCTGGCCGACGGGACCGTGCTCCACGGGAAGAACACCTTCGACCTCAACACCCTGAACAGCTTCGGGCAGTCCGGCGGCACCTTCCCGGAGTGGAAGTTCAACGCCTCGGTACTCTGGGGCTTCAAGGGCTGGGGCGCGGGCCTCGCGACCCGGTTCCTCGGCTCCTTCCACGAGTGCGGCGAGGCGTACACCTACAGCCCGGGAGTGACCTCTGCCGACTACGCCGGCCTCGGCCTGTGCTCCGTCGACTCCCGCTTCCAGAGGAAGGTCGCCGCCTATCACACCGAGGACATCTTCGTCGGCTACACGCTCGCCACCAGCGCCGGCAAGACCAACCTGACGGTGGGCATGCAGAACATGTTCGACGCCGCGCCGGCGAAGATCTACAACGGCTTCGCCAGCGCCACCGACCAGTACATGTACGACCAGATGGGCCGCTTCATGTACGCCCGGCTCACCCACACCTACTAGCGCAGGGGCCGGAAAAGGAGTATTCGCAGCACGACGGGGCGGACGGGCGTTAAGACGCTCGTCCGCCCCGCTGCAAGAAGAGGAACAGATTCGGGCTGTACGCGGTCCGCCCAGCCGTGCGCACGGCATGCCGGGCGGGCCGTCGTTCATGCCACAACCCTCGGCACCGATTACATTAACGTCAGAAGATCAGCATGTTCGACTCCGTACTGAGGCCAGACCAGCTCCCGAAGAGCAAGTTCGGGTCCGGCGCCGTGATCGCCACGGTGGTCCACGCCGCCGTCATCGCCTTCGCCCTCTGGGCCTCCGCCCGGGTGGCCAAGGTCGTCAAGGACGAGATCAAGGTCACCTTCGTCAAGCCGCCCCCGCCTCCCCCTCCGCCGCCGCCCGCGGCGCCGAAGGAGAACCGGCCCAAGCCCAAGCCCCAGCCCAACAAGCCGGTCACGGTGCTGCAGCAGGCCATCGTCGCCCCCACCGTCATCCCGGAGGAGAAGCCGGAGGAGAAGGAGCCCACCGAGAGCCAGGGTATCGGCGAGGGGGTGGAGGGAGGCGAGGTGGGCGGCGTCCCCGGAGGAATCGTGGGCGGGGTGGTGGACGCGGCCGACGTCGCCAAGCCGGTCGAGTTCGACCCCCATACGATGAAGGACCCGGTCTACGTCTCCGGGCCCGCGCCCCAGTACACCGAGAAGGCCCTGGAGAAGGAGATCCAGGGCGTCATGGTGGTGAAGTGCGTCGTGACCGTGGACGGCCGGATTCACGACTGCCGCATCGTCAGGAGCCTGCCGTTCTTGGACCGGGCGGTGATCGAGGCCCTGGAGAAGCGGCGGTACGCCCCCGCGACCCAGGGAGGAAGGCCGATCGAGGTCGACTACACGTTCAAGGTGACGATGAGGCTGCCCGAGTAGCCGGCTCCCGGTCGGAGCCACTGGACCGAACGCGCCCGCGGAGGCGCAGGAAAAGGGAACGCATGCAGCAGTTCACATTGTCGGAGCTTTGGTCGCACATGGGCCTGTTCGCCCGGCTGGTGGTCTACATGCTCGGGCTCATGTCCGCCTCCTCGGTGCTGGTGATGGCCGAGCGGCTGGTGTTCTACTGGCGGTCCAACCGCAGCTCGCGGCGTTTCGCCGGAGCCCTGGCCGCCCAGCTCGGCAAGAGCGGGGTCGACGATGCGGCGGCCCAGAAGCGCGAGGGCGACCTCGGCCACCTGGGACGGGTCCTCTCGGCCGGCCTGGGCGCCTACCGGATGACCACCACCGCCGGCACGTCGGCCGACCTCACCGTGGAGTCGGTGGCGCGCGCCGTGGAACGCCAGGCGGCCCGCGAGGTCGACAACCTCAAGCGGGGCCTGAACCTGCTGGCCACCGTCGGCTCCACCGCCCCCTTCGTCGGCCTGCTCGGCACCGTCGTGGGCATCATCAACGCCTTCCAGTCGATGGCCGCGACCGGCTCCGGCGGCCTGGGCACGGTCTCGGCCGGCATCTCCGAGGCCCTGGTGACCACCGCATTCGGCCTCCTGGTGGCCATCCCGGCAGTCATGGCCTTCAACTACATGCAGGGCTGGGTGGACGGAGTCAGCGTCGACATGTCCGAGTCGTCGAACGAGCTGCTCGACGTCGTGGCCCGGCGGCTGGGATCGGCCAGCGCCACCCCCAAGCCGGCCACGGCCACCAAGGTCGGCTAGCGGCCGCACCCGGACGGGAGAGGAGATGGCGCCATGGCAATGACCGCCGGCGACCGCGGCAAGATCAAGAGCGACATCAACGTCACGCCGCTCGTCGACGTGGTGCTGGTGCTGCTCATCATCTTCATGGTGGTGACCCCCCTGCTGCAGCGGGGCAAGAGCGTCACCCTGCCGCCCTCGCGGATCATCGACAAGGAGAGCAAGAGCGGCGACCCGCTGATCCTGTCCATCACCCCGGACAAGAAGGTGTGGGTCGACAAGGACAAGTTCGACGACGCCGGCCTGGAGCAAAAGCTGCGCGACGAGGTCATCGCCAATCCCTACCGGCCCATCCTCGTCAAGGGCGACAGGAGCATCACCGTGGGCGACGTGCGCAAGGTGATGGCCATCGCCCGCAAGGCGGGGGCCCGCGGGGTGCAGCTGGCGGTCGAGCAGATCAAGACCGCGAGCTAGGAGGCCCGAGAGCGACATGCACCACACCCGGAAGTTCCGCGTCAAGCCGATGGGCCGGCCCAACTCGGACATCAACGTCACGCCGCTCGTCGACGTGGTGCTGGTGCTGCTCATCATCTTCATGGTGGTGACGCCGCTGGCGGAGAAGATGCTCCGGGTGCGCGTGCCCGACGCCGAGCAGCAGGAGCAGCAGGAGCAGCCGCCCCAGACGCAGCTGGTGGTCAGCGTCTCAGCCCAGGGCGAGATCGCCATCAACAGCGAGGTGGTGCCCGACGCGGGCTACGTGGACCGGCTGAAGCGCATCCTGGCGGCCCGCAGCCCCGGCGACCGGCTGGTCTTCTTCACCGCCGACGACAAGGCGCTCTACCCGCGGCTGGTCCTGGCGCTCGACGGGGCGCGGCAGGCCGGCGCCGAGATCATGACCATGACCACCGAGCCCATGATGTCCGCCGCCGCTGCCGGCGCAGGGGCGGCCGGGGAGCCGCCGGCTCCCGCTCCGCCGCAGTAGCGCCCCGGACCCCTGCCTTGCCCACAGCACGTCTCGCACCGGAGGAGGGTGGCCCCATGACCACGCGATCGGGCTCTGCCCGCAGTTCCCGCCGCCTGGCGCGGCCGCTGGCCGCCGGCGCCCTCGCCGCGGCTCTGGTCCTGGCGCCGCCGGCCCTGGGCGCCTGGGGCGGTGGACCCCAGATCGGCAAGGTGGTCGAGGGGAAGTTCCTCCCCGGCCGGCCGCCCGCGGCCCGCTTCGGCGACAACCCGGAGGAGACCTGCAAGGACGACACCCTGGCCCGGAGCCTCCAGGACCAGCTCGAGGACCTGGCGCGCCGGAGCAAGACGGCGGTGCCCCGGCCCGACGGCCGGCTCTGCGCCGCCGCCGAGTCCTTCCTTGGCTGGGACCTGCGGGAGCCCCCGCCGCGCGAGGGGGTGCTGGCCTTCGTCTCCAGCTCGGTCGGCCTGCCCGTGCCGGTCCGCCGCTACCAGAACGTCATGATCGCCACCGACGACTCCCGGATCCTGGCCGAGAAGCTGCTGCAGCCCATCGGCGACTTCGCCGTCGGCGCGCAGGCGCCCCGCTACGGGATCGCCACCCAGCGAAAGGGGGGGTCCATGCGCGGACCGTCGGAGGGCTCCACCCGCCTGGTGCTGCTGCTCCTCGACATCCCCTACTCGCTCGACCCCCTGCCCCGGCGCCTGGCGCCCGGCGAGAAGGCGGTGATCTCCGGCAAGGTCCTGGGCGAGTACCGGAACCCCAAGGTCACCGTCTCCGACGTGATGGGGAAGGTCTCCTCGCCGCCGGCGACCCCGGGTACAGCGTTCCAGGCGGAGGTCGCCTGCGGCGACAAACCCGGGCGGATCCAGCTCGAGCTCGCGGCGGAGCTGGGCGGTAGCCCTACCCTGGTGGCGCGCTTCCCCGTCGCCTGCGGGACGGAGCTCCCCACCTCGGTGCCGGTGGCGAAGCCGAGCCCGTGGCCGGCGGAGACCGCCCAGCAGGAGAAGCGGATGTTCGAGGCCCTGAACGCCGAGCGGACGGCGGTGGGCATCCCCGCGCTCGCCTGGGACGAGCCTGTCGCCGGGGTGGCCCGCGGCATCTCCGAGGCCATCCGCGACGAGGTCCGCCGCGGCAGCTACGACGTCCCCGGCGACGTGGTGCAGCGCCTCAAGAGCGTCGGCGTCGCCTCGCCCCTGGTCCTGCAGAACCCGTCCCAGGCGCGCAGCGCCGAGGAGGCCCTGGAGCAGCTCCTCTCGAGCCCGGGCCACCGCGCCAGCATCATGAACCCCGACGTCAACCGCGCCGGCGTGGGCATCGTCCCCGAGACCGGCAAGGAGGGCGCCTCCTCGGTGTTCGTCACCCAGCTCTTCATCAAGCAGCTCCCGCCGCTCGACCCCGCCGAGGTCCGCAAGAAGCTCCGCGACGCCGTGGAGCGCAAGCGCAGGGACGCGCGCCAGTCGCCGGTGACCTTCGACCCGACGTTGGATGGCGTGGCCGAGAAGTACGCCCAGGAGCTGGCCCAGGCCGGCGGAACCCTCGCCCCGGAGCGCAAGACCGCGCTCACCGCGCCGCTCAACAAGGGCTTCAAGACGGTGCAGGTGCTGGCGGGCGCCCGGGCCGACCCCCTCGACTTCGCCGAGGAGCCCGAGGTGGTGTCGGCCGGCAAGTTCGCCGGCGTGGGCGTGGCCATCGGCATGCACCCCACCCTGGGCCGCAACGCGGTCTACGCCGTCATCGTGGTGGGCTCGAAGCGGTAACCTCGCGGAGGCGGGCCAGCAGCGCCGCGAGGTCGGGGGGCAGCGGGCTCGCCACCCGCGCCCGGGGGCCGCCCTCCGGCGGGTCGAAGCCCAGGCGGGCGGCGTGGAGGGCCTGCCGCTCCAGGGCCGGCAGCCGCGCCGCCTCCCCGCCGTAGAGCACGTCCCCGGCGACCGGGTGGCCCAGGAAGGCGAGGTGGGCCCGGATCTGGTGCATGACCCCGGTGACGATCCGCACCTCGACCAGGGTGTGCTCCGGGAGCCGCTCCACCGGCTCGTAGTGCGTCTCCGCGGGACGGGGCGGCCCGGCGCCCTTCCCCATCTGCCGGTCGGCCGCCAGCTCGTCCGGCACCGGCACAGAGCGGCCGCCCCGCTGGGCCAGGGGCACCGAGCAGACGCCGCCGGCGGCGAGGCGCCCCCGCACCACCGCCAGGTACACCTTCTCCACCGTCCGGGCCGCGAACTGCGCCCGCAGCGCCTCCCAGGCCGCGGCGTCCCGGGCGAAGAGCACGCAGCCGCTGGTCTCCCGGTCGAGCCGGTGGACCGCCCCTCCCTCGCGCGGATCGACCGAGGCCCGGCCGCACTCGGGGAACCGGGCCGCCACCGCGTTCGCCAGCGTGCCCGTCTCCCCGGGGGCGAGCGGATGGGTGGCCACCCCGGCCGGCTTGTCGGCGACGAGCCAGCGAGGCGACTCGGCCAGGACCCGGAGCGCCAGCGACGGGTCCGGCTCCGGGGCGCGCGGCAGCCCGACCTCGATCTCCACCTCCACCGGCGCGCCGGGCTCGGCCGGGTCGCTGGCGCGCGCCCGCCGCCCCGCGATCCGGACCGCGCCGGCGGCGAAGGCCCGCTTCACCGCGGCGCGCCCCAGGCCGAGCGCGTCGGCGAGCGCCCGGTCGAGCCGGCCGGCGGCCGACGGGGGGAGGACGTTCCGATGCCTCATCGCGGGACCCAGGCGCGCCCTCCGGGGCCGACGGGCGGCCCGCCCGCAGGATCCGCCGGGAGGAAGGAGGGTGGCAAGGGCGATCCCCGGCCGGCTATGCTCCCGGCGAGCCCGCGGGACGGCGTGGCGCGGGAGGGCGCGTGGCCCGGAACATCCGGTTCCCCATGACGGCCGAGGAGGCCCGGGATCTCGCCGTCGGCGACGAGGTGCTGGTCAGCGGCCGGCTGGTGACCGGCCGCGCCGCCGCCCACCGCCACCTCGCCGGCTGCGACGACCCCGAGCTCCGCCCGCTCCTGCAGGGCTCGCTCCTCTACCACTGCGGCCCGGTGGTCACCCGCGACCCGGCCAGCGGAGCCTGGCGCTTCGTGGCCGCGGGCCCCACCGCCTCGATGCGCGCCGAGCCGTGGGAGGCGGAGGTCATCGCCCGCTACGGCCTGCGGGGCGTCATGGGCAAGGGCGGCATGGGCCCGCGGACCCTGGAGGCGCTCGCCAGCTGCGGCGCGGTCTACCTGCACGCCACCGGCGGCCTGGCCGTGGTGCTGGCCAAGTGCGTGGTGGAGGTCCTGGGGGTCCACCGCCTCCCCGAGCTGGGGATCCCGGAGGCCCTGTGGCAAGTCGAGGTGAGGGACTTCCCGGCGGTGGTCACCATGGACGCGCACCGCAGGAGCCTCCACGAGACGGCCGGGACCGAGAACCTGGCCAAGCAGCTGATGGGGTGACGGCGCCCGGGAGGAGGCCTCACCGCATCACCACCAGGCCCTGGAAGAGCTGCTTCTCGGTGTAGGTCCGCCGGCCGCCCCGGGGCACGCGCGCGGTGGGCCGCTCCCGCCACATGCGCGCCCGGGCCGCGCCGGAGAAGGCGAAGGGGGCCAGGACCGCCTCGGGCGCGCCGGCCAGGTACCGCTGCAGCAGCACCGAGACGCGGCGCCCGTAGGCGGCCGGGCCGAGCTCGGCGTGGCGACGGGCGCGGTGGAGCGTGCCGTCGAAGCGCGTGCTGGCGTGGTACAGCTCGTGGAGCACGGTGGCGACGCGCTCCTCCGGGGTCGAGTCCAGGAACCAGAGCGGACGCAGCGTGATGACGTAGAGGATCCTGCGGCCGCGGACGGCGACGGCGGGCCGGCCCGGCCCCGGCACCAGCCCGCGGATGCTGGCCCGCGAGGCGCGGCGCGCCTCGCCCGCCAGCACCAGCACGCGCGAGGGGCGCACGTGCGAGAGCTCCGGCACGCGCCGCGCCAGGTCGCGGATCAGGCGCTTCACGGCAAGTGTCATGCTGGGACGCGCCGGCACCGGCCCCGAGGATGGCCCAGGGCGGACGGGGGGCACAAGGGCGGAATCGGCCGCTCTCGCGTCCCTCGTTCCCCGGCTTGATGCACCCGTCCGGGATCACTAGGATGCCGGCCGTGACCCTGGGCATCGCCACCCTGGCCGTCCTGCTCTCGCTCGCCGTGGCCCTGGCCACGGCCCGCGCCTGGCGCGAGGCCGCCGCCGAGGCCGCGGCGCTGCAGAAGAGGGCGGGCGAGCTGGCCTCCCGGCTCGAGGCCGTCGAGCGGACCGCCGGGCAGGCCGCGGCCCGCGCCGAGGCGGCGAGCCACCTGCTGCTGGAGAAGGGCATCGCCGACGAGGACGAGTTGGAGGCCATCCGCCAGCTGGTGGAGTCGCCCGAGGGCGACGCGCCCGACGTCCCTCGCGGCGGGCAGACGGTGCACTGACCGGCCCCGGCCGCCCCGCGGGCCTCACTTCCTCAGGTAGCGGAGCTCGCGCAGCAGGTCGGGGTCGGTGGGCTCGACCTGGAGCCCTCGCTTGAAGTGCCGCTCCGCCAGCCCCAGGTCGCCGGAGATCTTGGCCATCTGGCCGAGGAACAGGTAGGCGGGCATGCACCGCGGCACCTTCTTCAGGGCCGCCTCCATCGCGGCGCTGGAGGCCGGGAGCTGCTTCCTGCGGTCGGAGGCCAGCAGGAAGTCCACCCAGGCGCGCCAGACCTGGAACTCGGGCTCCTCCTGGTTGAGGGCGATGGTCTGCTCCAGCGCCGCCCGCGCCGCCTCGTACTGGCGCGTCTTCACGAGGACCTTGGCCTTCTCGAAGGTGCTCTCCGCCTCCAGGATGGCGGCCACGTCCACCGGGGTGGTGGCGCCGCTCCGGAGGTCCTCGAGGTACTGCTGGCGGCTGGCGTCCTCCCCGAGCACGCTCCAGGCCTCGCTGATGCGGGCGAAGAGGTCGGCGCGGAGCTGCCGCGCCTCGGGCGGGTCGTCGGCTCCGGCCGAGTCGGGGTGCCAGGCCTTGGCCAGGGTGAAGTAGGCGGCCTTCAGCTGCGCCGCGTTCGCGCTCCGGGTGACGCCCAGGGCCTCGAAGTGGTCCACCTTGGCCATCCGCTCGTGCGCGGCCTGGAGGGACGCGATGTCGGTCCGGACGGTGCGGGCGGCGGGCGCCGGCGCCGCCTTCGCGGGAGCGGCCGGGGCCGGGGCCGGGGCCGGGGCGGGCCTCGCCGGCGCGGCGGCCCCAAGCGCGGCTGATCGCACCTAGCAGCGATCCGACTGGTCGCGCCCGCGGGGCCGTGGGAGGCTGAGGGCGCCCCCGATGGCGGTCGAGACCACCCAGCGCTTCT
>DATIFE010000164.1:0-7824 GCA_035455425.1 Anaeromyxobacteraceae bacterium | reverse complement strand
CGCCAGCACGAGCAGGCGATGATGTCCCAGGCCTTCACGCACGCCTGGGACGAGATCGAGTACTTCGAGCTCGCCGTCCCCCACGCCGAGAAGGTGGCCAAGGTCGCCGGCGTGAAGGCGGGCTGCAACGGCTGCCACGCGCCGCTCGCGTTCCTGGCGGGCGACATCCCGCCGAAGCGCCCCGACGCGAAGACGCGCGCCAACGAGGCGGTCTCCTGCGACGTGTGCCACACCATCGTCGGCCGCGCCGGGGATCCCTCCGTCAACTTCAACTGGGTCACGTCGCCGGGCAAGAAGAAGCAGGGGAACCGCGCCGGCGTGGAGAGCCCGTTCCACACGACGGTCGAGAACCCGTTCCTCAAGACCGCCGAGTTCTGCGGCACCTGCCACAACGAGCAGGACCCCTGGGGCGTCTTCGTGAAGTCGACGCAGCTCGAGTGGAAGGAGGGCCCGCACGGGAAGGCCGGCATCGTCTGCCAGGACTGCCACATGCCCCCGGCGCGGGGGCGCAGCGCCCGGATGGCGCCGGAGCACGCCGACGTCCGCCAGCACCTCTTCCACGGAGCCCACGACCCGGGGAAGCTCTCCGGGGTGGCCGAGGTGCGGGTCCACCCGGACGCCCGGGAGGTGGAGCCCGGAGACCCGGTGCGGATCACCGCCGTGGTGGTCAACGCCAAGGCCGGCCACAAGATCCCGTCCGGATCGGCCGAGGAGCGGGTGCTCTGGCTCCACGTGGAGGCCAGGGACGCCGGCGGCAAGGTCCACCACCTGCGGGTCGAGAAGAAGGGCTTCCCGGGCGAGGAGTGGACCATCGCCGACTCCAGGGCGCTCGCCTACCAGGACATCGGAGACATCCGGGGCCTGACCGGGTTCGCGGGGCTGCCGCGCGACGGCGCCGTGCCGGACGGCGACCGGATCTTCCGCATGCCCTATTTCGACGAGCAGGGCCGCATGACCATCGCCCAGTGGAACACGGCCCGGCTGGGCACCGACTACCGGCTGGCGCCCCTGGCGGCGGTCGCCGAGACCTTCACGCTGGCTCCCCGGGAGGACCTGCCGCCGGGGCCGGTCGCCATCACCGCCACCGTCTGGTACTCGCGCCTCGTCTCCTCGGTGGCCGAGTACATGAAGGTGCCGGCCGAGGAGTACGCGCCGGTCCTGATCTCCACCCACACCTCGACCTTCACCGTCCTGCCCTAGGCCGGAGATCTCGCCATGCGCACGCTCGCCGGTTTCCTCGCCGCCGCGGCACTCTCGCTGCTCCTGGTCCCGCAGGACGCCGCCGCCATCCCGGCCTTCGCCCGCAGGTACCGGGTGAGCTGCACCACCTGCCACGCCCCCTTCCCCCGGCTCAAGCCCTACGGGGAGGAGTACGCCGGGCGCGGCTTCGCCCTGGAGCCGGGGCAGGAGCCGGCGCGGGCCACCATCGACGCCGGCGACGACCTGCTGTCCCTGCCCCGCGAGTTCCCGCTGGCGGTCCGCTTCGACGCCTTCGCCGAGCTGGCCAGCAAGCGCGACCCCCGGCTCGACCTGCAGACGCCCACGGTCTTCAAGGCGCTCACCGGCGGCCAGATCGCCGACAGGGTGAGCTACTACACCTACTTCATCATCGAGAACGGCGGCGAGGCCATGGGCCTGGAGGACGCCTGGGTGCAGTTCACGGGCGTCTTCGGGCTGCCGGTCGACCTGGTGGTGGGCCAGTTCCAGATCTGCGACCCCATCGTGAAGCGGGAGCTGCGGCTCACCCGCGAGGACTACGAGATCCTCCGGGTGCGGCCGGGCGCCTCGGCCGTGAACCTCACCTACGACCGCGGCCTGATCCTCGCCTGGCACGCCCCGCACGGCGTCGAGCTCCTCGCCATGCTGACCAACGGCAACGGGATCGGCCCCGGCACGGCGACCTTCGACGACGACAAGTACAAGAACGTGGGCCTGCGCGCCGCCGCGCCGGCGGGCCCGGCGCGCATCGGCCTCTTCGGGTCGGCGGGCAAGGCCCGCGACGCCGCCAGCGGCCTGGTGAACACCACCCTCTACGTCGGGCCGGACGTGGCCCTCGAGCTGGGGGAGCACCTGGCCGTCTCCGGGCAGTGGCTGTGGCGCCGCGACTCCAACGCCAGCTTCGACCCGGCCAGCGTCGGCCACCTCGACACCCGGGGCGCCTGGCTGGAGGTGGTCTGGCTGCCCGGCGGGCCGAACGGCCGGACCTCGGTGGTCCTGCTCGGGAACAAGGTGATCTCGGACGACCCCGCGGCGGAGCGCGAGTCGGCGGCCCTGGGCGCCGGGTACCTCTGGCGGCGCAACGTCCGGGTGGTGGCCGAGGCGCGCTACGACTGGAGGCTCGACCAGGCCCGGCTCTCCCTGGGCACGGTGCTGGCCTTCTGAGCTAGCGCGCCGCGTGCCGCGGCGCCGCCACCTGCTGCGCGATCCAGCCGTCGACGCGGGTCGCCAGCACGTCGAGCGGCAGCGAGCCGGCGCCCAGGACCTCGTCGTGGAAGGCGCGCAGGTCGAAGCGGTCGCCCAGCGCCCGCCGCGCCTTCTCCCGCAGCTCCAGGATCTCCAGCTGCCCGATCTTGTAGGACAGCGCCTGCCCCGGCCACGAGATGTAGCGGTCGGTCTCGGCCTGGATCTCCACCTCGTCGAGGTTGGAGTGGGCGCGGAAGTACTCCACCGCCTGCTGGCGGCTCCAGTGCTTCCAGTGGATGCCGGTGTCCACCACCAGCCGGATGGCGCGGAGCATCTCCTCCTGCAGGTGCCCGTAGTAGCTGTAGGGGTCCTGGTACTTCCCCACCTCCTCGCCCAGCCGCTCGGCGTAGAGGGCCCAGCCCTCGACGAAGGCGCCGTAGAAGGTCCCCAGCCGCCGGACGGGCGGCAGGCCGGGGAGCTCCTGGGCGATGGCGATCTGGAGGTGGTGGCCCGGCAGGCCCTCGTGGTAGGCGGTCGACTCGAAGCTGATGGTCTTCCGCTTCTCGAAGTCTCCGGTGTTCACCTGGATCTGCCCGGGCCGCGCTCCGTCCGGGGAGGGCGGGAGGTACTGGGCTCCCGCCGCGGTCTTCTCGCGGTAGCTCTCCACCGGGGCCACCTGGAAGCCGGCCCGGGGCAGCCGGCCGAAGAGCCGCGGCAGCTCCTTCGCCATGCCGTCGATGTAGCCGCGGTACAGCTCGAGCATCTGCTCGCGCGAGCGGGGGTGCAGCGCCGGGTCGGCGTCGAGCGCCGCTCCGAAGGAGGCGAGGTCGGCGTGACCGTGCTTCCGGGCCACCGCCAGCATCTGGCCCTCGATGCGGGCCACCTCGGAGAGCCCGATCCGGTGGATGGCCTCGGGCGTGAGCGCGGTGGTGGTCATCCGCCGCACCTCCGCCGCGTAGCGGGCCTCGCCGTCGGGGAGCGCCCAGATCCCGGGCTCGGTGCGGCCCCGGGGCGCGTACTCCTCCCGGACGAACCGGGCGAAGCGCTGGTAGGCCGGCACCACGCCGTCGCGGATGGCGGCGAGGAAGGCCTCCCGGATGCGCTGCTGCTCCGCCGGCGGCACCTCCGCCGGCATCGAGGCCAGCGGCCGGGCGAAGGGCGTGTCCTCGGGCTTCCCGGCCACCACCGCCTCCGCCTGCGCCGCCACCTTCTCGAGGAGGAAGCGCGGCGGCACCAGGCCGGCCGCCATTCCCAGCCGCATGTTGGCGATGGTGTCGTCGAGCTGGCGAGGCAGGTTCCTCAGGCGCGCCGCGTAGTCGTCGTAGTCCCGGGCGCCGCGGAAGGCGAGGAGCGAGGCGAGCTGGGGCGCCTGGAGGTGGACGCCGGACATCTGGCTCACCGGCATCTTCCACCACTCGAAGCGGGAGTCCTCCACCTGCTCGCGGAGCTGCCGCACCAGCAGGGTCCGGGTGAGGGCCTCCTGCTCCGGGAACCCCCGGGGATCCACGGCCTCGAGGCGCGCCAGGAAAGAGCGCGACGCGGCCAGCTCGGCGGCCTGGGCGGCCGCCGACAGGTCCGACGACCGGTCGTTCCAGCGGCGGTCCCCGAGGAGCGAGGCCACCTCCGGCGTCCGCTCGAGGCGGTGGTCCCAGTACTCGGCCACCAGGGCGTCGAAGGCCTTCCGCCGCGCCCCGACGTCCCCGGCGGGAGGACCCGCGGGAACCGGGCGCACGGAGGCGCAGGCGCACAGCGAGGCGGCGACGGCGGCGGCGGCGATCCCTCGATGGGTCATGGGCACCTCGGCTGGGCGTGCGGTTCAGGCTCGATCGCGCCAGGGCGCGCCCGAGCGCAGCGCCGCCAGGATGGCCCGCGTCGAGGGCGAGCGGTTCAGGGTGTAGAAGTGCACCCCCGGCGCGCCGCGGCGCAGGAGGTCGCCGCACTGGAGGCTGGCGTGGGCCACGCCGAGCTGCAGCGAGGCCTCGGGGTCGTCGCGGCGGGCGTCCATGGCCGCGCGCAGCAGCGGGGGGATGGCGGCTCCGCAGAGGCGGGTGAAGCGCTCGGCCTGCTCCACGCTGGTGAAGGGCATGATGCCCGGCAGCACCGGGACGCGGATCCCCGCCGCCCGGGCCCGCTCCAGGAAGCGGAAGAAGTGGGAGTTCTCGAAGAAGAGCTGGGTGACGAGGAAGTCGGTCCCCGCCTCCACCTTGAGCCGGAGGTGGGCCAGGTCCGCCTCCAGGTCCCGCGTCTCCACGTGCCCCTCGGGGTAGGCGGCGGCGCCCACGCAGAACGGCCAGCGGCGCGGCTCCGAGCGGATGAAGGCCACCAGCTCCGAGGCGAAGCGGAAGCCCTCGGGGTGCGGCTCGAAGGTGCGGGCGCCCTGGGGCGGGTCGCCGCGCAGCGCCAGCACGTTCTGCACGCCGGCGGCGGCCACCTCGTCGAGCACCGAGGCGATCTCGGAGCGGGAGGAGCCGGCGCAGGTGACGTGGGCCACCGCCTCCACCTCCACCTCGCGCTTGAGCCGGGTCACCAGGTCGACCGTCCGCCTCCGGGTCGACCCGCCGGCGCCGTAGGTCACGGAGACGAACGCCGGAGCCAGCGGGCGGAGCGCCTCGACGGTGGCCAGCAGCTGCCGCTCGCCCTCGGGCGTCTTGGGGGGGAAGAACTCGAAGCTGAAGACCGGCTCGCCCCGCTCGCGGGCGAAGCGCAGGATGTCGGTGACCTTCACAGGGCGCATCCTACCCTGGCCCGGCCGCGCGCTGGTACCATCGCCCCGGGCAGCGCACCATGAGCGAGAGCCGCGACACCCGCCCCCGCTACGTCACCCCCGAGGGCTTCCGGCGCATCTCCGAGGAGCACCAGCGGATCTGGACCGTGCTGCGCCCGCGGATCGTCGCCGAGGTGGAGGCGGCGGCGGCGCTGGGAGACCGCAGCGAGAACGCCGAGTACATCTACGGGAAGCGGAAGCTGCGGGAGCTCGACCGGCGGCTGCGCGAGCTCTCCCAGCGGATGGACGCGCTGACCGTGGTGGAGCCGAAGCCCCATCCGTCCGGGCGGGCCTACTTCGGCGCCTGGGTGACGGTGGAGGACGAGAAGGGCGAGGAGCGCACCTACCGGCTCGTCGGCCCCGACGAGTTCGACCTGGAGCGGGGGCTCCTCAGCGTGGATGCCCCGCTGGGCCGATCGCTCCTGGGGAGGAGGGCCGGCGACCTGGTGGCGGTGGTCCGGCCCGCCGGCCGGGTCGAGCTGTCGGTGGTGGCGGTCTCCTGGGAGCCGCCCGGCGAGGCGACGTGAAGAGGGTCAGCGCACCAGCTCCAGCAGCCGGGCCCAGAGCGCGTCCGCGCCCGTGCCCTCGACGGCGCTGAAGGGCACCACCGACCCGGGCGCCAGGCCCAGGGCCCGCTCGGCCGCGAGGGCCGCGGCGTGGCGGTGGCTCTTCGCGAGCTTGTCCATCTTGGTCGCCGCCACCACCACCGTCCTCCCCTGGGCCGCGAGGAAGGCGAGCGCCTCCCGGTCGCTGGCGGGAGGCTCGCGGCGCGCGTCGACGATCAGCACCACGGCCCGCAGGTCCTCCCGCCCGGAGAGGTACTCCTCGATCATCCCGGCCCAGCGCGCCTGCTCGGATCGGGGCACCCGGGCGTAGCCGTACCCGGGGAGGTCGCAGAAGCGGAGCCGGAGCGGCGAGGCCGCCCGGGCCGGCTCCACGCGCAGCTCGAAGAACTGCAGCGCCTGGGTCCGGCCCGGCGTGCCCGAGACACGGGCCAGGCCGCCGCGCCCGGCCAGGGCGTTGAGCATCGACGACTTGCCCACGTTGGAGCGGCCGGCGAAGGCCAGCTCCGGGAGGCCGCCGGGCGGCCACTCCGGGCGCCGGGTGGCGGTCTTCACGAACTCCGCCGAGAGCACCTTCACGCGGCGCCCTAGCGGCCGGCCGGAGCGGGCCGGGCCGCCGCCTTGCGGGCCTCCCGGTCGGCCCGCCCGTGCTCGACGAGGGGGAGCTTCCGGGCGTAGTCGAACCGGGTCAGGCTGGGGGAGGACTCGTCGTGGCAGCGGACGCAGGTCTTCTCGCCCGGGTCCAGGAGCCCCACGGCACGCGCCAGCTCCCGGTCGCGCATGACGAAGGGGAGCGAGTAGAGCTGGCCGTTCCCGTGGCAGCTCTCGCAGGTGACGCCGGCCTGCCCCCGGGCCCCCTCGGGCGCGTGACAGGCGGTGCAGCGGGCGTCGGAGCGGCTCCGCTCCGGCAGGACCAGCCAGGCCCGGGCGTGGGCGCTCTCGCGCCAGGCGTCGTAGGCCGCGGGGTGGCAGACCTTGCAGGTCTCCGCGCCCACCGGCTCCGCCGCCCGCGCCGGCGCCAGGGCCAGCCACGGGGCGAGCAGGGCGCCGAGGGTGCGGAAGGGGACGGGCACGCGGTGCGGAGTATAATGGGTCATGCGCCCGAGTCACCTCGCCCTCCTCCTGGCCTGCGCGCTGCCCGGCGCCGCCGCAGCCAAGGCCTGGCAGGGCATCGTCCCCGGCCAGAGCACCCGCGCCGACGTGGTGGCCCGCTTTGGCGAGCCCTCGACGCACGGCAGGCTGGGCGACCGGACGGCCCTGGTCTACAAGGCCGACCAGGCCATCGCCGGCACGCGCCAGGCGCAGTTCTTCACCCGCGAGGACGGGCTGGTGCTGGAGATCGTCCTCTGGCCCTCCTCCGCGCTCGACCGCGAGTCGGTGGAGGGCACCTACGGCAAGGGCGCCAAGAAGACCTTCACCGAGGACTTCCGCCCGGTCTGGCTCTACAAGTCCCAGGGCATCTCCGTCTTCTTCGCCAAGGACGGGACCGTGGATGCCATCTCCTTCCGGCCCGCCGACGGCACCCCGGCCCCGGCGCCGCGCGAGTCGGCGCCCCCGAAGCCGGCGGCCAGGCCCGGCGGCTCCTCCTGACGGGAAGCGGGGGGGGCCGTGCGGCTCATCGGCCTCACCGGCGGCATCGCCACCGGCAAGAGCACCTTCGCCCGCGCCCTGCGCGACCTCGGCGTGCCGGTCCTGGATGCCGACCAGCAGGCGCGCGCCGCCGTGGCCCGGGGCACCCCGGCCCTGGCCGGGATCGCCCGGGCGCTGGGCCCGGAGGCCGTCGGCGCGGACGGCGAGCTGGACCGGAAGCGGGTGGCCGCCATGGTCTTCGCCGACCCCGCAGCGCGCGCCCGGCTCGAGGCCATCGTCCACCCGGCGGTGCGCGCGGCGGTGCGCGCCGAGGCCGAGCGCCTGGCGGCGCAGGGCCACGCCATCGCCTTCTACGACGTGCCCCTGCTCTACGAGAGCGGCCTGGAGGCGGAGCTCGACGCCGTGGCGGTGGTCTGGGCCCCGCGCCGGGCGCAGCTCGAGCGGATGCGCGCCCGGGACGGCTTCGACGCCGCCGAGGCGGAGGCGCGCCTGCGGGCGCAGCTG
>DATIFE010000163.1:0-30925 GCA_035455425.1 Anaeromyxobacteraceae bacterium | reverse complement strand
GGACCACCTGCGCCAGGGCATCGGCCTGCGCGGCTACGGCCAGAAGGACCCGAAGCAGGAGTACAAGAAGGAAGGCTACGAGATGTTCATGCAGATGACCTGGCGCGTGAAGAGCGCGGTCATCGGCAACCTCCTCCGCCTGCAGCTCGTCCGCCAGGAGAGCGCGGAGGAGCTGGAGCAGAAGCGGCTGGCGCTGCAGCGCAAGGCGATGCGCCGGGTCATCGAGAGCCACGCCGAGGCGGCCGGGGACGGCGAGGCCAAGAAGCCCCGGCAGGAGACGGTGGTCCGCGCCGTCCCCAAGGTCGGGCGCAACGACCCCTGCCCCTGCGGCTCGGGGAAGAAGTACAAGAAGTGCCACGGGCTCAGCGAGGCGGCGTAGAGCCCCGCCCCGCCGGCTGGGCCCTCCCCTAGTCGCCTTCCGGCGTCTTCACGTACTTGTACTGGGGCTCCGGCGGGAGGTTCAGGATCTCCTCCGGGATGAGCTCCACCAGGAAGTCGATCACGTCGCGGATCGAGAGCATGCCCACCGGCAGGTGGTTCCCGTCCACGAGCGGGATGTGCCGGAAGCGCCCCACGCTCATCTTGTTGAGGGCGAAGGCGCAGCTGTCCCGCGGCCGCAGCGCCTGGGGGTCGCGGGTCATCACCTTCGACACCTTCATCCGGCCGAAGCCGCGCATGGGCAGCGCTCGGGCCACGAGGTCGCGCTCCGAGAAGACGCCGACCAGGCGGTGGGGCTTCTTGCGGGATACCACCATCACCGCGCCCACCCTCTTCTTGCGCATGAGCTCGATGGCCCTGGCCACGGTGGCGTCCTCGCCCACGGTGACGGCCGGGCGCGGCTTGAGGTCGCGGATGGGCGTCTCCAGGAACTCCCTGCCGACGTCGGCGCTGCGCCCCACCTGGGGCTCGGGCTCGTCGCCCTCCAGCGCGTCCGCCTGCTCTCGCTCTTCCCAGGATGGGTCTCGGGCTACCATGGCAGCCTCCCGTTGCCGGAGGTTCTTGGCGGGCCTGCGGGATGCCGGGCTCCCCGCTCCGGAGGATAGCGCAGCGGGCAGGGCCGCGGGCGCACAGGTTTGACGCATGCAGGTCCCGGCGCCCTTCGACCTCGAGCTGGTGGTGCGCAGCCACGGATGGTACGACCTGCCGCCGTGGGGCTGGGATCCCGCCCGGCGGGTGCTCTCCCGCCCGCTGCTGCTCCAGGGCGGGAAGGTGGCCCGGGCCGAGGTGGCCGAGCGGGCCGATGCAGGCGGAGGCCTCGCCATCCGCCTCGCCGTCGAGGGGCGGCTCGACCCGCGCCTCGCCGCCGAGGCCCGCCGGCAGCTCCGGACGGCCCTGGGGCTCGACGAGGACCTGGCGCCGTTCTGGCGGCGCATCCGGGAGCTCGAGCCGGAGCGCCGGAGCCGCGGGCTCCCCGACCTCTCCTGGGCCGCGGCCCGCGGCGCCGGGCGGCTGCTGCGCTCGCCGACCGTCTTCGAGGACCTGGTGAAGATGCTCTGCACCACCAACTGCTCCTGGGCCCTGACCCGCGCCATGGCGCGGAACCTGGTGGACCGCCTGGGCGCGCCGGCGCCTCTCGGCGGCCGGGCCTTCCCCTCGCCCGAGGCGATGGCGGCGCGGCCGGTGCGGTTCTACCGGGTGGCGATCCGGGCGGGCTACCGGGCGCCCTGGCTACGCCAGATCGCCCGCGACGTGGCCCGGGGGCGGCTCGACGTCGAGGGCTGGCGCGACCCGTCGCTGCCCACCGGGGAGCTGGCGCAGCGCATCGGGGCGCTGCCGGGCTTCGGCCCCTACGCCACCGAGGGCATGCTGCGGCTCCTCGGGCGCCACGGCCACCTGGCCCTGGACTCCTGGATCCGCCCCAAGCTGCGCCGGCTGCGGGGGCTGCGGCGCCAGCCCTCGGACCGGGCCATCGCCCGCTGGTACGCCCCCTACGGCGAGTGGGCCGGGCTGGCGATGTGGCTCGAGGTGACCGCCGACTGGTTCGGCGACCGGCCCGGCTGGCCCGGGCGCGACGGCGCTTGACGCGCACCGGCCGGGCGACGATGGTCTGGGATCGCCCCGCCGCCCGGAGGCCCCGCATGCCGACGCGCCCCGACGAGCCCGCCCCGCCTCCCCTCGGCGGCGGCTTCCTGCTGGCCCCGGTCGGATCGCGCCGCGTCCGGGTGCCCGAGGACCTCGACGAGACCCAGCGGGCGCTCCTGCGCACCGCCGACCGGTTCGCCGTGGACCGGGTGCTGGCCAACGCCGACCGCCTCGAGGCGCGCGACCTGCCCCTGCTGCGCCAGCTCCTGCTCGAGGCGGGCGAGCTGGGGCTCCTGGGGATGGAGGTGCCGGAGGCCCACGGGGGCCTGGGGCTCGACGCGGTGTCGAGCCTGCTGGTCACCGAGGCCATGTCGCGCAGCGGCTCCTGGTCGGCCACCTGGAGCGTGCACAGCGGCGTGGGGACGCTGCCCATCGCCTGGTTCGGGACCGAGGAACAGAAGCGGCGCTGGCTGCCGCGCCTGGCCCGGGGGGAGGCCGTTGCCGCCTACGCGCTCTCCGAGGCCGGGTCGGGCTCCGACGCGCTCTCGGCCCGCACCCGGGCGGTGCTGTCGCCGGACGGAAGGCACTGGATCCTGAACGGCTCGAAGCAGTGGATCAGCAACGCGGCGCTGGCCGACGTCTTCACGGTCTTCGCCAAGATCGACGGCGAGCGCTTCAGCGCCTTCCTGGTGGAGAAGGGCACCCCCGGGTTCACGGTGGGCAAGGAGGAGCGCAAGATGGGGCTGCGCGGCAGCTCCACCTGCCCGCTGTCCTTCGAGGACGTCCGCATCCCCGTGGACGCCCTGCTGGGCGAGGCGGGCAAGGGGCACCGCATCGCCTTCAACGTCCTCAACGTCGGGCGGCTCAAGCTGGGCGCCAGCTGCGTGGCCGGGGCGCGCAACGTCCTCCAGATCGCGGTGCAGTACGCCCGGGGCCGCAAGGCCTTCGGGCAGGTGATCGCCGACTTCGGGCTCATCCGCGAGAAGCTGGCCCGCATGGTGATCCTGGTCTACGCGGGCGAGGCCATGATCCACCGGACCGCCGGCGCCATCGACGAGCGGACGGCCGCCTCCGGGACCGAGCCGGGCACGCCGGCCCACGCCGAGGCCCTGGTGGCGGCCGCGGAGGAGTACGCCGCCGAGGCCTCGATCCTCAAGGTGTGGGGATCGGAGGCCCTCGACTGGGTGGCCGACGAGGCGCTCCAGATCCACGGCGGGTACGGGTTCGTCGAGGAGTACGCCGTGGAGCGGATCTACCGGGACAACCGGGTCAACCGGATCGTGGAGGGCACCAACGAGATCAACCGGATGCTGGTCCCCGGGACGCTCCTGCGGCGGGCCATGAAGGGCCAGTACCCCTGGCAGGAGCTGGCCGCCGCGGTGTCGGAGGCGGTGGCGCGGGGCGAGCCGCCCCGCGTCGCCGAGGGACCCCTGGCCCGGGAGCGGAGGCTGGCGGAGCTCAACAAGTACCTGGCGGTGTACGCCCTGCAGGCGGCGGTGGAGGTCCTGGGGCCGGGCATCGCCGAGCGGCAGGAGGTGCTGGGGGCGCTGGCCGACGGGCTCATCGAGGCCTACGCCCTCGACAGCGCCGTGGCGCGGGCGCTCCGGTCCGGCGGCGACGGCCTGGCGGAGGCCTGCGTGCAGCTGTTCGCCGTGGAGTCGCACGAGCGGGCCCACGCGGCGGCGCGGCGGGCGGTGCGGTCGGCGGTGCCCGACGCCGGCGCCTGCCGCACGCTGCTCTCGGGCCTGGGGACGCTGGCGGACGAGGGCCCGGCCGACCTCGTCTCGCTGCGGGAGCGCATCGTCGAGGCCACGCTGCGGGTCGGGCGCCATCCATTCGACACGGGGGAGCGGCGATGAAGGCGGCATTCGTGCTGGTGAAGTGCGAGCCCGGCCGGCTGGAGCGGGTGGCGAACCAGATCATGGAGATCGACGGGGTCTCCGAGGTCCACTCCATCACCGGTCCCTGGGACCTGCTGGTGAAGCTCTACGCCGCGGACCACGACGCCTTCGGCGACGTCATCCCGGACCAGCTCCAGAAGATCCCCGGGGTGCGGGACACCGAGACGCTCCTGGCCTTCAAGGCCTTCAAGGCCGGAGCCTGAGGGGTCACATCCCCTGGTCGCGGCGGAACATCCGGATCACCGCCAGCAGGAAGGCGATCGAGAGGGGCCCGAGCAGGAAGCCGATGGGCCCGAAGGCGGCCAGGCCTCCGAGCAGGGTGAAGAAGATCACCACCGGGTGGACGGCCAGGCCGCGCCGCAGCAGGACCGGCCGGACCAGGTTGTCGATGAGCGACACCGGGACCGCCCAGGCGAGGAGCACCACGCCCGCCAGCTTCGAGCCGGTGGAGAGCTGGAGGATCCCGACGCCCACCACCACCGGGGCGGCGCCGAGCGCCGGGACCAGGGCCACGAGGAAGGTGACGAAGGCGAAGAAGGTGGCGTGCGGCACGCGGGTGAGGAGGTATCCGAGGTAGGCGACGACCGACTGCACCACCGCGGTGGCCATGGTGGAGAAGAGGACCGCCGCCGTGGCGCGCCGGAAGTCGGAGAGCAGCTCCGCCACCTGGCCGCGCTGCAGGGGGACCACCTCGTCGAGCCAGCGTACCAGCCTCGGGCCGTCCACCAGCAGGAAGAAGAAGGCGATCAGCGAGAGGAAGGTCTTGAGCACCAGCACGCCGGTGGCGCTGATGAACCCGCCCAGCACCCGGGCGGCCCGGCCGCTCTGCTCCGCCGCCAGGCTCTCGAGCCGGGTGAGATCGTCGGGCAGCTCCGCCAGCGCCCGGCGGGCGAGGTCGGCCAGCGGGTCGGGCAGCGCCGAGACGAGGCCGGTGAGGCCCTCGCTCTGCACCGCCCCCTTCACCCATTCGATCCCCGCCCCCACCTGCTTCAGCGCCACCACCGTCAGGTAGCCCACCGGGAGCAGGATGGCGATCAGCACCCCGAGCGTCATCAGCCCGGCGGCCAGGCGCCGGCGCCCCCGCAGCGCGGCGGCCAGGCGCTCGTTCCAGGGGTAGAGGGCGCCGGCCAGCACCGCCGCCACCAGCAGCGTCGCGGCGAACGGGGTGACCATCAGCACCACCATCCCCACGGCGACGGCGGCCAGCAGGTAGAGGACGAAGCGGCCGGTGCCGGCGCGGATCATGGTCAGAAGTTGGCGTGCACGCGCTCGGGCGGGACGCCGGAGCGGGCCAGGGTGGCGCGGACGTCCTCGATCATGGCGGTCATGCCGCAGACGAAGGCCACGGCGTCGGCCGGGGGAGCGCCGCCGAAGGCCAGCGAGCTGGCCACCTCCTGGACCCGGCCGCGCAGGCCGCGCCAGGCGGAGTCCTCGGCGGAGGGGCAGAGGACCACGCGCACCCCGCGCCGCTCCCAGGCGAGGTGCTCGCCCCGGTAGGCGAAGTCGGCGCCGCGCCGCTGGCCGTAGAACAGGGTGGCGCGCCCGTAGGAGTCGCGGTCGGCGACGAGGTGCTGCACCAGCGCGCGGATGGGGGCGATGCCCGCCCCGGCGGCGAAGAGCAGCACGTCGCGGCCGCGCGCCTCCTCGACGGGGAAGCCCCGGCCGAAGGGGGCCGACACCTCGAGGTCCGCCCCGGGCGCCGCCCGCGCCACGGCCGCGTCGGCCACCGGGCCCCCGCGCTTGAGGAGCAGGTCCGCGCGGCCGCCCGGGTCGGGCGCGCTGGCGATGGCGAAGTAGCCCTCGCCGGCCGGGGTCCTCACCTTCAGCACCTGGCCCGGGCGCTGGTGGCTCGGCGCCAGGGAGGGCGGGAGCTGGAGGCGAAGCCCGCGCAGCGCGCGCGTCTCGTCCCAGGCCTCGAGCACGCGGGCCCTGCCATGGGGGGTCCCGGCCAGCATCACGGCGGGGAAGCTATCATCAAACCGTTCCACAAGCCGTTCCGCCCGGGCGCCCGGTCCCGGCACGCGGCCGTCAGTAGCGCACCAGGGCGTGCACGGTCCTGGCGCCGAGCTTGCGCGCTCCGTTCAGGCCGGAGAGCTCGAGGAGGAAAGAGTACCCGACGAGTTGCGCCCCCTGCCGCGCCACCAGCCGGCCCACCGCGTCGGCGGTCCCGCCGGTGGCGAGCACGTCGTCCACCACCAGCGCGCGATCGCCCGGCCCGAGCGCGTCGACGTGGAGCTCGAGGGAGTCCTCGCCGTACTCGAGCTGGTAGGCCTCGCGCATCGTCTCCCAGGGGAGCTTGCCCGGCTTGCGCACGATGCACAGGCCGGCGCCCAGGGCGTAGGCCAGGGGCGCCGCGAAGAGGAACCCGCGCGACTCGATGCCCACCACCTTGTCGATGCCCTCGCCCTTCCAGCGGGCGGCGAAGGCGTCCACCACGCGGCGGAAGAGGCCCGCGTCGGAGAGCACCGGGGTGATGTCCTTGAAGACGATCCCCTTCTTGGGGAAGTCGGGAACGTCGCGGATGCGGGCGCGGATGTCGTCCATCGGCGCAGGATACCACCGGCCCCAGCGGGCGGCGCCGTCACTTCAGGTAAAGCAGGGGGTCGCGGGGCCGGGTGCCCTCGCGCACCTCGAAGTGCAGGTGCGGCCCGGTGGTGCTGCCCGACTGCCCCACCCGGGCGATGGCCTGCCCCGCCCTCACCCGGGACCCCTCCGACACCAGCACCCGGGCGTTGTGGGCGTAGAGCGTGAGGAGGCCGCCCGGGTGGCGCAGGATGACGACGTGGCCGTAGCCCGCCTGCTGCCCCGCGTAGACCACGGTGCCGTCGGCGGCGGCGGTCACCGGCGCGCCCTCGGGGGCGGCCACGTCGATGCCGTCGTGGCGCTGCCCCTGGCGCATGCCGAAGCGGCTGTAGAGGAGCCCCTTCACCGGCCAGCGGAGCCGTCCGCCCTCGGCGCGGGAGCGGGGCGCCGGGGGCGACGCCGCGGCCGGTGGCGCCTCGGCCGTCGGCGACGGCGGGTGGACCGGCGGGCCGGGCACGGGGCGCTCCGGGACGTCCTCGGGCTCGGCGGCGGTCCCGGGAGCCAGCGGCGGGACGTCGAGAGGGCGGCGCGCGCCCGGGACGAAGAGCTCCATGCCCAGCCGGAGCTGCCGCGGGTCGGAGAGGTCGTTGGCCTCCATCAGGTCGCGCGCCTCGATGCCGTAGGTCCGCGCGATCCGGTAGATGGTCTCGCCCTTCTTGACCACGTGGACCGCGCCGAGCAGGTCCGGCTCGATGTGCGGCTCCGACGGCTCGGCGGCCGGCCCGGGGCGGGCCGGCTCCCGGGACGCCGCGGGGGGCGGAGGCTCGGCCGGAGGCGGAGCCTGGAGCGGCGGCGGCGGGCGGAGCGGCGGGCGGTGGGCGCAGGCGAGCGCCAGGCCCGCGAGCGCGGCCACCGCGGGCATCCTCACGGCGCCGGCTCCCGGGCGTAGGCGTCCAGCTCCCAGCCGCGCACCCGCTCCAGGAGGCCGTCGTTGCTCCAGTCGAGGTGCAGCGGCGTCACCGCCACCAGGCCCTCGAGGAAGACGGCGTTGCAGTCGGAGTCGGGGATGTCCTCGTGCCGCGCTCCGCCCTCGCCGCCGATCCAGTAGTACTTGCGGCCGCGCGGATCGGTCTTCTCGACCACCTCCTCGCCGTAGGTGCGCCGGCCGAGCCGGACGGTGCGGTAGCCGCGCACCGGCCCCGGCGGCACGTTGACGTTGAGGAGCATGGGGGAGGCGTCGCGCTCCCGCGCCAGGCGCCGCGCCAGCGCCGCGGCGAAGGCGGCGGCGTGGTGGAAGTCCTGCGGCGGGGAGGACGCCAGCGAGACGGCCACGGCGTGGCACCCGAGCAGCGCCCCTTCCATCGCCGCCGCCACCGTGCCGGAGTAGAGCACGTCGTTGCCCAGGTTGGGCCCGTGGTTGACGCCTGCGACCACCACGTCGGGGCGCTGTCCCTTGAGGATCAGGTTCATCCCCACGTAGACGGCGTCGGTGGGCGTGCCGTCCACGGCGAACCGGCGCGGCCCCACCTGCCCGATCCGGAGCGGCCGGTGGAGCGAGATGGCGTGGCTGGCGGCCGACTGCTCCCGGTCCGGCGCCACGATCCACACCTCGTCGCCGGCGAAGGCCTCCGCCAGGGCGCCGAGCCCCCGGGCGTGGACGCCGTCGTCGTTGGACAGGAGCACGCGCACGGATGCGGACTCTACCATCGGCCGGACGGAGGCGCTTCAGCCGCCCCGCAGCCCGAGGACCAGTAGGAGCAGCGTGGCGGCCGTCCCCGCGACGAGCGCCCAGCCCAGCGCCTTGAGCCTTCCGGGCCCGGTGCCGCGGAGGCAGACCGCCGCGGCGAACAGTGCGGTCGGAGCGAGCGCCACCGGCAGCGCCCACGAGAGCCCGAGGAGGACGGCCGCCCCGGCGCCGAGCGCCCAGAGCAGGCCCGCGCGGAGCGCGTTGCGCCGGCCCAGGTCCGGCGCCCCGGGCCGGCCGCGGGCCAGCACCGCCTCGACGGCCACGGCGGCGACGGCGAAGGAGAGGACCCAGGCGAGGAAGGCGGCGATCGCCGCGCGCGGCGCCACCCCGGAGGAGAGGGCCACCGGCAGGAGCGACGAGGCCATGGTGGCGCCGGCGACCACCTCGCCTCCGGTGGTCATCTCCAGGCGCCGCCGCGCCAGCCCGACGGTGGCCAGGACCAGCGCCGCGGCCGGGGCGATCGCGAGCCGCGCGTACGGCGGCGCCAGGGCGAAGGCGACGGCGCCGAGGGCCAGCGCCGGACCGCCCAGGAGCGCCAGTAGCCGGCGCGCCAGGGCGCCGTCGTCCTGGCGCGCGCGGACGCCGCGCGTGCCGAGCAGCACCAGGCCGGGCTCGTGGGCCAGGAAGGCGAGGGCCGCCGCCGCGGCGAAGAGCCAGGCGGCGGCGCCGGGGCGGCCGAGGGCCAGCCCGGTGACCAGCGGCATCGCCATCTGCGCCCAGGCGCCGTGCTCGCGGGGCCAGAGGAAGCGCTTGGGGGAGTCGGGCATGCGGGCCGGAGTTGTAGAGGCGGAGGGGGCGACGGGCAAGGGCCCCTCGACTCCGCCCGGGGCTCACCGCCGCAGCACCCTCGCCAGCACGTCCGGCCGATCGCTCATGATCCCGTCCACGCCCGCGGCCAGGAGCCGGCGCATGTCGGCCTCGTCGTCGACGGTCCAGACGAACACCTTCATCCCCAGGGCGTGGAAGTGCCGGACCACGCGGGCGCTCGGCACGGTGAGCCCGCCGGCGCGCAGGGGAAGCTCGGCGCAGTCCCATCCCCGGGGACAGCGCGCTGCGCCCAGGCCCGCCTTCGCCGAGAGCACGTGGCGGCGCGCCGCGCCGGCCGGCAGGAAGTTGCAGGCCTCGGGGAGCAGGGACCGCAGCCGCTCCCCCTGCTCGTCCCGCTCCGAGCCGACGCACACCCGCTCGACGGCCCCGGCCCGGCGGATCTCGGCCGCCAGCGCCTCGGCCAGCTCCGGCTCCGGGCCCTTGGCGTCGATGTTGAGCCGCATCCCGGGGTGGCGCGCCAGGAGCTCGGCCAGCGACGGGATGCGCACGCCCCGGCCGCGGAAGGGGAAGCTCCGGCCGCCGTCGGGCGTGAAGGCGAAGCCGGCGTCGAGCCGCCGGAGCTCGCCGAGGGTCCGGCCCTCGACCGAGCCGCCCTCGCCGGTGACGCGGGCCGTGTCCGCGTCGTGGAACACCACCACCGCGCCGTCGCGGGTGCGCCGCACGTCGAGCTCCAGGCAGGCGGCGCCCAGCTCGACGCCGCGGTCGAAGGCGGGGAGGGTGTTCTCGGGCGCCAGGCGGGCGCCGCCGCGGTGGGCGATGAGCCACGGGCCCGGCAGGCCCAGGAAGGCCTTCACGCGGAGGTCAGATCCCGGCCGTGCCCAGCCCGTCCACGATGCGGGCGTGCTCGGAGAGGAGCCAGTCGTCCGTCTGGACCTCGATGGCGTCCTCGTGGGTGCCCGCCCGCATCAGGATGCGCGGCTCCAGCGCCAGCTTCGCGTCCACGTAGATGGGCAGGCCGAAGAGGCCGAGCGGAGGCTCGGCGCCGGGCTCGCAGGGGCCGAATCGCTCGGCGAACGTCGCCTCGGGGGCCAGGGAGACCAGCCGCGCCCCCATGGCCGCGCGGAGCCGCTCCGCGTCGAGGTGCTGGGAGGCGGCGATCACCGCCAGGCACAGCTCTCCGTCGGCGCGCGCCACGACCACCTTGGCCACGCGCGCTCCGGAGACGTGCTCGGCGGCCGCCAGGCGCTGGGCGGCGACGGCTCTCCGGTGCACGTGGGGCTCGAACGCGAGGTGGTGCTCGCGCAGGTACCTCTCGATGGGGACGGGGATCATGGCTCACCTCCGGGCTCGGGACATCGTCGCGCTCGCCGCCGGCGCCCGCAAGGGTCCCGCCCAGGCCCGGGACGGGTCTTGCGGCCCGGCGCCGCGCGCGTCCCCCCGCACCACCTTCGGGGGGCGGGGGCCACCGGCCCTGCGGACGGCCTCGTCCCCGCGCTATGTCCCCCCGGTGTCCGCCGGCACCCTGCGCGTCCTCTCCGCCGTATCGGAGGTGGAGCCCGCCGCCTGGGACGCGCTCTTCGCCCACGAGCCGGCGCGGGCGAGCCCCTTCGTGCGCCACGCCTTCCTCGAGGCGGCCGAGCTCTCCGGCTCGGCCTCGCCCCGCGCCGGCTGGCGGCCGCGCCACCTGACGCTGTGGCGCGGCGGCGCGCTCGTCGCCGCGGCGCCGGCCTGGGCGCGCGATCGCTCCGACGGCGACTTCGGGCGCGACTGGGAATGGGCGGGAGCGGCTCGCGCCGCCGGGCTCCCCTACTACCCGAAGCTGGTGATCGGCGTCCCCTTCACGCCCGCCGCCGGACGCCGCCTCCTGGCGGCCGCCGGCGAGGATCGCGCGGCCTGCGGGCGCGCCATCGCCGGCCTGGCCCTGTCGGCCTGCCGCGAGGAGGGGCTCCGGTCGGTGCACGTGCTCTTCCCCGGCGAGGACGAGGCGAGGGAGTGGGAGGAGCTCGGGCTCGCGGTGCGGGTGGACTTCCAGTACCACTGGCGGAACCGGGGCTACCGGACCTTCGACGACTTCCTGGCTCGCTTCCCCTCCAAGCGCCGCAACGCCATCCGGCGCGAGCGGGCCGCCCCGGCGCAGCAGGGGATCGCCATCCGCACGGTGCGCGGCGACGAGCTCGCCCGCGCCCCCTCCCGCTGGGCCGCCGACGTCTTCGCGCTGCACCGGGCCAGCGTGGACCGGATGGAATGGGGGATGCGGTTCGTCAACCGCGCCTTCTACGAGCGGGTCCTCTCCGGGATGGCGGACGCGGTGGAGATCGTCGAGGCGCGGCGGGGCGGTGCGCTGGTGGCGGCGGCCTTCAACCTGGCCTCGGCGGAGCGGCTCTACGGCCGCTACTGGGGCTGCTCCGAGGAGCATCCCTTCCTCCACTTCAACGTCTGCCTCTACCACTCGGTGGAGGAGTGCATCCGGCGCGGGGTGACGGCCTTCGAGGGCGGGGCCGGCGGCGACCACAAGCTGGCCCGCGGCTTCGAGCCGGCGCTCACCTTCTCGGCCCACCGCTTCCTCGACGCGCGCCTCGACGACGCCCTGCGCCGCCACCTGGCGCAGGAGAGCCGGGAGCGGCGGGCGGCCCTGGACCGGTGGCAGGCCGAGAACGTCCGTCTGGGGGGATGAGCCTGTCCGTGAAGGGCCGCCGAGGGGCGTCGCGCCGCGGCCCCGGGGCGGCTAGATTCGATCCATGGCGGAGCCGGTGGTCCAGATCGAGGGCCTGCACAAGCGCTACGGCGACCTGGTGGCGCTGGACCGCGTCGACCTCGAGGTCCGCCAGGGGGAGATCTTCGGCCTGCTGGGCCCCAACGGCGCCGGCAAGACCACGCTCATCTCGGTGGTGGCCGGGCTGACCCGGGCCACCGCCGGGACCGTCCGGGTGCTGGGCCGCGACGTGGTCCGGGACTACCGGTTCACCCGCCGGGTCGTCGGGCTCGTGCCCCAGGAGATCAACTTCGACCCCTTCTTCACGGTCGAGGAGGCGCTGCGCTTCCAGGCGGGATACTTCGGCGTGCGCCTCACCGAGGAGCGGCTCGTCGAGATCCTGGCGGCCCTGGACCTCGCCGCCAAGCGGCGCACCAACGCGCGGGCGCTGTCGGGCGGCATGAAGCGCCGGTTGCTCATCGGCAAGGCGCTAGTGCACGAGCCGCAGGTGCTCTTCCTCGACGAGCCCACCGCCGGCGTGGACGTGGAGCTGCGGCAGCACCTGTGGCGCTACGTCCGCAGGCTGCGGGAGCGCGGGACCACGGTGGTGCTGACCACCCACTACCTGGAGGAGGCCGAGGAGCTGGCCGACCGGGTGGCGGTCATCGACCAGGGGAGGCTGGTGCTGCTGGAGGACAAGGCGGCGCTCCTGGAGCGCAACCAGGGCCAGCGGCTGCAGGACATCTACGTGGCGCTGCTGCAGCGGGAGCGCGAGGGGCGGGAGGAGGCGTGATCGGCCTGGGCTTCCGCACCCTGCTGGCGAAGGAGGTGCGCCGCTTCCTGCGCGTGCCGGGCCAGACGCTCCTCTCCCCGCTCGTCACCACCACGCTGTACTTCGTGGTCTTCGGCTGGTCGCTGGGCTCGCGGCTCCGGGAGGTGGAGGGGGTCCCCTACGCCCGCTTCATCGTCCCGGGCCTGGTGGCCCTGGGGGTGGTCTCGAACGCCTACCTCAACACCGCCTCGTCGCTGTTCGTGATGAAGCTGCAGGGCACGGTGGTGGACCTGCTCGTGACCCCGCTCTCGCACGGCGAGGTGCTCATGGGGTTCGTGACGGCCGCGGTGCTGCGCGGGACGCTGGTCGGCGGCGTGATGTGGCTCGTGGCCGGCGCCTTCTCCGGGTTCTCGGTGGCGCATCCCCTCTTCGCCCTGGCCATGGTGCTGCTCACGGCCGTGGCCTTCGCGGCGCTGGGGTTCATGACCGCCGTCTGGGCCTCCTCCTTCGAGCAGGTGAACTTCTTCCCCACCTTCGTCATCACACCGCTGACCTTCCTGGGCGGCGTCTTCTACTCCGTCCGGATGCTCTCGCCCGGGCTGCGCTCGCTGACGTTCGCCAACCCGGTCTTCTACCTGGTGGACGGGCTCCGCTACGGGCTCCTCGGCATCTCCGACGCACCGCCGGTCGCCGGCCTCGCCATCCTGGTGGCGCTGGCCGGGGCCGCGCTGGGCGGGGCCTACGCCATGCTGGCCTCCGGCTACAAGCTGCGGGGCTGAGGGCCGCAGCCCGGCGCCCGGGAGGGCCCGGCCGGGCGGGAATCGGGTCGCAAACGCCGGCTCTTCCGGGTATAAGAGGGCCCCCCTCGGTCCGGCCGGGCGGGTTTCCGACAGACCCCGGAGGTCAACGTCCCATGCGTACGTACGTCGTCATCCTCGCCGCGTCGGCCCTCGTGGCCTGCAAGAAGCCCGAGGCGCCCGTCCCGGCCCAGATGGCCCCGCCGGCCGCCCCCACCGCCGGCGCGCTGCGCGGCAAGGTGCTCGAGAGGGTGGACGCGCCGCCCTACAGCTACCTGAAGCTCGCCACGGGATCGGGAGAGGTCTGGGCCGCCGTGCCCCAGACCGCCACCGCCACCGGGACCGAGGTGGGCGTCGCCAACCCCATGCCCATGAAGGACTTCGAGTCGAAGACCCTGAACCGGAAGTTCGACGTGGTCTACTTCGGCACGCTGGCCGGCGAGGCCGGGGCCCCGGCGGCGCCCGCCGCCCCCGGAGCCATGGCCCCGGCTCCCGCGGGCGCGCCCACCGAGTCGCCGGCGCAGATGGCGGCCCAGCACCAGGCCGCCGCCGCCGGGCCGGACGACGTGAAGATCGCCAAGGTCGCCAAGGCCGGCGGTCCGGAGGGCAGGACCGTCGCCGAGCTCTTCGCCCAGCGCGCCGCCCTCAAGGAGAAGAAGGTCGCCGTGAAGGGCCAGGTGGTGAAGTTCTCGCCGGGCATCATGGGGAAGAACTGGATCCACCTGCGCGACGGCAGCGGCAGCCACGAGAAGAAGGACAACGACGTCACCGTCACCACCCAGGACGACGTGAAGGTCGGCGACGTGGTCACCGTGAGGGGCACCGTCCGGCTCGAGCGGGACTTCGGCGCCGGGTACGCCTACCCGGTGATCATCGAGGAAGCCAAGGTCACCAAGTAAGGGGGCGGCTCCCCCGGTGGACGCCGGCCTCCGCCCCGAGCTGTTCCCCCGCGACGTGGCGGGCGAGGTGGCGGCGCTCTGCGCCGACTGGGGGCGCGGCCCGGCCGGCGACGAGGCGCTGCGCGCCCGCTGCGCCGCCAGGCTCGAGGCGCTCCGGAGCCTGTGGCGGCGCGAGCCCGGCCTCTTCGGCGAGCCGCAGATCGCCGCGCTCCAGGAGCTGGCCGCGGCGCTGCGGCGCGCCGGCCGCCCGGCGCCCCGGGCGGTGCTGCGCGACGTCTTCGGCCACCGGGACTTCCGCCCGGGCCAGGAGGCCATCATCGAGGCCATCCTGGCCGGCCGCGACTGCATCGGGGTCATGCCCACCGGCGGCGGCAAGTCGATCACCTACCAGGTCCCGGCGCGGGTCCTGGGCGGCACCACGCTGGTGGTCTCGCCCCTCATCGCCCTGATGAAGGACCAGGTGGACGCCCTCGGCCGGGTCGGCGTCCGCGCCACCTTCCTCAACTCCAGCCTCTCCCCGGAGGAGCGCCGCGAGCGGATCCGCCGCATGCGGCAGGGAGCCTGGGAGCTGGTCTACGCGGCGCCCGAGGGGCTCGAGGCCTCGGTGGGCGCCGCGCTGGAGGGGGTCCGGCTCGCCGCCCTGGCGGTGGACGAGGCCCACTGCATCAGCCAGTGGGGCCACGACTTCCGGCCCGCCTACCGGAACCTCCGCGATCTGAAGCGACGCTTCGGCGTGCCGGTGCTGGCGCTGACCGCCACCGCCACGGCCGAGGTGGTGCGGGACATCGGCGAGCAGCTCGGCATGGAGCGGCCGCTGGTGCTGCGCGGCACCTTCTTCCGGCCGAACCTGAGGCTGCACGCCTACAAGAAGGGCGGCGACCGGGAGGGGCGCGGCGGCGTCCGCACCCGCGACGCGCTGCTGCGGCTGCTGCGGGCGCGGCGGGGCGAGAGCGGCATCGTCTACTGCCTCTCCCGCAAGACCGCGGAGGCCACGGCCGCCTTCCTGCGCCAGCACCACCTCCAGGCCATCGCCTACCACGCCGGCATGGAGCCCGAGCGGCGCGAGCGGGCGCAGGACGCGTTCGCCGCCGGCAAGGCGGACGTGGTCGTGGCCACCGTCGCCTTCGGCATGGGGATCGACAAGGCCGACGTGCGCTTCGTGGTCCACCGCGACATGCCGCGGTCGGTGGAGGGGTACTGCCAGGAGATCGGGCGCGCCGGACGCGACGGCGAGCCGTCCGACTGCGTGCTGCTCTATTCCTGGGCCGACGTCGCCGCCTGGGACCGGCTGGCGGCCGGCGCTGGAGAGGACCTGGCCGGGGTCCAGCGGCGGCAGGCGCGCGCCATGTACCGGCTGGCCGACGAGGCGCGCTGCCGCCACCGGGAGCTGGTGGCGCACTTCGGCGAGCGCATCGGCGCCTGCGGGGAGAGCTGCGACCTGTGCGCCGGGAGCGACCTGCTGGCCGAGCTGCCGGGCGCCCCGGCCCGGCGCGCGACGCGGCCGCGGCGCCGGCGCCAGCCGAGCTAGAGGTAGGGGAAGTCGGCCTTGCCGTGGAAGCAGACCTGGAGGTCGGCGTCCCAGAAGCCGGCGGGGGGAGGCCCGCTCGCGGCCCCGGAGACCACCACCTGCAGGTTGCCACCCTGGAGCAGCGGGACCACGTCCACGCCCGTCCCGGCGAGGACGATCTGCGGGACCGTCGCCGGGGGCGGCGACGGCCGGGTGTAGCTCGCCACCACCACCGGTGTGCCGGAGGCGGGCTGGAGGGAGAGGACGAACGAGGAGATGCCGGCCAGGTCCTCCCCGGCCGTCGGCACGACCCGCGCGTCGAGGAGGCGCACCGTCGCGTGGGCCCCGTCCTTCTTGAGGAGCGGCGGCACCTGGAGCGGCACGGCGTAGGGCGGCAGCAGCGGGAGCGTGCCAGCCACCGCCGGGGGCAGGTTGGTCACCCGCTGGGTGAAGCAGAAGCGCTCGACCTCCACGTCGGCGGAGAAGCCGCCGCAGGAGAGAAGGGCGAGGAGGACGGGGGCGAGGGCTCGGGCGCGCATCGGGCTCACCAGACGAAGAGGTAGACGCCGGTGCTGACGGTCGGGACCGCGACGCGGATCCTGGGGTTGGTGGAGGTCAGGCTGGGGTCCTGTGTCTGGGCCGCCGCCTGGAAGTCGTGGACCCGGACCCAGACCCAGCCCAGGCCGACCCGCACGAACCAGGCGAAGGTCCGGGGCGAGCCGCTCTCGATCCCGAGCTGCACCAGGAAGTAGTCGTAGCCCACCTTCCGCAGCACCGCCCTCTCGGCGGGGTCGAGCGTGCCGAACCGCGAGACCAGCCTGCCGGCGTCCCCGTCGAAGGCGTGGCCGTACTCCGCCGTCAGGGTCGGGGTGACGAGGAACTGGAACGGGACCGCGGTGGCGCCCAGCCGCAGCCCCGGGGCGAGGAAGTTGAAGGTCGGCCCGGCGTGGAGCCGGGCGAACCAGATCGGCCGGTAGACCAGGGACAGGCCGAGGCCGTCGGGAAAGCCCACGTCGCCCATCAGGCCCAGGATCGGATCCGCGTCCCCCGAGCGCGACGGTGCCGGAGCTGGAGCCGCTGTCGGCGTCGAGGTCGCGGTCGGGGTCGGGGTCGGGGTCGAGGTCGCCTCCGGCGCCGGCGGCGGGGGAGGCGGCACCGGCAGGTCCGTGGGCGCCGGAGGTGGCGGAGGCGGCGGCGTGAGCGTCGAGGGGCTCTGCGCCTGGGCGACACCGACGAGGAGGACGAGGGCCAGGGCTCGCATCGGCGGCGGAGGTTGTCACAAAGCGATCCGGCGGGATAGGCGGCAGAAGTGCGCCGAGGTGGTCCCGGCGCCGTCCGTCCGGCTCCGGGTAGCCTGTCCGGGAGAGGGCCTTCTTGGTCAACCACCTGGAATGACGGCCCGTTATGAAACAGGACTGGCACGTGACACTTTTTTGGGTTACGTACTCGCCTATCTGGACCTTACCGGTCCAGAAAGGCTCCAACCGGCCGGGAAGCGGGTGCCGCCATGCTGAGGATGAGCAAGCTCACGGACTACGGCATCGTGCTCCTCACGCACATGGCGCAGGGCGGCTCGCCGCCGGTGCGGACGGCGCAGGAGCTGGCGCACACCTCCCGCGTCCCCATGCCCACGGTGAGCAAGATCCTGAAGGAGCTGTGCCGCGCCGGCATCGTGGTCTCGCACCGCGGGAGACGCGGCGGCTACAGCCTGGCGCGCGCGGCCGACGCGATCTCGGTGGCCGCCATCGTCGAGGCGCTCGAGGGCCGGGTCTCGGTCACCGAGTGCAGCGACGAGGCGGGCCTGTGCGCGCTGGAGCCGGTCTGCGTCGCCAAGAGCCACTGGGGGCCCATCAGCCGCGCCATCCAGGGAACGCTGGAGAGGCTGCCGCTCTCGGCGCTGGGCCCGCAACCATCCCCCGTCACCATCGGGCGCCCCGTCGCCCTCGCCAGCGAGACCGCACCATGAGCCAGGACGCCCTCCGCGAGCTGACCGAGCAGAAGTACAAGTACGGCTTCGTCACCGAGATCGAGGCCGACCAGGTCCCGCCCGGCCTGACCGAGGAGATCATCCGCCTCATCTCCCGGAAGAAGGGGGAGCCGCAGTTCCTCCTCGACTGGCGGCTCAAGGCCTACCGGCACTGGCTGGGGATGGAGGAGCCGCGCTGGGCCAACGTGAAGTACAAGCCCATCGACTACCAGTCCATCGTCTACTACTCCGCCCCCCGGCCCCCCAAGAAGCTGGGCTCGATCGACGAGGTGGACCCCGAGCTCCGGAAGGCGTTCGAGAAGCTGGGGATCCCGCTGGCCGAGCAGCAGCGCCTCTCGAACGTGGCGGTGGACGCGGTCTTCGACTCGGTCTCGGTGGCCACCACCTACAAGGGCAAGCTGGCGGAGAAGGGGATCGTCTTCTGCTCCTTCTCCGAGGCGGTCCGCGAGCACCCCGAGCTGGTGGAGCGCTTCCTGGGCACGGTGGTGCCCTCCACCGACAACTTCTTCGCCGCGCTGAACAGCGCGGTCTTCTCCGACGGGAGCTTCGCCTACGTCCCCAAGGGCGTGCGCTGCCCCATGGAGCTCTCGACCTACTTCCGCATCAACGCCGAGAACACCGGCCAGTTCGAGCGGACGCTGATCGTCGCCGACGAGGGCGCGTACGTGAGCTACCTCGAGGGCTGCACCGCGCCCATGCGCGACGAGAACCAGCTCCACGCCGCGGTGGTGGAGCTGGTGGCCCTGCCGGGCGCCGAGATCAAGTACTCGACGGTCCAGAACTGGTACCCGGGGGACGCCGAGGGGCGCGGCGGCATCTTCAACTTCGTCACCAAGCGGGCCAAGGTGATGGAGCGGGCCAAGGTCTCCTGGACCCAGGTGGAGACCGGCTCGGCCATCACCTGGAAGTACCCCTCCTGCATCCTGCAGGGCGACGACAGCGTGGGGGAGTTCTACTCGGTGGCGCTGGCGAACAACCTGCAGCAGGCCGACACCGGCACCAAGATGATCCACATCGGCAAGCGCACCCGCTCGACCATCGTGTCCAAGGGCATCAGCGCCGGCCGGGGCCAGAACACCTACCGCGGCCAGGTGAAGATCCTGAAGGGCGCCGCCGGGGCCCGCAACTACTCGCAGTGCGACTCGCTCCTCATCGGCGACCGGTGCGGCGCCCACACCTTCCCGTACATCGAGGTGCGGAACCCGACCGCCCGCGTGGAGCACGAGGCCACCACCTCGCGCATCGCCGAGGACCAGCTCTTCTACTGCCGGCAGCGCGGGCTCTCGCAGGAGGACGCCGTCTCGATGATCGTGAACGGCTTCGCCCGCCAGGTGCTGAAGGAGCTGCCCATGGAGTTCGCGGTCGAAGCGCAGAAGCTGCTGGGCATGAGCCTCGAGGGAGCGGTCGGATGAGAGCCCAGCAGCTTCGGAGCGCCTCGAATGACCAGAAGCTGCGGTGCATGAGCCTCGAGGGAGCGGTCGGCTAGGAAGCCGGGGAGGGTAGATGGAGATGCTTCGCATCCAGGGGCTCAAGGCCCGCATCGGCGACAAGGAGATCCTCCACGGGCTCGACCTCGCCATCGGCGCCGGCGAGGTGCACGCCATCATGGGGCCGAACGGCTCCGGCAAGAGCACGCTGGCGAGCGTCCTGGCGGGGCGCGAGACGGTGGAGGTCACGGCCGGCTCCGTGTCCTACGACGGCCAGGACCTGCTGGCGCTGGCGCCCGAGAAGCGCGCCGCGGCCGGGCTCTTCCTGGGCTTCCAGTACCCGGTGGAGATCCCGGGCGTCGCCAACCTCTACTTCCTCCGCACCGCCCTCAACGCCATCCGCCGGGCGCGGGGCCTGGAGGAGCTCGACGCCATGGACTTCCTGGCGCTGGCCCGGGAGAAGCTGAAGCTGGTCAAGTGGGACCAGAGCTTCGTCCAGCGCGGCGTCAACGAGGGCTTCTCCGGCGGCGAGAAGAAGAAGAACGAGATCCTGCAGATGGCGGTGCTGGAGCCGCGGCTGGTGGTCCTCGACGAGATCGACTCTGGCCTGGACATCGACGCGCTCCGCGTCGTGGCCGACGGGGTGAACGCGCTGCGGTCGAAGGAGCGGGCCTTCCTCATCGTGACCCATTACCAGCGGCTCCTCGACTACGTGAAGCCGGACGCCGTGCACGTCATGGCCGCGGGCCGCATCGTGAAGAGCGGCGGGCCGGAGCTGGCCCTGGAGCTCGAGAAGAAGGGCTACGCCGGCTGGATGCCGGAGAGGCCCGCGGCGAGGGCCGCGCCGTGAGCCGCGCCGCCGAGAGCCTGGCGCGCGCCCTGGGAGCGCCGCCCTCCGGCGAGCCCGGCTTCGCCTCGGCCCTGCGCCGCGCCGGCGCCGACGACTTCCAGCGCCTGGGGCTGCCGACCACCCGCCACGAGGACTGGCGCTACACCAGCCTGGCCGAGCTGGCCGCGCTGCCGCTCTCCCCGGCCGGGCCGCGCCGCGCGAGCCCGGCGGAACTGGAGCGCCTCGGAGGGCTGCCGCCGGCGCCGCGCCTGGTCTTCGTGAACGGCCGCCTCGACCCGGAGCACACCGACCTCGCCGGCCTGCCGGCCGGGGCCGGCGCCGGGAGCCTGGCCGCCGCGCTCCGGGAGCGGCCGGCGCTGGTCGAGCCCCACCTCGGCAGGGCTCCCTTCCGCGAGCACGCCCTGGCCGCCCTGAACGGCGCGCTCTTCGCCGACGGCGCCCTGGTACACCTCCCGGACGGCGCCGCCGCCGAGGCGCCCATCCACCTCGTCTTCCTGGTCCTGGCGGGCGCGGAGCCCGCCGCCGCCTTTCCCCGCACGCTGGTGATCGCCGGCCGCGGGGCGAGCGCCACGCTGGTGGAGCGCTGGGCCGGCGAGGGCACCTACCTGGCCGGCGGCCTCTCCGAGATCGCGCTCGGCGAGGGCAGCTCGCTGGAGCTGGTCCGGGTCCAGCGCGAGGCCCCGGAGGCCTTCCACGTCGGGCTGGTCGGCGTGCGGCAGGCGGCCGGCTCGCGCTACACCGGGCGCTCGGTGGCCCTGGGCGCCCGCCTGGCCCGGGTCGAGACCCGGGCGGTCCTCGAGGGTGAGGGGGCCGAGAACCACCTCGATGGCCTCTACGTCGCCAGCGGCTCGCAGCTCCACGACCACTTCGTCCACGTCGAGCACGCGGTGCCGCGCGGCACCAGCCGCGAGCTCTTCAAGGGCATCCTCGACGGGACCGCCCGCGGCGTCTTCGCCGGGCGCGTCCTGGTGCGCCCCGGGGCCCAGAAGACCGACGCCGGCCAGGTGAACTCCAACCTGCTCCTCTCCGAGGACGCCACCGTCGACACCCGGCCGCAGCTGGAGATCCTGGCCGACGACGTGAAGTGCTCCCACGGCGGCACGGTGGGGCAGCTCGACGAGGACGCCCTCTTCTACCTGCGCTCGCGCGGCCTGGACCGGGCCACCGCCCGGGCGCTCCTCACCTGGGCCTTCGCGGCGGAGATGGTGGAGCGGCTCCCGGCCGGGGCGCGCGAGGGCGTGCGCCGGCTGGTGACCGCGCGGCTGCCGGACGGCCACCGGCTGCAGGAGGCGGCATGACGACCCTCGCGACACCCCGGCCCTCCTCGCAGGGGGAGGCCTTCGACGCCGACGCGGTCCGGCGCCAGTTCCCCATCCTGGAAACCCGGGTGAGGGGGAAGCCGCTCGTGTACCTCGACAGCGCCGCCACCGCGCAGAAGCCGCGGGCGGTGATCGAGGCCGAGCGGGGCTTCTACGAGCGGGACAACGCCAACGTGCACCGCGGCGTCCACCTCCTCAGCGAGCGGGCCACGCAGGCCTACGAGGGGGCGCGCGAGAAGGTGCGCCGCTTCATCGGCGCGGCCGAGGCCCGCGAGGTGATCTTCGTCCGCGGCGCCACCGAGGCGCTGAACCTGGTGGCCTTCACCTTCGGCAGGCAGCGGGTGGGCGAGGGGGACGAGATCCTCCTCACCGAGATGGAGCACCACTCCAACATCGTGCCCTGGCAGATGCTGGCCCAGGAGCGGCGCGCCCGGCTGGTGGTGGTGCCGGTCGACGACCGCGGCGTGCTCCGGCTCGACGAGCTGGAGCGGCGCATCGGGCCCCGCACCCGCCTCCTGGCGGTGGCCCACGTCTCGAACGCGCTCGGCACCGTGAACCCCGTGGCCCGCATCTGCGAGATGGCGCACCGGAAGGGCGTGCCGGTGGTGGTGGACGGCGCCCAGGGAGTGCCGCACGCGCCGGTCGACGTCCGGGCGCTGGGCTGCGACTTCTACGCCTTCAGCGGGCACAAGCTGTACGGCCCCACCGGCATCGGCGTCCTCTGGGGCCGACGGGAGCACCTGGAGGAGATGCCGCCCTGGCAGGGCGGCGGCGACATGATCCTGTCGGTGACCTTCGAGAAGACCACCTACAACGAGCTTCCCTACAAGTTCGAGGCGGGCACCCCCCACATCGCCGGGGCCGTCGGCCTGGGTGCGGCCATCGACTGGCTCGGCGGCCTGGACCTGGCGGGCGCGCTCCGCCACGAGCACGACCTGCTGGTCCACGGCACCGAGGTGCTGTCGCGCATCCCCGGGCTCCGGCTGGTGGGCACGGCGCCGGAGAAGGCCGGGGTCCTCTCCTTCCTCCTCGGCGACGTCCACCCGCACGACGTGGGCACGGTGCTCGACCGCGAGGGGATCGCCATCCGCACCGGCCACCACTGTGCCCAGCCGCTGATGCAGCGCTACGGCATCGCCGCCACCGCGCGGGCGTCGCTCGGCATCTACAACCTGCGATCCGACATCGACGCGCTGGCCGCGGGCCTGGAGAAGGTGCGGAGGATGTTCGCGTGAGCAGCGAGCTCGACGACCTGTACCAGGAGGTCATCCTGGACCACGGCCGCAGGCCGCGGAACTTCAAGAAGCTCGAGCCGGCGGACCGGTCGGCGGAGGGCTACAACCCGCTCTGCGGGGACCACTACACCGTCTACCTGCGCCTCGACGGCGACCGCATCGCCGAGGCCAGCTTCGAGGGCTCGGGCTGCGCCATCTCCAAGGCGTCGGCCTCGCTCATGACCGGGGCGGTGCGCGGCAAGAGCGTCGAGGAGGCCCAGGCGCTGTTCGAGCGCGTGCACCGGCTCGTCACCGAGGGACCGGGGGCCGCCGACCCGGCCGACCTCGGCAAGCTGGCGGTCCTCTCCGGGGTCTCCGCCTTTCCCACCCGGGTGAAGTGCGCCAGCCTCGCCTGGCACGCCCTCAGGAACGCCCTGCGCGCCGAGAAGCAGGTCGTCTCGACGGAGTGAGCATGGAGACCAGGCGAGAGCCGGTTGCCGTCCAGCGCGCCGTCGAGGCGGTGCAGATCCCGAGCGGCTTCCACGTCCAGCTCGAGCCGGGCGCCTACGTCATCGTGCAGCAGGTGCTCGACGGCAACTTCACGGTGATGACCGAGCGCGGGGGCCTGGCGCGCATCGAGGGCAAGGACGCCGACGCGCTCGGGCCGGCCTACGTCGAGGCGGCGCAGAAGGCCGCCGAGGTCCGGTCGCGGCGCCAGGAGGGCCCGTTCGACGAGTCGAAGGTCTGGGACGAGCTCCGGACGGTCTACGACCCGGAGATCCCGGCCAACATCGTCGACCTGGGCCTCATCTACCTCGTCGCCCCCGAGGCGCTTCCCGACGGCGGGCACCGGGTCACCATCCACATGACGCTCACTGCGCCCGGCTGCGGCGTGGGCCCCATGATCGTCGACGAGGTGAAGCGCAAGGTGGAGGCGCTCCCGGGCGTGCGGGAGGCCGGGGTGGAGCTGGTCTTCGACCCCCCCTGGGACCAGAGCCGGATGAGCGAGGCCGCGCGGCTCGCGCTGGGGCTGTACTGACTCGCAGGGGGCTGCGCCCCACCGCTGACGCAGCATCGCATCGCGCCCGGCGTTCGAGGTGAAGGACGGTCGGCTGCGACGGGCGACCGGTGAACGGGCAATGAGGCAGGGTGGGACTGCCGGCGCAGCGCGAGGGCGGCGTCCGGGATCGATGTGACGGATAGTCCCAGTTGGGGCCCCACTTGACGCGATTTCACCGCGAGGCGCGTTCCACGCCGCGGCCCTGGCAGGAAGGCTCCTCTCGCGCGCCCGGGATCGATCCGGACGCGCCTGCGACCACTCCGGCCTTCCGGAGAGGAAGTGCTCGCGCCGACGCGCGGGCGACGCTCCTGACCACTTTCCGGAGGTTCCGGATTCGCGTGGTAGATGGTGCACTGGAGGTGCGCCCATGCACGCGAACCCATCTTCCCTGAACACCCAGGCCCTCGCCGCCTGCCTTCGGGCCAGCGCCGGCGAGGAGCGCGACCGCCAGGTCGACTTCCTCCGCTACCTGGACCCCTTCGACTCCCGGGAGGCGTGGCGCGAGGCCGGCTACGGCTCCTTGTGGCAGTACTGCCTCTCCGAGCTCGCCCTCCGCGAGGGCGCCGCCGGCCGGCGGATCGGGGCGATGCGGGTCCTGCGGCAGTTCCCGGACCTCGAGGCCTCGCTCCGGGACGGGCGGCTCTCCCTCACCACCGCCGTCACCCTCCGGCCGGTCCTCACCCGGGAGAACCTCGACGAGATGGTGGCCCGGGCGGCCTTCAAGACCGACGAGGAGACGAGGCACCTGGTGGCGACGCTACAGCCCAGGCAGGCACCGAAGGAGGGGATCCGCAAGCTGTCCGGGCCGGCGCCGCGCCTGCCCGCGCCCGCCCCCGGAGGGGCCGCTAGGGTCGACCACCCTGAGCCGCTGGCGCTGACTCTCCCGGAGCGGCCGCCGAGCCGGCCTTCCCTGGACCCGGTCTCCGCCGACGAGTGGTCGGCACGCCTGACCATCGACCGCGGCTTCAAGGAGGAGCTCGAGACCCTGAAGTGCCTGCTCTCGCACAAGATCCCGGACGGGAACCTCGCCGCGGTGCTCCGCGAGGCCGTGCGCTGCGCCATCGAGAAGCACGGAAAGCGCCGCGGGGCGGTGAAGCCGGAGCACCACAGGAAGCCGGCCACGCCCGAGCCCCCTCGCCCCGGGAAGCGCCAGCCCATCCCCGCCCAGGTGAGGCGCGCCGTCTTCGAGCGCGACGGCGGACAGTGCACCTACGTCTCGCCCGACGGCCACCGCTGCGGGAGTCGCTGGCAGCTGGAGCTGGACCACGTCCGGCCCGCCGCGCTCGGCGGACCCTCAACGACCGAGAACCTGCGCCTGCGTTGCCGGGGTCACAACACCCTTCACGCGGAGGAGACTTTCGGCCGCGAGCACATGGCCCGGTACCGGCGGCAGCCGGAGCCCCGGACGGGTGAAAGTACTCTCGCCGGCGAGTGCGCACTCCCGGTCACATCGGCGGCGGCGGCGCCGTCGGTCTGATACCACGTCCCGCCGTCCGACCCGGGGCGCGGGGGCTCCTCACGCAGCCCCTCCGCTGACGCTGGCGCGCCCCCCCGCCGCCGGTTAGCTTCCGCGCCATGGAACACCGCACGCTCGGCCGCACCGGCCTCCGGGTCTCCCGCCTCTCCTTCGGCGCCATGACGCTCGGGCAGTCCGAGGGCTTCATGAAGGGCGTCACCTCCAGCGAGGAGGAGGCGCGGCGCGTCCTCGACCGGGCGCTCGACGCCGGGATCGACACCTTCGACACGGCCAACGTCTACTCCGAGGGGCAGTCGGAGGAGTTGCTGGGGCGCTGGCTCGAGGGCAAGCGCCAGCGGGTCGTCCTGGCGACCAAGTGCCGCTTCCCCACCCGGGGCACGGCCGCCACCGCCCTGCCCCACGAGCACGGCCTCTCCCGCAAGGCCATCCTCCAGGCCTGCGAGGACTCGCTGCGCCGGCTCCGGACCGACGCCATCGACCTGTACCAGGTCCACATGCAGGATCGCTCGGTGCCCGTCGAGGAGACGCTCTCGGCCCTCGACGACCTGGTGCGCCAGGGGAAGGTCCGCTACGTCGGCTGCTCCAACTACGCCGGGTACCGCCTGGTCGAGTCGCTGTGGGCGGCCGACCGGCGCGGGCTGGAGCGCTACGCCTCGGTGCAGCTGCAGTGGTCGCTGGCCGAGCGGGGGGCGGAGCGGGAGCTGGTCCCGGCGGCCCGGGCCTTCGGGCTGGGCCTCATGATCTGGAGCCCGCTGGCCCGCGGCTTCCTCTCGGGGAAGTACCGGCGCGGGGAGGCGCCGCCGGCGGGGACGCGCCTCGCCGCCTGGCAGGACACGTTCCGGCAGTTCGACAACGACCGCTGCTGGGCCGCCCTCGAGGCCCTGCGCGCCGTCGCCCAGCGGCGCCAGACCACGCCCGCCGCCGCGGCCATCGCCTGGCTCCTGGCGAAGCCCGAGGCCACCACCGTCATCGTGGGCGCCCGCACCGAGGCGCAGCTCGCCGACAACCTGAAGGCGCTGGAGGTGAAGCTGTCGCCCGAGGACGTCGCCGAGCTGGACCGGGTCTCGGCGCCGGACTGGGGCTACCCGCAGGCCTTCATCGCCGTGCGGGAGCCCTGGTAGGCGCCGGCGGAGCAAGCTAGCCCCGGAACACGGTGACGACCACGAAGACGACGTAGAGCGCCAGCATCGCGGCCCCTTCCCGGCGTGAGAGGGTGCGCTCGCTCCGGATCAGCCACGCCGCGACCGACGTCATGGCGATGAGCGCACCGACCTCGAACCAGGCGGCGCGGAGGGGGGTGCCCACGGGCCCGAACAGGGCCGCCACGCCCACGCACAGGAAGATGTTGAAGATGTTGGACCCCACGACGTTGCCGACGGCGATGTCGGAGTAGCCACGCCGCGCCGCGACCGCGCTCGTCACGAGCTCGGGCAGAGACGTCCCGATGGCGACGATGGTGACGCCGACGAGCCGCTCGCTCATGCCGAGCACGCGCGCCACGGACACGGCGCCGCCGACCAGGAGATTGCCGCCCACCAGCAGGACCGCCAAGCCGACCCCCGCGGTGGCGAGCGACCCGAGGGCACCTCGTGGCGCGGGGGCGCCCGCGGCGTCGGCTGCCGCCCCCGTGACCATCGTCTCCACGGTCGCGTCCGCCAGCGCCGAGGCCGCGCGCGCGGCACGGAGCATGAGGGCGGTGTACGCGACCGCGACCAGGAGCAGCGCGGCCGCCTCGAAGCGGCTCACCACTCCATCCAGCATCAGCAGGGGGACGACCGCCGCGCCGGCGAGGAGCATGGGGAGCTCTCGCCGCGCCAGCGTCCCGCTCACCCGCGCCGGCCTGATGAGCGCGGCGACGCCGAGGATGAGCCCGATGTTGGCGATGTTGGAGCCCAGGGCATCCCCGAGCGCCACCGCGCCGAGGCCGTTCGCCGCCGCCGTCGACTCCACGACGACCTCCGGCGCGGAGGTCCCGTACGCCACGATGGTCAAGCCGACGATGAGCTGCGGGATGCGAAGGGCGAGCGCCAGCGAGGACGCGCCCCGCACGAACCACTCGGCGCCGAAGTACAGGAGCGCCCCGCCCGCCAGGACCCTGAGCCAGTCGCTCATCGCCCCCCCCAAACCGGCTCGCCCTTGCGGAGAGACCCGTTCACACCTCGGCCGCGCCCTCCGCCTCGTCCGCCGACCGCGCCGCGCCCGCGATTCCGTCCGGTGACAGGAGTGCCCTTCCCACGAGGAGCGCGAGGACGGCCGCCGCGCCGCTCGCGGCCAGCACGCCGAGCTTCGACGCGGCGAGCAGTGCACCACCGCCAGGGAACGCGAGCTGGGCGATGAAGAGCGACATCGTGAAGCCGACGCCCGCGACGACGCCGAGGACGACGAAATGGCTCGTGGTCAGCCCCAGGGGGAGCGTTCCGATGCGGAGCCGGAGCGCCACCCAGATCGCGAGCAGGATCCCCACCGGCTTGCCCACCAGGAGGCCGAGCGCGACCCCCGACGCGACGCTCCAGCCCGCCGCGTCGAGCGCAAGGCCGGAGAGCGACACGCCTGCGTTGGCGAGGGCGAAGAGCGGCATGATGCCGAAGGCCACCCAGGGGTGGAGGGCGACGACGAGGCTCTCGGACGGCGACAGCGCCTCTCGGCGCGCGGCGTCGATGCGCCGCAGCGACTGGTCCATCTCCTGGGCGCCGAGCGCGCTCGGCCCGGGGGCCGAGAGCCTGTCCAGCTCCTCCTGGAGCCCGCCGACGAGGCCCTCGGGCCCCAGCCACGCCCGGACCGGCGTCACCAGCCCCACGATGACACCGGCGATGGTGGGGTGGACGCCGGCCGCGTAGATCCCGCCCCAGGCGACCACCGCGGGCGCCACGTAGGCGAGCCTCGATCGCACGCCGAGCCACTGCATCACGTAGATGCCGCCGACTCCGATGGCGGCCACGAGCAGCCCGCTCGTCGCCACGCCGGAGGAGTAGAAGATGGCGATGACGACGATGGCGCCGAGGTCGTCGATCACCGCGAGCGCGAGGAGCAGCACGCGCAGCGCCGGGGGAACGCGACTGCCGAGGAGCGTCAGGATTCCGACGGCGAACGCGATGTCCGTGGCCATGGGCACGCCCCAGCCCGCTCGCGTCCCGGGAGCGCCTGCGACCAGGAGGTAGAGGGCCGCCGGCGCGAGCATCCCGCCGAGCGCCGCTGCGGCCGGGATGGCGGCGCGCCGCCACCCGGAGAGCTCCCCATGATGGATCTCGCGGCGGATCTCCATCCCCACCACGAAGAAGAAGATCACCATCAGCGCGTCGTTGACGAACCACTCGAGCGTCCGCTCGAAGGCGAAGCCGCCGACCTGGATACCCAGGACCGTGCTCCACAGCCCAGCGTACCGTCCCGACCAGGGAGAATTGGCCCAGGCCAGCGCGACCGCGGCCGCCACCAGGAGGACGATCCCGCTCGCGGCCTCGATGCGGAGGAAGCGCTCCAGCGGACGGGCCGCGAGCCGGGCTGCACGCATGAGCGGTTCCCAGCCTTCGGGGGGAACGGCCATGGGGCTCCTCCGCTCGGACGATGGGCTCGCCATGTTCCGTCCCTTCCGGCCGGACGCCGGTCGGGATGGCGGCCCGACCATCCACTTGCCTGCAGCGGAGAACCCGCTGCACCCTTGGAGCTCGACGGTCGCTACGATGACACGGGACGCGGCGGGACACCATCTCGACCGGACGCGGCACGTCCACCACGCCGGCCGGGGACACGGGTCACGCGGCGCGCCGCTCCGGCCCCGGGCGCACCGCCAGGGTCCGGGGCGCGCCGTCGCGCAGGACGCCGAGCGCCACCTCGCGCGGCGCCGCCAGGACCATGGCGCGCGAGAGGTCGTCGAGGCCCACCACCGCCGCCCCGTTGGCCGAGACCACGAGGTCCCCGGTGCGCACGCCGGCCGCGTCCGCGGGGGCGCCGCCCTCGACCCCCAGGACCCGCAGGGCGCGCGGCTGGCCGGCGGCGCGGGCCAGCTCGTCGGGGAGCTCCTCGCCGCGCACCTGGATCCCGAGGAAGGGCCGGCGCACCCGGCCCTCGCGCATCAGCACCGCCGCCACCCAGCCGGCGGTGCGGGCCGGGACGGCGAAGGCCATCCCGTGGGCCCAGGGGAGCATGGCGGTGGTGACGCCCACCACGCGCCCCTCGGCGTCCAGCAGCGGCCCTCCGGAGTTGCCGGGGTTCACCGCGGCGTCGGTCTGGATGAGCCCGTCGATGACGCCGTCGCGGGTCGGCAGGTTGCGGTGCAGCGCCGAGACCACTCCCAGCGAGACCGATCGCTCGAAGCCCAGCGGGTTGCCGATGGCCAGCACGATCTCGCCCACCTCGAGCCGGCGCGACTCGTCGAGCGGGAGCGCCCGGAGGCCGCCCCGGGCGGCCCGGATCACGGCCAGGTCGGTGCGCGGATCGGCGCCCACGCGCTCCCCCGGGGCCGTCTGCCCGCCCGGGAGGCGCAGCGCCAGCTCGCCGCGGCCGGCGGCGACGTGCGCGTTCGTGAGGACGTAGCCGTCGGGCGCCAGCACCAGCCCGGAGCCCTGGCCGCGCCGGAGCTCGACGCCGACCACCGACGGGGCGGCCTCGGCCACCCGCCGGGCCAGGTCGCGGGACAGCTCGGCGAGGGCGCTCATGGCCTCCTCCGCTCGCCGCCGCGGGCGCCGACCACGACCTTCAGCTCGCGGGCCTCCCCGCCGCGCCAGACGCGGGCGGCGAGCCCCTCGCCGATCCGGTCCTCCTCGAGGAACGGCAGCAGCTCGCCGGCGTGGGCCACCGGCGTCCCCTCCACCGAGCAGAGCACGTCGCCCAGCAGGAGCCCGGCCCGCTCCGCCGGGCTCTCCGGCTCGACGGCGGTGACCAGCAGGCCCACCGGCTGGCCGGCCTCGCGCTCGAGCCGGGGCGGCAGGCGCACCGGCACGGTGGCGATGCCGAGGAAGCCGCGGCGGACCGAGCCGTGGGAGAGGATGCCCTTCACCACGCGGCGCAGGGTCTCGGGGGGGACGGCCAGCGCGTGGCCGCGGAGCAGGCCGCCGGCGGCGACCCCGAGCGCCTGGCCGCGCGGCCCGAGGACCAGGCCGCCGGAGAACCCGGGTCGCAGCGCCAGGTCGATCTCGAGGTAGCGGTCGATCCGGCCGCCCGCGGGCGTGCGCCACTCGGGCCCCACCCGGGCGACCAGGCCCAGGCTGGCGCGGGGCCCCCGGCCGGGCCGCGCCAGGCCGATGGCCAGCGAGCCGGCGCGCGGTGCCCCCTCCGCGAAGGCCGCCGGCGCCAGGCCGCTCCTCGCCGCGCGCAGCACCGCCACGTCGGTCGCCGGGTCGCGGCCCACCAGCTCCGCGGCGACGGTCTCGCCGCCCTCGAGGCCCACCTCGATCTCCTCGTCGCGCTCCACGGCGTGGCTGGCGGTCACCACCGTGCCGTCGGCGGCCCAGACGATGCCCGAGGCCGGCGCTCGCCGCCCCCCGTCGACGCGCACCACCGACGGCGCGGCCCGCGCCGTGAGCTCCGCCAGGCCTTCCGACAGCTCCTCGAGCCTCTCCATCGACATGGGCGACCTCGTTCCCGGTTCCGGGTGGAGGCTAGCGGCGGAGGCGAGGCGACACATCGTCCGGACGGCCGGGCCCCGGTGCTGGCCGGACGGACGGGTCCTGGTGTGTCGCCGCGCGACGCGCTCCTGCGGTCAGATGGCCAGCAGCCCCCGCCGCGCGGCCACCGCCACCGCCTCGGCGCGGGTGGCGGCCGGCAGCTTCCCCAGGATGGACTCGACGTGGAACTTGGCGGTGCGCTCCGCGATGCCCAGCCGCGCGGCGATCTGCTTGTTGGAGAGCCCCTCGGCCAGGAGGGGCAGCACCTCCAGCTCGCGGGGCGTGAGCGGGGCCCCGGGGTCGATGGCCGACGCGGCCGAGCGGATCCAGGCGCGGGCCACGGGGCCGTCGAGGGCCACCAGC
>DATIFE010000162.1:0-16649 GCA_035455425.1 Anaeromyxobacteraceae bacterium | reverse complement strand
GCAGGTCCCGGTGCCGGAGCAGGCGCCGCTCCAGCCGCCGAAGGCCCAGCCGCTCCGGGGGGAGGCGGTCAGCGTGACCTGCGTGCCGCTCGGCTGCGCGCTGCTGCAGGTCCCGGAGGCGCAGCTGGCCGTCGCCGGGGTGCCGGTGACGCTGCCTCCCCCGGAGACCGTGACGCTCAGGTTGAACGAGGCGGGGGCCCCGCCGCCCGACTTGCCGCCGCCGCAGGCGGCCGCCAGCGCGGCCAGGGACGAGAGGAGCAGCGACCTACCGGATCTCATCGACGCTCACTCCGGCCGGGAGGAGGGCCGGATCGTAGGCCCGGCCCTGCCAGTCGCGCATGTGGCCCCACCTCTCCACCACCAGCCGCGGAGTGCGGACGGCCCGCGACCGGCGCCCCGGCGTCCGCGGCACCTGGCGGTCCGCCTGCCGCCAGGCGGCGGCGTAGGAGCCGAGCAGCGTGTCGAGGTCCGGGTGGGCGAGGCCGTTCCAGGCCACGGCGAAGACCACGCCGGAGGGGGAGACGTACTCCCGCACCCGCACCGCGCCGGTGTCGACCTCCTCCACCGTGTAGCCCGCCCGGGCGACCGTGGCGCGCCGGGCCGCGGAGAGCGCCTTCCGGTCGGCCTCGACCGAGTCCGCCTTCCCGCCCAGGCTGGCCCGGGCCGGCGCAGCGGCGACGAGCGCGGCCGCGAGCAGCAGCATCTGCAGCCTTCCTCTCATGGGGTCGATCGATCCTCCCGCCTTCCCATAACACGCGCGCCGCCGGCGGGCCCGCACCGCCCCCGCCGGGAGCGTCGCTCCGTGTAGGCGGCGCTGCCACCCGCCGCGGGCCGCGTCACGCCTTCCGGTGGGGCGCGACCACCTGGTCGATGGCGCCGAAGACGCTCCGGCCGTCGGCGTCGAGCATCTCGATGCGCACCCGGTCGCCGAAGCGGAGGAACGGGGTCCGGGGCGCCCCGAGCTCCAGGGTCTCGTAGGTGCGGAGCTCGGCGATGCAGCAGTAGCCCAGGCCCCCGCTGCGGACGCTGGAGCCGTGGAGGCCCCCCTGCCGGTTCGACACCGTTCCCGCGCCGACGATCGAGCCGGCCTCGAGCTCGCGCGTCCGGGCGGCGTGGGCCACCAGCCGGGGGAAGGAGAAGGCCATGTCGGCGCCGGCGTCCGGCCTCCCGAAGAGCTCGCCGTTGACGTGCACCCGGAGCGGGAGGTGCAGCTTGCCGTCGCGCCATGCGCCGCCCAGCTCGTCGGGGGTGGCCGCCACGGGCGAGAAGGCGGTGGCCGGCTTGGACTGGAAGAAGCCGAAGCCCTTGGCGAGCTCCGCCGGGACCAGGTTCCGCAGCGACACGTCGTTGGCCAGCATGAGGAGGCGGATGCGGCCGGCGCACTCCTCCGGCGACGAGGCCATGGGCACGTCGCCGGTCACCACCGCCACCTCGCCCTCCAGGTCGATGCCCTGGTCCTCGGAGGTCGCGACGATGGGATCGCAGGGGCCGATGAAGCTGTCCGAGCCTCCCTGGTACATGAGCGGATCGGTCTGGAGCTCGGGCGGCAGCGTCGCCCCCCGCGCCCGCCGGACCAGCTCGACGTGGTTCAGGTAGGCCGAGCCGTCGGCCCACTGGTAGGCGCGCGGCAGCGGCGAGTGGCAGGCCCGGGGATCGAAGGGCGCGTCACCCGGCGCCGGCCCGCCGTCCATCTCCCGCGACACCCGGCGCAGGAGCGGCTCGGCCGCGTCCCAGCCGTCGAGGGCCTGCTGCAGGGTGCGGGCGATCCCGGGAACCGGCCGGCAGCGCGCCAGGTCGCGGCTCACCACCGCCAGGGTGCCGTCGCGGCCGCCCTCCTTCAGCGTCGCGAGCTTCATCCCTCAGCCCCCCACGACGTTCCGCAGGAGCCCCAGCCCGACGATCTCCGTCTCCATCACGTCGCCCTGCTTCAGCCACTCGGGCGGCGTGCGGGCGAAGCCCACGCCCGGGGGGGTGCCGGTGGAGAGCACGTCCCCGGGCTCCAGGGTGAGCCCCAGGGAGAGCTCGGCCAGCAGCCGCGGGATCTTGAAGTACATGTACCGGGTGCTCGAGTCCTGCTTCACCACGCCGTTGACCCGGGTGATGACCCGCAGGTCGGAGGGATCGACCTCGTCGGCGGTGGCGATCCACGGGCCCATGGGGCAGTAGCCGTCCAGGCTCTTGCCCTTGTGCCACTGGCCGCCGTGGCCCTTCTGGATGTCGCGAGCCGAGACGTCGTTCACCACCGTGTAGCCGAAGACGTGCTCCAGGCCCCGCTCCTCGGGGATGTTCTTCCCCGGCCTGCCGATGACCACGCCCAGCTCCACCTCCCAGTCCACCTGGGTGGTGACCTTCGGGTCCCAGGGGATGGGATCGTACGGACCGTTGACGGCGCTGGTGGCCTTGCTGAAGAAGACCGGGTGGTCCGGCAGGTCGGTCTTCGCCTGCCGCCACTTCTCGCCCTCCTGGAAGTGCTCCAGGTAGTTCCAGCCCACGCAGAAGACGTTCTTCCGCGGGCGGGGGATGGGCGCCAGCAGGCGCACCCCGGCCAGCGCCGATCCCTTGCTCCGCGGCGCGGCCGCGAGCTCCCGCACCGCCCCGAGGCCCGCCTCCCCCGAGGCGATGAGGGAAACGAGGTCGCCGGCGTCGAAGGGGAGCGCGCGGCCCCGCAGGCGCGCCTCCTCCCCCAGGTCGAGCACACCGCCGTCGGGGAGCAGCACGCCGACGCGGGCCGGATCGCGCAAGGAAGGGGCGAAGGTGACGAGTCGCAAGGCGCTTCTCCTCTCTCGGGCCCGTTCCCGGGCCGGCTCGGCTCCCTGCTTTCCGGACACTCTACCAGCCGGGAGGCGCGGTAGAGTGGCGCCCCATGAGCGACCCGACCCAGGCGAGGGCCCTCACCGGAGACGAGATCGTCGCCCTGTCGCGCAGGCACACCCTCTTCGAGTGGTCGGCGCAGTCCCGGGTGGACCCCATCCCGGTGGCGCGGGCGCAGGGCGTCCACTTCTGGACGCCGGAGGGGAAGCGCTTCATCGACTTCAACAGCCAGCTGATGTCGGTGAACATCGGGCACGGCGACGGGCGCGTGGTCCGCGCCATCGAGGAGCAGGCGGCCCGGCTGGCCTACGCCAACCCGTCCATGGCCACCGAGCCCCGGGCCCGGCTGGGCGCCAAGCTGGCGGAGATCGCGCCGGGCGACATCGAGGTCTTCTTCTTCACCAACGGCGGTGCCGAGGCCAACGAGAACGCCGTCAAGCTGGCCCGCCACTACACCGGCCGGCACAAGATCCTGGCCCGCTACCGCTCCTACCACGGCGCCACCGCCGGGGCGATGGCGCTCACCGGCGACCCGCGCCGCTGGGCCTCCGAGCCGGGGATGCCCGGGGTGGTCCACGTCCCCGACCCCTACCACGGGATCCAGCGCGGCTGGGACGACGCGCCCGCGGCGCTGGCGGCGCTGGAGGAGGTGATCCAGCTCGAGGGGCCCCACACCATCGCCGCCTTCGTCCTGGAGACGGTCACCGGCACCAACGGGGTCCTGCTCCCGCCGGACGGCTACCTCGAGGGCGTCCGCGACCTGTGCACCCGGCACGGCATCCTGATGGTCTGCGACGAGGTGATGTCCGGCTTCGGCCGGACCGGGGCCTGGTTCGCCGTCGACCACTGGAAGGTGGTGCCGGACCTGATCACCATGGCGAAGGGGCTCACCTCCTCCTACGTGCCGCTCGGCGCCGTGGGGATGCGGCGGGCCATCGCCGACCACTTCCGGGACCGGGTCTTCCCCGGCGGGCTCACCTACAACAGCCACCCCGTCGGCTGCGCCGCGGCGCTGGCGACCATCCGGGTGTACGAGGAGGACCGGCTCCTGGAGCGGGCGCGCGCCACCGGCCGCGTGATGCGGGAGCTGATGGACGGCCTCCAGGCCCGCCACCCGTCGGTGGGGGCGGCCCGGTCCATCGGGCTCTTCGGGGCCATCGAGCTGGTCCGCAACCGGACGACGCGCGAGCCCATGGCCCCCTTCAACGGCACCTCGCCGGAGATGGCCGCGCTGGCAGCCTTCTTCCGCCAGGAAGGGCTCTACACCTTCGTCCGCTGGAACTACTTCTTCACCAACCCGCCCCTGGTCATCTCCGAGCCCGACCTCCGCGAGGCCTTCGGCATCATCGACCGGGGCCTGGCCGTCGCGGACCGGGCCGTCACGGGGTAGGCCGTGCCCGGTACCGCCGCCGGCCGGAGCCCGCAGCCGCCGCGCCTGGCGGGCGTGCTGGCGCCCGTCCTGACGCCGTTCCGGGCCGATCTCTCCCCCGACGCCGGGCGGCTTGCCTCCCTGTGCCGCTGGCTCCTGTCGCAGGGCTGCGCCGGGCTCGCCGTCTTCGGGACCACCAGCGAGGCCAACTCACTCTCGGTGGACGAGCGCGAGCGGCTGCTCGGGGAGCTCCTGGCCGCGGGCGTCGACCCGGCGGCGCTCCTGCCCGGCACCGGCTGCTGCGCCCTCCCCGACACGGTGCGCCTCACGTCCCTGGCGGTCCGGTCCGGCTGCGCCGGCGTGCTGATGCTGCCGCCCTTCTACTACAAGGGCGTGAGCGACGACGGGCTGTTCCGGAGCGTCTCGGAGGTCGTCGAGCGCGTCGGGGATCCCAGACTGCGGGTGTACCTGTACCACATCCCGCCGGTGGCGCAGGTCGGCTTCCGGGCCAGCCTGGTGGAGCGGCTCCTGCAGCGCTACCCGGGCACGGTGGCCGGCATGAAGGACAGCTCGGGCGACTGGGCCAACACCCGGGCGATGATCGACGCCTTCGCCGGCTCCGGGTTCGACGTCTTCGTCGGCAGCGAGCGCTTCCTGCTGGCGAACCTGCGCGCCGGCGGGGTGGGCTGCATCACCGCCAGCGCCAACGTGAACCCCGCGGCCATCGCCCGGCTGGCGCGCGAGTGGCGCGCGCCGGCCGCCGACGCCATGCAGGAGGAGCTGAACGCCGTCCGGGGCGCGCTGGAGCGCCACGTGGTCATCCCCGCGCTCAAGGCGGTGGCGGCCCACTTCGCGGGCGATCCGGCCTGGCGGGCGGTGCGCCCGCCGCTGGTGGAGATGGCCCCCGGTCCGGCGGAGGCCCTGGTGACCGAGCTCCGCAGGCGCGGGTTCGACATGCCCGGATTCCGGCCCTGAGCCGCCGTGGCCGGGGCGCCGCGGCGCGAGCCGGGCTCCCCCGTCCGGCCGGGGCGGCGATCGCGGCTTGAGGGACCCGGCCGTGCTGCTATAACCCCCCGATGGATCTCGGGGCCCTCGACCTCCACGCCGGCTTCTGGGCTGGACTCGGGAGCATCGTGGTCATCGACCTCGTCCTGGCGGGTGACAACGCCGTGGTCATCGCCATGGCGGTGCGGAACCTTCCCACCGCGCAGCGGCGCAAGGGGATCCTCCTCGGCGCCGGCGCCGCGGTGGTTCTCCGCGTGGCCGTGACCTTCTTCGTGTCCCAGCTCCTCTCCCTGCCCTTCGTGAAGCTGGGCGGCGGGCTGCTCATCATCTGGGTGGCGCTCAAGCTCTTCGCCGGGGAGGACGTCGAGGAGAGGAGCGAGCGGAAGGCCAGCAGCATCTGGGAGGCGGTCAAGCTCATCGTCGTCGCCGACATCACCATGTCGGTCGACAACATGCTGGCGGTGGGCGGCGCCTCCCACGGCAACATCTTCCTGCTCCTCTTCGGCCTCGGCCTCAGCATCCCCTTCATCGTCTTCACCAGCGAGCTGCTCTCGCAGCTCATGGGCCGCTTCCCGGTGATCGTCTTCGCCGGCGCGGCCATCCTGGGGAAGGTGTCCGCCGAGATGGTGCTCACCGACCCCATCGTCGCGTCGCGGCTGGGCGGGAGCCACGCCCTGCTCTACGCCGGGGAGGCGGCCATGGCCGCGGCCATCGTGGCCTACGGGTGGTCGCGCTCCCGCAGGGCCCCGGAGCCCGTCGCGGTGGCGGAGCCGGGCGCCGCGGAGCCGCCGGCCGGACGCACCGTGGATCGCTGATCCGGCAGCGGGCCGGCGCCTCCGCCTCGCGCCCGGGCCGGGGAGCCCCAAGGGAGACAGCCGATGGCGAGCCGAAGCGGGCGTCACTTCCTCCAGATCCCGGGCCCCACCAACGTCCCGGATCGGATCCTGCGGGCCATCTCCCGGCCCACCATCGACCACCGCGGGCCCGAGTTCGGCAGGCTGGGCCGCGAGGTGCTCGACGGGCTGAAGCGGATCTTCCAGACGGGCGGGCACGCCTTCGTCTACCCGTCCTCGGCCACCGGCTGCTGGGAGGCCGCCCTGGCGAACACGCTCTCGCCCGGCGACCGCGTGCTGATGTTCGACACCGGCCACTTCGCCACCCTGTGGCGCGCCGTGGCGCTGCGCCTCGGGCTCGAGGTGGACTTCGCGCCCGGCGACTGGCGCAGCGGGGTCGCGCCCGAGGCCGTCGAGACGAGGCTGGCGGAGGACCGGGGGCGCGCCATCCGGGCGGTGGCCGTGGTGCACAGCGAGACCTCGACCGGCGTCGCCAGCCGGATCCCCGCCATCCGCAAGGCCATCGACCGGGCCGGCCACCCGGCGCTTCTCCTGGTCGACACCGTGTCGTCCCTCGCCTGCATGGACTACCGTCACGACGAGTGGGGGGTGGACGTGGCGGTCGCCGGCTCGCAGAAGGGCCTGATGCTGCCGCCGGGCCTGGGGTTCGTCGCCGCCGGCGAGAAGGCGCTGGCGGCGTCGCGGTCCGCCCGGCTGCCCCGCTCCTACTGGGACTGGGAGCCCATGCTCCGCGACAACGCCGGGGGCTACTTCCCCTACACGCCCTCGACCAACCTGCTCTACGGCCTGCGGGAGGCCATCGCCATGCTGCTGGAGCAGGGCCTCCCGGCGGTCTTCGCCCGCCATGCGCGCCACGGCGAGGCGACGCGGCGCGCGGTGGGCGCCTGGGGGCTGGAGCTCGTCTGCCAGAAGCCCGAGGAGTACTCGAGCTCGCTCACCGCCGTGATGATGCCCGCCGGCCACGACGCCGACGCCCTGCGCCAGCTGATCCTGGAGCGGTTCGACATGTCACTCGGGACCGGGCTCGGGCGGTGGAAGGGCAAGGCCTTCCGCATCGGGCACCTGGGCGACTTCAACGACCTGTCCCTCGCCGGGACGCTGGCCGGCGTCGAGATGGGCCTCGGGCTCGCCGGCGTACCCTTCCGCAAGGGAGGGGTAGCCGCGGCGCTCGAGCTGCTCGGGGGAGCCGCGCCGGACCCGGCCTGACGCCTACAGCATCGCCCGCCGGAGGTCCGCGAGCAGGCCGGCGAGGTGGGCGGTGAAGCGCGCCGCGGTGGCGCCGTCGACCACGCGGTGGTCGTAGGAGAGCGACAGCGGGAGCACCAGCCGCGGCGCGAACTGGCTCCCGTCCCAGACCGGGCGCGTGGAGCTGCGCGAGACCCCGAGGATCGCCACCTCGGGGGCGTTGATGATGGGGGTGAAGGAGGTGCCTCCGATCCCCCCCAGGCTGGAGATGGAGAACGATCCGCCCTGCATGTCGGCGGGCGAGAGCTTCCCCTCGCGCGCCCGGGCGGCGAGCTCGCCGAGCTCCCGGGCGACGTCCAGGATCCCCTTGCGGTCGGCGTCGCGGAGCACCGGCACCACCAGGCCGTTGGGAGTGTCGGCGGCGAAGCCGATGTGGAAGTAGCGCTTCAGCACCAGGCTGTCGCCCTCCAGGGAGGCGTTGAGCTCGGGGAAGCGCTTCAGGGCCGCGGCGCAGGCCTTCACCAGGAAGGCGAGCAGCGTCACCTTGACGCCCTCGTTCCCGTGCTCGCGGTTCAGCTCCTGGCGGAAGGCCTCCAGCCCGGTGATGTCGGCCTCGTCGTGCTGCGTGACGTGCGGGATCATCACCCAGTTCCGGGCCAGGTTGGCCGCCGAGATCTTGCGGATGCGCGACAGCGGCCGGCTCTCGACCGGGCCGAAGCGGGCGAAGTCGACGCGCGGCCAGGGGAGCAGGTCGAGCGCCACGCCGCCGGCTCCGCCGGCCGGCGCCGTCCCGGTCATGACCTGCTTCACGAAGCGCTCCACGTCCTCCTGCAGGATGCGCCCCCTCGGGCCCGAGCCCGGCACGCGCGAGAGATCCACCCCCAGCTCGCGGGCCAGCTTGCGCACCGCGGGCGACGCGTGCGCCCTGGCCTCGGCCCCGCCCTCCGCGCCGGGCGCGAGGTCGCCGGCGGGCGGGACCGGGACCGGGGCCTGGCGCAGCGTGCCCGCGCCGGCTTCGAGGGGCCCGGGGCCGGACGGCGCGGGGGCCCCGGCGGGGGCCGCGGGCGGAAGCTCGTGCGCGGCCATGGGCCCGTTGGCCCCGGCCGAGGGCGCCACCTCCTCCAGCACGAGGATCACGCTCCCCTCGTGGACCCGGTCGCCCACCTTCACCCGCATCTCCCGGACCGTGCCCACCGCGGGCGAGGGCACGTCCATGGTGGCCTTGTCCGACTCGAGGGTGATGAGCGAGTCGTCGGCCTTGACGGCGTCTCCGGGCTTCACCAGGACGTCGATCACGCCCACGTCCTTGAAGTCGCCGATGCCCGGGACCGTGACCTCGATGGTGGCCATCGCTACACCGTCCAGGGCGCGGGCTTGCGGGGGTCGATGCCGTACCTTCTGGCCGCCTCGGCGACCCGCGGCGCGGGGATGGCTCCCTCGTCCGCCAGCGCCCGGAGCGCCGCCAGGGCGACGAAGTGCCGGTCGACCTCGAAGAAGCGGCGCAGCTTCTCCCGGGTGTCGGAACGCCCGTAGCCGTCGGTGCCCAGCACCAGGTATCGCCGCGGGACATGGGGGCGGATCTGCTCGGCGAAGGCGCGGACGTAGTCGGTGGCCGCCACCACCGGTCCCTGCGTCTCCGCCAGGCACTGCTCCACCCAGGAGCGCGCCGGCTTCCCCGCCGGATCGACCAGGCGCGCGCGCTCCACCGCCCGGCCGTCGCGCGCCAGCTCGGTGAAGCTGGGACAGCTCCACAGGTCCGCCTCGACGCCCCAGTCGGCCCGGAGGATCCCGGCCGCCGCCTCGACCTCGCGGAAGATGGTCCCGGAGCCGAGGAGCTGCACCCGCGGCGCCTTCCCCTTCTCGCCGGCACGGAAGAGGTACATCCCCTTCACGATCCCCGGCGCCGCGCCCTCGGGCATGGGCGGCTGCCGGTAGTTCTCGTTCATCAGCGTCAGGTAGTAGTAGACGTCCTCCTGCTCGGCGCACATGCGGCGCAGTCCGTCCTGGATCACCACCGCCACCTCGTAGCCGAAGGTGGGGTCGTAGGAGACGCAGTTGGGGATGCTGGCCGAGAGGACATGGGAGTGCCCGTCCTCGTGCTGCAGCCCCTCGCCGTTGAGCGTGGTCCTGCCGGCGGTGCCGCCGAGCAGGAACCCGCGGCTGCGCATGTCGCCCGCCGCCCAGGCCAGGTCGCCGACGCGCTGGAAGCCGAACATCGAGTAGAAGATGTAGAAGGGGATCATGGGCACGCCGTGGACGGAGTACGACGTGGCCGCGGCCATCCAGCTGCTCATGGCGCCGGCCTCGTTGATCCCCTCCTGCAGGATCTGGCCGTGCTTGTCCTCCTTGTAGAAGGTGAGCTGGTCGGCGTCCTGCGGCGTGTAGAGCTGGCCCACCTGGCTCCAGATGCCGAGCTGGCGGAACATCCCCTCCATGCCGAAGGTCCGCGACTCGTCGGCCACGATGGGGACCACCCGCGGGCCGATGGCCTTGTCCTTCACCAGGGCCTGGAGGAGCTGGACGAAGGCCATGGTGGTCGAGATCTCGCGGTCGCCGGAGCCCTCCAGGAGCCGCGCGAAGGCCGACAGGGGCGGCACCGGGAGCGCCGCGGCCCTGCGGCGCCGCGTGGGCCGGTCGCCGCCGAGCGCCGCCCGGCGGGCGCGAAGGTACTCGAGCTCCTTCGACCCCTCCTCGAACTTGATGTAGGGGACCTCCTCGAGCCGGTCGTCGGGAATGGGGATCTGGAAGCGGTCGCGGAACCGGCGGATGGCCTCCACCGACATCTTCTTCTGCTGGTGGGTGATGTTCTGCGCCTCGCCCGACTCCCCCATGCCGTAGCCCTTCACGGTCTTGGCCAGGATCACCGTCGGCTGTCCCTGGTGGTGCACCGCCGCGTGGTAGGCGGCGTAGACCTTGAAGGGATCGTGTCCCCCGCGGTTCAGGTTCCAGATGTCGTCGTCGGAGTAGTCGGCCACCATGGCCCGGAGCTCGGGCGTGTTGAAGAAGTGCTCGCGGACGAAGGCGCCGTCGCGGGACTTGTAGACCTGGTAGTCGCCGTCGACGGCCTCCATCATCCGGCGCACCAGGGCCCCGGTCTTGTCGCGGGCCAGCAGCGGATCCCAGTGGCGGCCCCAGACCACCTTGATCACGTTCCAGCCGGCGCCGCGGAAGTCGGCCTCCAGCTCCTGGATGATCTTGCCGTTCCCCCGCACCGGCCCGTCGAGCCGCTGCAGGTTGCAGTTGACCACGAAGATCAGGTTGTCGAGCCGCTCCCGGCCCGCCATGCCGATGGCCCCCATCGACTCCGGCTCGTCCATCTCGCCGTCGCCGGTGAGCGCCCACACCTTGCGCCCGGCCGTGTCCGAGAGGCCGCGGTCGGCGAGGTACTTCATGAACCGCGCCTGGTAGATGGCCATGATGGGCCCGAGGCCCATGGACACGGTGGGGAAGTTCCAGAACCCCGGCATGAGCCACGGGTGCGGGTAGCTGGAGATCCCCTTGCCGTCGACCTCCTGCCGGAAGTTGTCGAGCTGCTCCTCGGTGAGGAGGCCCAGCAGGTAGGCGCGGGCGTAGATCCCGGGGGCCGAGTGGCCCTGGATGAAGACGGGATCGCCCCCCTGCCCCTCGGCGGAGGCGCGCCAGAAGTGGTTGTAGCCGATGTCGTACAGCATGGCGGCCGACGCGAAGCTGGCGATGTGGCCGCCCACGTTGGTGCGCCGGTTGGCCCGCACCACCATGGCCATGGCGTTCCAGCGCACGTAGTGGCGGATGCGCTGCTCGATGGCGAAGTCCCCCGGGAGCGGCGGCTGGCGATCGACCGGGATGGTGTTGAGGTAGGCGGTGTTGGCGGAGAACGGCAGGTAGGCGCCGGAGCGGCGCGCCTTGTCGATGAGCTGCTCGATGAGGAAGTGGGCCCGGTCCGCGCCCTCCCGCGCCAGGACGCCCTCGAGCGCCTCGAGCCACTCCCGCGTCTCCTGCGGGTCGATGTCGGGAGGGTTCTCCATGGGTGACTCCTCGGGGCCCGGCCTTCTGTAGATCGGGCCGGGCCGGGATCATAATTCCCGGAGGGGTGCGGCGCCCTCGGCCGATATCTGCCGGGGAGCCGGCCTGGCGGCGCGCGCCGGGCGCCCGGCTCACTTCCCGCCCATGGACTTGAGCAGCTCCTCCATCTTCTTGCGCTGCTCCGGCGACATCTTCTTCAGCGCCTCCTCCCGCCGCCGCGCGCCCTCCTCCCCGCCCTGCCCCGGGCCGCCGGCGTGCCGGGCCTCCCGGTAGCCGGCGGGGATGGCGAAGGTGGAGGCGGGCACCCGCTGGCGCTTCGCCGAGACGAGCTCCATGACGTCGTCGCCGCTGTCGGTGTGGATCTTCCAGCGGATGGGGAAGCCCTCGACGCCGGCCTTGTGCAGGGCTGCGAAGAGCCCCCCCTGCTCGCGCACCATGCTCTGCGACAGGGTCCCGGTGGCGCTGAGCTCGGAGCAGACGCAGATCTCCGACTCCCGCCCCTCGCCGCGCCGGATGGCCACCTTCTCGCAGGGAAGGCCCGCAACCCGGTCCTTCCCCAGCCGGCGGACCGCATACTCCGGCCCGGGCTCCCGGTCCTTGGGCACCTCGATCACCGTGTACGTCTTCGCCACGTCGTCGAGGAGGTAGGTCCGGTCGGGCTCGGCGCGGCGCCAGAGGCTGGTGTGCACCAGGGCCGCCTTGCCCAGGAGCTTGGCCTCCTTCTCGGGCAGCGTCCGCTCCATCCGGGCCCGCACCCCGTCCCGGCCCACCGTGGCGCGGTAGGTCGCGTTCACGTGGGTCCCGACCACGCGCCCCTCGAGGATCCCCTCGAAGTCGGCGCCCCGCGCCGGGCCGGCGGCCAGCGCGGCCAGGAGCACTGCCCTTCGGATGACGTCCATGGCTTCCTCCCCGGGAGCTGCTGCCGGGGTTGTACGCCACGGGGCGTGCCTACCTCCAGACCCCGACCGTGCGCCCCCGGTGACCGGCCTGGCGGAGCACCAGGTCGCCGCGCTTCCAGGCCTCGGCCGCCCGGGGCCCCACCCACCACCCCCGCGGGTCGCTGCGGCGCAGCGCCTTGCGGCACCAGACCTGGAGGTCGTCGAGGATCCGCTGCAGGGCCCAGGGCTTGCCCTCCTGGCTGCGGCTGCCCTCGCCCCCCTCGAGGTCCACCCACAGCCGCCCCGCCACCAGCTCGCCCTCCTCGTTCCGGAGCGAGCGCTGGAAGTGGAATACCGGCGAGGGGACCTCCTCGATCTTCAGCATCCCCTTCTCGGGCCCGCGCTTCACCGGGTGGACGATGACCGGGCCGAGCCGCTCGGCGGCGAGGTACCAGGCCGGGCCGCCCAGGGCCTCGGCCAGCCCCTCCCCCACCGCCGGCGCCTGGAAGCCGGGCGGCACGAGCTCCGGGTACGCGGTGAGGCCCTCCCGGCCCAGCCGGCGCAGCAGCGCCCGCTCGTCCTCGGGGAGCAGGAAGAAGTGGATGGTGGACGCCACGCTTCAGCGCGCCCGGGAGAGGAGCACGTCGTAGCTCCGGGTGATCTTGGTGGCCAGGATGAGCAGCTCCCCGACGCCGTCGGGATCCACCAGCTGGCCGCGCCCGTTGTCGGCGTAGAGCACGTTGACCACCTCGCCGCGCGCCAGGACGGGCATGGCGAAGGAGTTGCGGGGCGCCCCGCCGCCGAGCGCCCGCAGGAAGCGGATGTTGGCGTCGGTCTTCTGCAGCGGGCCGAGGAAGTGGGCCTGGCTCTCCACCACCGTCCGGAACACGCCCGGCTGCCGGCAGCTGGCGTGGATGGCCGCCACCGCCTGCGGCGACAGGCCCTCGCCCAGGCCCTCCCACCCGTCGGCCTGGGCGCCGCGGACCGTGAGCAGCAGGGCGCGCCGGAAGCGGGAGCGGGCGCATCGCAGCACCACCCGCGCGATGGCGTCGCGATCGGCCACGCCCTCCAGCGCCCGCACCGCCTCGTCGAAGCCCAGCGGAGGGGGCTCCTCCCCGGAGGGCGGGAGGCCGACGGGAAGGGCCCGCTCCGAGGTCTGCTCCGCCTCGACCTGCAGCGCCGCCAGGACCTCCTCGGTGGAGACCAGGGTGCCCTGGAATCCGCCCGCCGCGGCCGCCGGCTGCACTTCGGCCGGCGCCCGGGCCGGCGCCCGGGCCTGCTGCGCCGGCAGCTTCTGGTAGAGGGCGGCGAACTCGGCCTCGTCCATCAGGTCGGGGCCGCCGGGCGGCGGCGGCGTCGGGAGGCGGAGGTCGGGCGGGGCCCGCGAGGCCACCAGCTCCACGCCCCGCATCGGGCGGTGGAGCGCGTAGTGGCGGCGCATCAGCCACCAGAGCCGCGACTCGGCCACCACCACCGGCCGCACCTCCTTGCCGGTGGCGAAGGCCACCTGGTCGACCCGGGCCAGGTCGCGCGGGTCGCGGAACATCACCGAGAGGCGCCGGCCGTCGAGCCGGAGCGGCACCGCCTCCAGGCGCTCGACCCGGTCCGCCTGGAGAAGCTCCATGGCCCGCAGCTCGCCTCCGATCTCGCCCCAGAGCGCCGAGCAGCCGTGCTGCTGCGCCAGCGCCTGGGCCAGGTCCTCCTCGGTCACGGCTCCCAGCTCGAGCAGGTTCGTGCCCAGCCGGCCCCCGTAGATCACCTGGCCGTCCAGCGCCTCGCGCACCTGCTCCCGCGCCACCGCGCCGCGGGCCACCAGGATCTCCCCGAGCTTCGCCACGTCAGGGACCCGCCGGCAGCGGCGCGGGACGGGGAACGCGCGGCGCCACCGCCACGTTGCCGACGTCCACGGTGGCTCCCGGCGCCACCGCCACCCGGACCTCCACCGGCAGCGGCTCGGCCGCGCCGCCGCTCACCGGGGTGCGGACGCTCAGGGTGTAGGTGCCCGCCGGGAGGCGCACCTCGAAGCTGCCGTCGGCCGCCAGCGGCACGGGCCGGCGGGGGCGGCCGACGGAGACGGCGGCGCCCGGAGCCGGCCGGCCGTTCTCGAGCACCCGGCCCCGGAGGATGCCCTCGCCCGCGGCGGTCTCGCGCGGCGGCGGCAGGAGCGCCCAGCGCACGAAGCGCACCTCGGCGGCGTCGGACTGCATCTGCACCACGCTCCCGTCCGGCGCCAGGGCGAACTCGCGGAACTCGAACCGCCGCGCCCCCGGGGGCACCGCCCGGGCCGCCCCCAGGTGCCCGAGCGGCGTGAGCGAGAGCAGCAGCACGTCGGCCTGCGGGGCGCCGGACTCGCCGCCCTCGGCCCGGTCCACCGCCAGCACCAGGTCGCCGCGCCGGTCCACGCCCACCAGCCGCACCCCGGTCACCGGCACGCGGGAGTGGAGCTGCACGCTGCGGCGCACCCGTCCGTCGGCCGTCGCCAGCTTGACCGCGGCGCGGAAGCGGCCGGTGCGCTCGGCGCGGGCGTAGAGGTCGCCCACCGGCAGCCCCGGCAGCGGCCCCTCGCCCCGGAGCCCGCCCCAGGAGAGCTCCACGCGGACCGCCTGGCCGTTCTGCATCAGGAACCAGGGGCGGCCGCGGCTGCAGGACACCTGGCTCACGCTCCGGAACTGGCCCGGCAGGGCCCCGGCCACCAGCAGGCGGCCGGCCCCGTCGTACTCGGCCAGGACCGGCATCTCTCCCGTGGTGAACAGGAAGACGTGGCCCTCCTCGGTGACGGTGAGGTCGGCCTCCATCGCCGGGACGTCGCCCAGGTGGGTCATGGGGAAGGTGGCGAGCGCGCGGCCGCGGGGGTCGAACCGGACCACGCGGCGGTTGAGGGCGTCGAGCACCCAGAGCGATCCGGTCGGGCCGACGGCGAAGCTCGGCGGGCCGAGGGCGTCCTCGTCGGGCCGGGAGGGGTTTCCCTGGAGGGCCAGCTGCCCGGGCCCGGTCCCGGGCGAGGCGCGGACCCAGACCTCGCCGCCCGGCGACGAGGGGGACACGCGGTCTCCCGGGAGGATCAGCGAGGGCGTGTCGGGGGCCACGGCCACCACCGGCTCCACCGGCGGAGGGGCGAGCTCGGCGGTGCCGCAGCCGGCCGGCCTCTCGTCGGGCCAGACCTCCACCGTGCCGAGGTCGCGCGTCTGCCCCTGGGCCACGGAGACGTCGTCGACGCGCTGGTCGGAGACCAGGCCCGGCCCGTCGATCACCAGGGAGTAGCTGCCCGGCGGGAGCTGCAGGGCGAAGCGCCCGGCGGCGTCGGCGGCGGCGCTGGCGTCCACGCCGATGGCCGAGACGGTCGCGCCGGCCGGCGCGCTCTGGCAGCCCTTGTGGCGGAGCTGCCCGGCGACGGTGCCCATGGGCCTCTGCGGCGCGCGGGGCGGCGTCGCCGCCCGCGGGGCGGGAGGTGGAGCGGGCCTGGCCGGCGGCCCCGCCAGGAGCGCGAAGAGGAGCGGTGCGGCGAGGAGCACGTCGGCATCTTACCGCGGACGGGGTCGATTCCCCTCCCGCGGCCCGGGCACAGCGCCCTACTCCACGTCGATCTCCAGGACCCGGGCCCCGTCGTCGACGACGTAGTACACGCGGACCTTGTCGCCGGGCTTGAGGCCCGCGGCCCCCGCCGCGGGCCGCCCCTCCCGGTCGAAGGCCTGGACCGCGGGCCCGATCCGGTAGGTCACCACGCCGGCCGGGGTGGTCCCGCGCAGCTCCCCCTTCTCCGGGCTCATGACCAGGATGGTGGCGTAGTCGCACTTCAGCTTGTCGGTCACCGCCGCCGCCCGCGGCGGCAAGAACGCGGCCTTCGGTGCCGGGGCGGAGAGCGTCAGCGCGAGGGCGGCGGCGACGAGCATGGCGGGTCCTCCTCCAGGGAGGCTATCACACGTCGCCGGCGGCCCGTCCCGCCGGCCGCGCCGCCAGCCGGCGCAGGGCGATCTCGGTCTTGGCGTCCTCGATCTCGCCGCGCTCGCAGGCGGCGATGGCCCCGGCCAGCGGGCGCCACAGGAGCTCGGCCCCCTCCTCCAGGGGCGAGCCGTCGCCATTCCCGGGCGCGGGCCAGGGGCCCTGGCGGTCGCCCCGCGGGATCCGCGCGGCCAGCAGGTGAATCTTCTCCGAGGCGATGCCCGGCAGCATGAAGAACGGGCCGCCCAGCGGCTCGAAGCGCTCCGGCGGGACGGCCAGGCCGGCCTCCTCCGCCACCTCCTCGGAGGCGCGCCGCCGCAGCCCCTCGAGCCCGCGCTCGCCGGGCTCGACCACGCCGGCCACCAGCTCCTCGACGAGCAGGTAGGTGGGCTCGTCGAGCACCGGGCGCTGGTCCTTGCGGAACCAGGCGGCCGGGCGCAGGCCGCGGCGCAGGAGAACCTCCGGTCCCCCGGGGCCCTCGGCCCAGAGGCAGACCGCCACGGCGTCGAGGGTGGGCCGGTCCACCACGTCGATGGGGTACTCGCGGGAGACCGAGCCGTCGGCGCGCCGGTTCACGGCGCGGTAGCGGCGGAGGTGCAGGAAGCC
>DATIFE010000161.1:0-25169 GCA_035455425.1 Anaeromyxobacteraceae bacterium | reverse complement strand
GGAGGCCCTGGCGGCCGCCATCGAGGAGCAGTGCAGCCGCTTCCCCATCCTGGCCGAGCGGCGCAAGGCGCTCGCCGGCTCGCTCTCCGGCGGCCAGCAGCAGATGCTGGCCTTCGCCCGGGCCCTCCTGGCGCGGCCGCGGATCCTGCTCCTCGACGAGCCGTCGATGGGCCTCTCGCCCATCCTGGTCCAGCAGATCTTCGACATGGTGGAGGCCATCCACCGGGACGGCGCCACCATCCTCCTGGTGGAGCAGAACGCCCGGCTGGCGCTGGCCATCAGCGACTACGCCTACGTGCTCGAGCACGGCAGGCTGGCGCTGGAGGGGCCGTCGAGGGAGCTGGCCGCCGATCCGCGGGTGCGGGCGGCGTACCTGGGCGGCGGTCCCGAGAGGTCCTGACATGACGACTCCGAGCACCTCCCGGCCCGCAGGGGTCGCCACCGTGCAGCTCGACGACGGCCGGGTGAAGGTGACCCAGTGGCGCCTCGCGCCGGGGACGGCGACGGGCTGGCACCGCCACGCGCACGACACCATCGTGGTGCCGATCACGGGCGGCCGCCTCCAGGTCGACGACGGGCGCGAGACCCGCTACGCCGAGCTGACGGCGGGCCAGTCCTACTCCCGGCCCATGGGCGTCGAGCACGACGTGGGCAACGCCAGCGACCACGAGATCGTCTTCGTCGAGATCGAGCTCCGGTAGCCCGCCACCGCGAGGTGCCTCCCCTACCGCGGCCGGGAGCGTGCGGCGCTCGCCCGGCCGGGCCTCTTCCCGCGAGTCGCCTTCGGCCTCGTGCGGCGCGCCTGCGCCTCGCGAACCGCCAGCACCTCGATCTCCACGCGCGAACCGCGCGGGAGGCCCGCCACCTGGACCGTCGACCGCGGAGGCGGTGCCCCGGCGAAGCGGCTTCCGTACACCTCGTTCATGGCCGCGAAGTCGGCCAGGTCCACGAGGTAGATGGTCGTCCTCACGACATCGGCGAAGGTCATGCCCCCCGCGGCCAGCACGGCATCGATGTTTCGCATCACCCGCTCGGTGTGGGCGCGGATGTCTCCCGGGACGATCTCCATGGTCTCGGGGTCGAGGGCGATCTGCCCGGCGCAGTAGAGCGTGCTCTCCCGGGGACCGCGGCGGAGCACGGCCTGGCAGTACGGCCCGATGGCCTTGGGGGCCCGGTCGGTGGCGATGACGGTCCTGCCCATGGGGCGAGTCTCCTTCCCGGGTCAGCGCTGGAGCGCCCGGCCGAGGACGGCGAGCCCCTCCTGGAAGTGGGCCTCCGGGATGGTGAGCGGGTAGAGGAAGCGGATCACGTTGCCGTATACCCCGCAGGTGAGCAGGAACAGGCCGCCCTCCAGGCACCGCTCCTGGACGCGCTTGGCGAAGGCGGGATCGGGGCTGTTCGTCCCTGGCGCGCAGAACTCCGCCGCCACCATGGACCCGAGCCCCCGGACCTCGGCGAGCTGCGGCACCGACCTCCGGCGCTGCTCGAGGAACTCCACCAGCCTGCTTCCGAGCCTCTCGGAGCGGGCACAGAGGTCCTCGGCGTCCAGGACGTCGAGGACGGCATGCGCCGCGGCGATGGCGACGGGGCTGCCGGCAAAGGTCCCCCCCAGGCCGCCGGGCCCGGGCGCGTCCATGATCTCGGCCCTCCCGACCACCGCGGCGAGAGGGAAGCCGCCCGACAGGCTCTTGGCGACGGCCACGAGGTCGGCCGCCACGCCGGAGTGCTCCATCGCGAACATCCTGCCCGTGCGGCCGAATCCGGTCTGGACCTCGTCGGCGATGAGAGCGATGCGGTGCCTGTCGCACATCTCGCGGAGGGCGCGGAGGAACTCCGGCGGGGCCACGTAGAAGCCGCCCTCGCCCTGCACCGGCTCCACCAGGATGGCGGCGACGCGCTGGGGCTCGATGTCGCACTTCAGGAGGCGCTCGATGCCATCGAGCGCCTGTCCGACGGAGACGCCGTGGAGGGCCGAGGGGAAGGGTGCGTGGAAGACGTCGCCCGGCAGGGGCCCGAAGCCCTGCTTGTAGGGGGCCACCTTGCCGGTGAGCGCCAGGGCCAGCAACGTTCGCCCGTGGAAGGCGCCCCCGAAGGCGATCACCCCGGGCCTGCCGGTCGCCGCCCTCGCTATCTTCACGGCGTTCTCGACGGCCTCGGCACCGGTCGAGAAGAAGGCCACCTTCTTGGGGAAGGCCCCGGGCATCACCTTCGCCAGGCGCTCCGCCAGGCCGATGGCGGACTCGTACGGGATGACCTGAAAGGCCGTGTGGGTGAAGCGGTCGAGCTGGGCCCTCGCGGCCGCGATGACCTTGGGATGGCGGTGGCCGGTGTTCAGGACCGCGATGCCGCTGCCGAAGTCGACGTATCTGCGCCCCTCGACGTCCCATATCTCGGCGTTCTCGGCGCGCTCGACGTACACCGGAAAGCTGAAGGCCACTCCCCGGGGAATGATCTGCTGCGCCCGCGCCTCGATCGCCTTGTTGGTGAAGGCCACGCCTGCTCTCCTTTCCGGGAGGTCACGCCCTCGAGAAGTACCTCTGCCGCAGCTGGTCGGAGATGACGGCGGTGATGAGCAGCACGCCGAGCACGACCATCTGCAAGTAGGAGCCGACGCTGGCCAGGTTCATGCCGTTCTGCACCAGCCCGATGAAGATGGCCCCGAGAACCACGTTCTCGACCCGGCCCAGCCCGCCTCGCAGGCTGACGCCGCCGATGACGCAGGCCGCGATCGACTCGAGCGCCACCGTCCCGCCGATGTTCGCCTCGCCGCTGTCCACGCGCGCGGTGAGCAGGAGCCCGGACAGCGCGGCGACCCCGGCGCACAGGAGATAGGCCATCATGAGGACCCGACGGATGTTGATGCCGGAGAGCACGGCCGCCTTGGTGTTGCCGCCGACGGCGTGGAAGTAGCTGCCGAGCGCCGTGCGATCGAGGAGCACGTAGAACCCGGCGATGCAGGCCACGGTGATGAGGACCGGGACGGGAAGTCCGAGGACCTTGCCGAAGCCGAAGGTGTCGCCGAAGGGCGCCGGAATGCCGGAAACCGGGACTCCCCCGGTGAGGAAGAGCGCGACGCCGAAGCCCACCGACTGGATGCCGAGCGTCATGATGAACGGCGTGACGCCGAGGTAGGCGATGCCGAAGCCGTTCACCACGCCGACCAGCATGCCCGCCAGGATGCCGGCAAGGCTCCCCACGACGATGGCGAACCACAGGGCGTCGGGCGACTGGGCGCCGAGCGTGCTCATCACCATCGCCGAGACCACCGAGGTGACTGCCTGGATCGTGCCCACCGAGAGGTCGAATCCGCCGGTGACGAGCGCCAGCATCTGCCCGAGCGAGACCAGGATGAGGTAGACCGACTGCCGGAGCAGGTTGACCATGTTCTGCGTGGTCAGGAACTGGTCCGAGAGCATCGTGAACATCACCAGCGCGATCACCAGCAGGAAGGGCAGGACGCCGAGCTTCAGGAAGAGGCCCTTGGCGATGGCGCCGATGCCGCGCCAGAGCGTCGGCTCGTGCGCCTGGTCGGGTGTGGCGGGGGGGGCCGTCATGCCGTGGAATCCTCTCCGAAGAAGTGCTGGAGCACGTTCGACTCGCTGATCGCGTCCCCCTGCAGCTCGGCCACCAGCCGCCCGCGCCGCATCACGTAGACGCGATGGCAGAGGTGCAGGATCTCCGGGAGATCCGACGAGATCACCACCACGCCACACCCGGTCTCGCACAGCTCCTTGATGACCGCGTAGAGCGCGCTGCGCGTCCCCATGTCCACGCCCACCGTCGGCTCGTCGTAGACGAACAGGTCCACCTCGTGCACCAGCCCCTTGGCGAACAGCACCCTCTGCTGGCTGCCGCCGGAGAGGAGGGCGACCGGGCGCATGAGGTTGCGGAAGGCGAGCTGCACTCGTTCCGCGGTCTTCTCGGAGAGCTGGTTCTGGGCGATCTTGGAGAGCCACCCCAGGGCGCGGCGCTGGGGGTAGAGGCGGAGCGCCGGCAGCGTGATGTTCGCGCTGGCGGTGAAGGGCATGACGAGCCCTTCTTCCTTGCGATCGGGCGGCAGGTAGAACATCCCCGCCTCCAGCATCTCCTTGGGCGTGGCGCCGGTCCTGTCCTTCCCGCGGAACAGGACGCGGCCCGCTGCCACCTCGGCGACCCCGAAGGCCGCCCGCAGGAGCTCGGACTTGCCGGAGCCGACCAGGCCCGCGATCCCGACCACCTCGTGGCGCCGCACCTCGAGCGAGGCGTCGAGAACCTCGCGCCCGGCGGTGCTCAGGCCGCTGATCTCCAGGAGCCGCTCCCCGGGCTGGTGGGAGATCCGGGGGTAGATCTCGGCGATGGGACGCCCGGTCATCATCTCGATGAGCCGGTCCTCGTCGGTGGCCTTCGCATCCACCGTGGCGATCTTGTGGCCGTCGCGCAGCACCGTGACCCGGTCCCCGATGCGGCGGATCTCCTGGATGCGATGGGAGATGTAGACGATGCCCACCCCGGAGGCCTTGAGCTTCTCCACCAGCGCGAAGAGCCTCTCCGTCTCCTTCTCCGTCAGGGAGGCGGTGGGCTCGTCGAGGATCAGCACCGAAAGCTCGCCCCGAAATGCCTTGGCGATCTCCACCATCTGCTGCTCGGCGCGGGAGAGGAAGGCCACCACGCAGGCGGGGTCGATGCGGAAGTCGAGGCGCCCGAGCAGCTCGCGGGCTCTCGACCGGAGCTTTGCCCGGTCGATGAAGCCGCCGCGGCGGGGCTCGTCCCCGAGGAAGAGGTTCTGGGCCACGGTCAGCGTGGGGACGAGCGAGAACTCCTGGAAGACCGCGCTGATGCCGCGCTGCCGGGCGGCCCGCACCGAGCCGAACGCGACCGCCTGGCCGGAGAAGAGCACCTCGCCCGCCGTCGGCTGCTGTGCGCCGGCGAGGATGGAGATGAGCGTCGACTTGCCGGCCCCGTTCTCGCCGAAGAGCACGTGGACCTCGCCCCGCTGCAGGGCGAAGTCGACGTGGTCGAGGGCCAGCACGCCCGGGTAGCGCTTGGTCAGGCCGCGCGTCTCGAGGAGGGCGGCGGGCGTTGGCTCTGCTGCCACGGGGGGCCGGGAGGAGCGGGCCCGCCCCGGCGCCGCAGCGGCGTCCGAGGCGGGCCGGAGGACCCTCACTTCACCGTGAAGACGGGCTTGAACGTCGTCGGCGGCAGGATGGTGTCGTGCTTGACCGTCTTCATGTTGCTCCGGTCCACCACGAAGATCTTGGGACCGACGTGCTTCACCACGGGCTTGCCCTCGAGCAGGCGAACCGCCTGGTCGATGGCGATGCGCCCCTGGATCACCATGGAGTCGGCCGGGGCAGCCATGATGCGCCCCTTCTGGATTCCCTCGTAGACGCCCGGGGTCATGTAGAAGGCCATGATCTTCACCTTCTTGTCGAGACCGCGCTCGCGGACGATGCCCTGCGCCGCCTCGGCGGTGACGGCGGTGCCGGCGATGTAGGCCAGGTCCGGGTTTCCCTGCAGCACGTCCTCCACGAGCTTGGACTGCGCCTCCTTGCCCGTGTCGCCGTACTTCGGATCGAGCACCACCAGCGCGCTGCCCTTGACCGCCTCGGCGAAGCCCTTGTGCGCGGCCTCCACCCAGCCGGCGCCCGCGGGGCCGGGGAACCAGCCCACCTTGGCCGCCTTCCCGCCCGCCGGGTGCAGCTTGGCCAGGTACTCACCGGCCGAGTAGCCCATGGTGTAGAAGGAAACCAGGGATTTCGCGGAGATGTCCGGGGAGTTGATGCCGTTGATCACGTCGATGACCGGGATGTTCTTCGCGGCGATGGTCTTCACGAGGTTGTTGAGGCCATCGGCCGAGATGGCGCCGATCACCACCGCGTTGGCGCCGCGGGACACGCAGTCCTCGATCTGGGAGACCTGCTTGTTCAGGTTGGTGTAGCCGCCGGCCTCGACGAGCTCCATCTTCACGCCGAGTCGCCTCGCCTCCTCCACGACGCCGTAGTCCACGCCCAGCCAGTAGGCGTCCTTCATGTGGGGGAAGGAGACGCAGATGTCCCACTTCTTGCTGGCCTTCTTCAGCGGGACGTACTCGACCACCGTGGTCTTGCCGTCGGCCGCGAAGGGCGGCTCCACGGCTTCCGCCTTGTAGGGAAACCAGTCGGCCGCGCGGGCCGACCCGGCGCCGAGCGCCAGGGCAGCGGCCAGGCCGGAGACGACTCCATGGAGCGTCAGCTTCGTCATGTCGTTCCTCCTTGCGACGGGATTGCGTCCGTGCAGCGTGCAGCTCCTCGGTTCACCCGTTCTCACTGGGACAGCGCCGCCCGCAGCCGGTCCAGCCGCGCCCGGTACTCCCGGCGCGCCGCCAGCGCCTGCTCGAGATCCACCGCCACGAAGCGGGCCTTGTTGTTCGGCTGCAGCTGGGCGATGAGGTCCATGTCGGCGCTGATGACCGTTCCGATCATCGCGTAGCCTCCCCCCGAGACCGCGTCGCGGTGCAGGATGATCGGCTCCAGGCCACCCGGGACCTGGATCGATCCGATGGGGTAGCCGGCGTCCACGATGTTGGAGGGGTCGGAGCCCGCGCCGAACGGCTGCGCGTGCTCGCGGAACTTGAGGGGGCGGCCGTGGCGGAATCGGTAGCCGATGCGGTCCGCCTCCGGCGCCACCGACCAGACGTCCTCGTAGAAATCGCGTGCCGACTGCTCGGTGAGCCGGTGGGAGTAGAGACCCGGCATGCTGCGGATCTCGATCTCGCGGGGCAGCGGCTGGCGCAGCTCCGGTCCGAGCCGCCGGCCGGCCCGCGCCCCCGGCCCGGGGTGGCCGACGGGCAGCACGTCGCCGTTCTGGAGGGCGCGACCGTTGAAGCCTCCGAAGGCGCCGAGGCCATAGGTGGAGCGGCTTCCCAGGACCACGGGAACGTCGATGCCGCCGGCAACCGCAAGGTAGGCGCGAGCGCCCGCCTTCAGGAAGGCGAACGAGAGCACGTCGCCGGCTCTCACCGCCAGGGACTCGTAGCTCGGCACCGGCTCGCCGTTGACCTTGGGCGGGAGGTCGGCGCCGGTGACGGCCACGATGGCCGGCTCGCGGAAGAGAAGCTCGGGGCCGAGCAGGGTGCACTCCAGCACCGCGGCGCTCTCGTCGTTCCCGACGAGGAGGTTGGCCGCGAGGAAGGAGTGCTGGTCCATCGCGCCCGACGGCGGGATGCCGAGGTGGTAGTAGCCCTCGCGGCCGGCGTCCTGCACGGTGGTGGCGAGGCCCGGCTTCACGACCTCAATTGCCATAGAGCACCTCCTCGAGTCCGTGGTTGTAGGCCGCGGGGTTGACGAGGAATCTCTTCAGCGAGAAGCGCACCGGGCGGATGCGCAGGTCGAAGGTCCCCTTGTCCGCCTCGGCGACGGCGCGGTCGTACTGCGCGCGATCGATGGACTTGAACTTCACGATGTCGCCCGGCCGGAAGAACACCATGAAGTCCTTCAGGTAGGGCACCCTCTGGGCCGGATCGAAGATGGGCGCCGGGGTGATGCCGAACATCTGGTAGCCGCCGGCCCCGCGCACCGAGTAGATGCAGCTGAAGCAGCCGCCGTGGCCGATCGTCAGCTTCGGGGTGTCCGTCCTCGGCCGCAGGTACTTCGGCACCTCGATCTGCCGCTCCCGCTCCACCATCTGGAAGAGGAAGGGCAGCCCGGCGACGAACCCCACCATCGAGACGAACCACGGCGAGCCGGAATGCGCCTTCACGAAATCGTCGACCGACTTGTAGTGGTTGATGCGCGCCGCGTACTCGATGTCGGTCGACTTCGGATCCTGGTGGCGCTCCCGGAACCGCATCAGCGTCTCGCGGGTCCAGGGATCGCCGTAGAGGACGGGGATCTCGATGATTCGGGTCTCGAGCTCCAGCTCCGCGTCACCCATCACGGCCTCGAGCGCCTGGAGCATCTTCATGAGGTCGGCCGGGTGGACGACCTCGGGCTTGAAGCGGATCTGGTACGACGCGTTGGCCGGACAGATCTCGGTCACGCCGGGGATGGCGAGCCGCCTCACCGCGTTGGTGATCGCCATGCCCTTGAAGAAGGCCTCGAGGGACATCTCCTCACTGAGCTCGACGAAGATGTGGTCGTCTCCGCCGAACGAGTAGCGCGCTGGTCCTAGGGGCATACGCCCTCCTCGGTCACGTGTCCTGCCGGCGCCGGGTCAGGGCCTGGTCTCCACCCAGCGCTCGAGCGTGTTGGTGTCGTAGTCCCCGCCACGGATCTCCTCGCTCCGCATCAGGTCGCGGTGCAACCCGACGGTCGTCGGGACCCCATCGATGTGCAGCTCGCGAAGCGCCTGCCGCATCCGGGCGATGGCCGCCGGCCGCGACTCGGCCCAGACGACGAGCTTGGCGAGCAGCGAGTCGTAGAAGGGGGGGATCCGGTAGCCGGGGTAGAGCAGCGTGTCCACGCGCACCCCGGGGCCGCCCGGCAGGAAGAGATCGGCGACCGTTCCCGGGCAGGGCATGAAGTCGCGGGAGACGTCCTCGGCGTTGATGCGGCACTCGAGGGCCGCCCCCCGGGCGACGATCTCCTCCTGGCGCACGGGGAGAGGCTCGCCGCCGGCGATCCGCAGCATGGCGCGCACCAGGTCCACCCCGGTGATCATCTCCGTGATCGGATGCTCCACCTGGATGCGGGTGTTCATCTCGATGAAGAGAAACTCGCCGGTGATGGCGTCGTAGAGGTACTCGAGGGTGCCGGCGCCGCGGTAGGCCACCGCCCGCGCCAGCGTCGTGGCCGACCGGCAGAGCCGCTCGCGGGTCTCGGGGGCGAGTGCCGGGGAGGGCGCCTCCTCCAGGATCTTCTGGCGGCGACGCTGGAGCGAGCACTCGCGCTCGTAGAGGTGGACCACGTCCCGCCCGTCGCCGAGGACCTGGACCTCCACGTGGCGAGCCCTGCCGACGAAGCGCTCCAGGTAGACGCCGGGATCCCCGAAGGCGGCGCGGGCCTCCGCCTGTGCCACCGCGAACTCGTGCGCGAGCTCCCTGGCGTCCCGGGCCACGCGGATGCCACGCCCGCCGCCGCCCGCCGACGCCTTGATCATCATGGGGAAGCCGATCTCGCCAGCGATGGCGAGCGCGCGCCCGATGTCGGGCACCACGCCGTCGCTCCCGGGCACGACGGGGACACCGGCGCGCCGGGCGGTCTCGCGGGCCAGGGACTTGTTCCCCATGGTGCGGATCGCCTCGGGGGTCGGGCCGACGAAGACCAGGCCGGCCTCCTCCACGGCCCGGGCGAACTCGGCATTCTCTGACAGGAAGCCGTAACCCGGGTGGACCGAATCGGCGCCGGTCTGCCTTGCCGCGCGCAGGATCGCCTGCGCGTCGAGATAGCTCTTGCTGGCGTGCGGCGGCCCGATCTCCACGGCCTCGTCCGCGAGCCGCACGGCCAGGCTGTCGCGGTCCGCGGAGCTGTGGGCGGCGACGGTCTCCATGCCCAGCTCGTGCGCCGCGCGGATGATCCGCACGGCGATCTCGCCGCGGTTGGCGACGAGGAGCTTGTGGATCCGGGGGGCCATGCCGGCGCAGGCGCTCCCGTCAGGTCTCGACGACCGCGAGTGGCTGGCCAGCCTCCACCGGCCCCTCGTTCTCCACCGCGAACCGGACGACGCGGCCGGCCGCGTCCGCCTGCACCTTGTTGAACGTCTTCATCACCTCGACGAGGCCAATGACGTCGCCGACCTTGATCGCGTCTCCTTCCTTGACGAACGGCTCTGCATCGGGGGCCGGCTTCCGGTAGAAGGTTCCCGGAAGGGGGGACAGGATCTCGTGCTGGGCCATGGAACGGGGACCTCCGGGTGGATGGGTAGGTCGGCTCAGGCGCTCGCCTCGAGCGACTGGGCGATGGGCTTCACGGCGACGTCGGCGCGGGCCAGCGCCCTGCGCGTCGCCTGGATGAGCTCGAGGGCGCCGGGCGTGTCGCTGTGGATGCAGACCGAGTCGAAGCCGATCTCGATGTCCGCTCCCTCCACGGTCCGGACCTTGCCCTCGGTGCAGGCGCGGACCACCTTGGCGGCGACCTGCTCCGGGTCGAGGCGCCCGACCCGCCGGGTGAAGACGATCTGGCCCGACGTGTCGTAGTCCCGATCGCCATAGAGCTCGCGGACCACCGGCTGGCCCATCTCCTTCGCCAGGCGGTAAGTGGCGGACTTCTCCATGCAGAACACGTAGAGGGTCGGCTCGATTCGCTGAAGCGCCTCGAGCAGCGCACGGGACAGGGCTTCGTCCCTCGCGGCCACCATGTACAGCGAGCCGTGCGGCTTCACGTGCTGCAAGTGCACGCCGTTCAGGCGGGCGAATTCGCGCAACGCTCCCACCTGGTAGACGACGTCGTTCACGATCTCCGCGGGGTTGCCGCTCAGCTGGCGGCGGCCGAAGCCCACCAGGTCCCGGAAGCCGGGGTGGGCGCCGACGCCCACCTGGTGCTGCTTCGCCAGCGCCACCGTGCGGCCCATGATGTTCGGGTCGCCGGCGTGGAAGCCGGTGGCGATGTTGGCCGAGCTGATGAGCGGCATGATCTGGTCGTCGACGCCGTCGCCGATGGTCCAGGGGCCGAAGCCCTCGCCCATGTCCGAGTTGAAGTCGATGCAGGTCTTCTTCATGGTCGTCCCTCCTCAGGCCGTCGCCGGCTTGCGAACACCGGGTTCCAGGCGTCCTTCCGATGAGGAGCCGCGCCCGCGTGAGTCCACGGAGGTGAGCCTCAGCGCGGGAGCAACGTCTATACCAGCCCCCTTCGGTCGGGTCTCGTGCTCGTCGCAGGGGCAATGCCGCGACAACCGGTCGCTTCCGCCTGGCTGGTCTCCGGAGGCGGGACCGGTCGGGTATGCACCATTGCCTGTTCGATGCCTCATTGCATAGTCTCTCCTCATGCCAGCCCCGGCCCAGCTGCAGCCCCCCGGGAATGCAGCGCATTCCTCCGGGCCAGACCGCGACGCGGTTGCCGAGGCCCTCCTCGAGGCGACGGGCAGCGCCGTGCTCGGATTGAGCCACGACCGCCTCGTGCTCTTCGCAAACGCGGCGGCGCGAGACGGCTTCCGCGCCAGCCCGGGCGCTGCGTTCGGGGAGGTGGCACCGGAGCTCGCCGACGAGGTGACCCGTGCCCTGGCCGGCGAACCCGTTGGCGCCGGCCCCGTCCTGCGCCGGGGAGGCCAGACCTTCCTGCCCCGCATCACGCCCATCCGCGCCGGCGGGGCCGTGGTCGGCGCCCTGTGCACGCTCGTCGACACCACCGCGGCGGAGGCCGCGGCCCGCCAGATGCGATCCTATGCGGAGCTGACCCGGGAGCAGGACGCCATCATCAACTCGACGTCGGAGGGTCTGTGGATCTGCGACGCCGGCGCCACGGTGCTGCGCGTGAACCCGGCATCCGAGCGGCTCAACCAGATCCGCGCGCAGGAGGTGGTCGGGCGGAACATGCGGGACCTGGTCGCCGAGGGAATCTTCGATCGATCGGCCACGCTCGAGGTCATCCGTACCCGCCAGCCGGTGAACATGTTGCAGAGCCGGCGGGGCCGGACCCTCCTGCTGTCGGGTGTTCCCGTCCTCGACGAGGCCGGGGAGCTCATCCGCGTGGTGGTCAACGAGAAGGACCTCACCGAGATCGACGCCCTGCACCGGCAGCTCGAGGAGCAGGCGGCGATCAAGGACCGGTTCCGCCACCAGATGCTGGAGATGCAGCTGGAGGAGAGCGAGTCGCAGCGCTTCATCGCCCGGAGCCCGTGCATGCAGCGGGCGCTGCGCCAGGCCATCAAGGTCGCCGCGGTCGACTCCACGGTGCTCCTGCTGGGCGAGTCGGGCGTCGGCAAGGGCCTCGTCGCCGAGCTCATCCACAAGAGCTCGAGCCGAGCCCGGAGCCCGCTCATCAAGATCAACTGCGGCGCCATCCCGGAGTCCCTCGTCGAGGCCGAGCTGTTCGGCTACGAGAAGGGCGCGTTCACCGGCGCACAGACCACCGGCAAGGCCGGCTACTTCGAGGTGGCCGACGGCGGGATCCTCTTCCTCGACGAGGTGGCCGAGCTCCCCCTGTCGTCACAGGTCAAGCTGCTGCGCTTCCTGGAGGACGGGAGGGTCACGCGGGTCGGCGGGACGCAGGGTCGGCAACTGGACGTGCGCATCCTGGCTGCCACCCATCGCGATCTGCGCGCCATGGTGGACCTGGGCGCATTCCGGCTCGACCTCTACTACCGGCTGAACGTCATCCCGCTGCACATCCCGCCGCTGCGGCAGCGCACGGACTGCATCCTGCCCGCCCTCCGCCACTACATCGGCCGCTACAGCGAGCGCCTCGGGGTCCACCGCCGCTTCTCGCGGGCCGCCTCCGAGGCGCTGCTGGCGTATTCCTGGCCCGGCAACATGCGTGAGCTCATGAACGTCTGCGAGCGGCTGGCGGTGATGACCGAGACGGAGGTCATCGAGCGCGATGATCTCCCCGCCGACATCGCCGCCCGGCCCGGGCAGGTCCCGGAGCCGGGAGCCTGGCGCGAGGGGATCACCCTCGCCCAGGCCGTGGAGGAGACCGAGCGGGCCCTGCTGCTCCGCGCGCGGAAGCAGCAGGGGAGCCAGACGCGCATGGCGGAGACGCTGGGCGTCGACCAGTCCACGGTCGCCCGGAAGATGAAGCGCTACGGCATCGAATGACCCGGTACGCTGCCGGCCCTCCCCTCGGGGGCGAGGGGGCGATGCATGGCTGCATAGGGCTGTCTCGCCCGCGTCGGGCTCGGCCCGGCGGTCGCTACTTCCAGACGCGCCGGTCGTCCACCTTCTTCGCGCCCTCGGGGATCGAGCCCGGGGCCAGGAGCCTCACCTCGCCCCGGACCTTGAGCTCCTCGCGCATGGCCTCGGCGATGGCCTCGGCCAGGCCGGGCTGCGCCGGATCCGGGACCTCGACCTCGTAGGCCAGGTGGTCCAGGTGCCCCTCCCGCGTCACCAGGGCGCGGAAGCGGCCGGCCCCGGGGAAGCGCTTCAGCACCGCCTCCATCTGGCCGCCGCGTACGAACATCCCCTTCACCTTGACCGCATCCCCGACGCGCCCCAGGAGCCCGGCGAGCTTGGGCGCGGTGCGCCCGCAGGCGCAGCGTTCCGCGGGAGCCAGGGCGCCGATGTCGCCGGTGGCGAGGCGCAGCAGCGGGTAGGCCGGGTCGAAGATGGTGGCCACGATCTCGCCCGGCTGGCCCGGGGCGGCCGCCCGGCCGGTCTCCAGATCCAGGACCTCGACGATGGCCTCCGGGTGGAGGTGCCAGCCGCCCTTCTCGTCGCACTCGTAGGCCAGGCACCCCACGTCGGCCGTCCCGTAGCCCTGGCGGCAGCGCACCCCGAAGCCTTCGATTTCGGCGCGGAGCGACTCCGGCAGCATCTCCGCGGCGACGAAGGCCACCTCGAGGGCCAGGGGAAGGCCGAGCTCCCGCGCCTTGCCCAGCAGCTGGAAGAGGAAGCTCGGGGTCCCGGTGTAGCCGGTGGCGCGGAGGAAGCTCGCCGCCCGGACCTGAAGCTCGGTCTGCCCCACGCCGCCGGGGATCACCGCGCAGCCGAGCCCTCGCGCCGCGGCGTCGAACATGAACCCCAGGGGCGTGAGGTGGTAGCTGGCGGAGACGAGCACCACGTCGCCCCGGCGGAAGCCGGCCGCGGCCAGGGCGGGGCGGAAGCGCCAGAAGTCGCCGTCGCTGCCCTGGGGATCGTAGATGGGGCCGGGCGACATGAAGATGCGGGCCAGCTCCCCCGGCGCCGCTGCGGCCAGCCCGCCGAAGGGCGGCTCCTCCCCCTGGAAGCCGACCAGGGCGTCCTTGCGGGTGATGGGGAGCCTCTCCAGATCGGCGAGGCCCTTCACGTCGCGCGGGGCGAGGCCGGCGGCCTCGAGCTGCCGGCGGACGCGCGGCGCGGTGTTCCAGGCGTGGGCCACGGCGGCGGCCAGCCCGGCCCCGAGGCGGTCCCGCCACTCGTCGGGGGTGGCGCACTCCAGCTTCGGGTCGAGGATGCTTCCCGGGCGCAGCGCCAAGACCGCCTCCCCGCTAGCTCAGCCAGCGCTTCCTTCGCTTGTAGAACTTGAGGTTCTTGTAGCTCTTCGCCTCGCCGCCGCCGCCCAGGTAGAACTCCTTCACGTCCTCGTTGGCCCGGAGCTTCTCCGGCTCGCCGTCGAGCACGATGCGCCCGTTCTCCATGATGTAGCCGTAGTGGGCGATGGAGAGGGCCAGGTTGGCGTTCTGCTCCACCAGCAGGAAGGTGGTCTTCTCCTCCTGGTTGATGCGCCGCAGGATGCCGAAGATCTCCTGGACCAGGAGCGGCGCCAGCCCCAGCGAGGGCTCGTCGAGGAGGATGAGCCGGGGCCGCGCCATGAGCGCCCGGCTGATGGCCAGCATCTGCTGCTCTCCCCCGGACAGGTAGCCGGCCAGCTTCCTCTTCCGCTCGGCCAGCCGCGGGAAGTAGGCGTAGACCATCTCGGTGTCGCGCCGCAGCCCGGCCCGGTCGCTCCGGGTGTAGCCGCCCATCACCACGTTCTCCTCCACGGTGAGGTCCTCGAAGACCCGGCGCCCCTCCATCACCTGGAAGATGCCCTTCTTGACGATGAGCTCGGGGGCCACGCCGTCGATGCGCTCGCCCTGGAACTCGATGGAGCCGTCGGTGACCTCGCCCTCCTCGGTGTGGAGCAGGCCCGAGATGGCCTTGAGGGTGGTGCTCTTGCCGGCCCCGTTGGAGCCGAGCAGCGCCACGATCTTCCCGTCGGGCACCTCGAGGGAGAGGCCCTTCAGGACCAGGATGACGTCGTCGTAGATGACCTCGACGTTCTTGAGCGCCAGCACGGCCCGGCCCTTTCCTCCTCGTCCCCGCCCCTCTCCCCCGCCGGAGCGGGGGAGGGGGAGGCGGGACGCGAGGATGGCTACAGACCCAGCCAGTCGGCCCGGCGCGGCATCTCGTACTCCTTCACGAAGACGAGCTTGCCGCCCTTCACCATGTAGACCTTGGTCTTGGTGGTGGGCCGGTGGTCGGTGGGGGTGTAGGTCAGGTGGCTGGTGAGGCCGCCGGTGTCGAAGTCGCGCAGCGTCTCGGCCGCCGCCTTCACGCCCGGGCCGGTGAGGTTGCCGGCCTTGTCGGCCCGGCGCAGCGCCTCCGACCAGACCATGACGTAGGTCCAGCCGCGCACGTACATGGCGTCGTGGGTGTCGTTGGGGTGGTGGGCCTTGTGGAAGTCCATCATGGCCTTCATCCCGGGCACGTTCTCGCCCCAGGGCACGTGGGGCACGACGCCGGTCACGCCCTCGGCCGCCTCCTTGGCCACCAGCGGCAGCTGCTCCGAGAAGCCGTAGGGGTTGGAGCCGAACTTGGTGGTGAGGCCCAGCGCCTTGGCGCCCTTCAGGATCAGCGAGACGCCGGTGGTGGTCACGTTGATGTAGGCGTACTCGGCCCCCTTCTGCTTCATGTTGAGGAGCTGGCTGGTGGCGTCCTGGAAGTTGCCCGGGACGATCTCCTCGTCCACCACGTCGATCCCGTTCTCCTTGGCGAAGCGGCGGCCGGCCTCCATGGGCGCCTTGCCGTAGGGGTTGTCGCCGTAGAAGAAGGCCACCTTGGCATTCCCCTTCCCCTTCCAGTCCTCCTTGACCCAGCTGAGCCAGGCGCGGAGCTCGTCGGAGTAGCTCGGGGCGCAGAAGAAGTTGTAGGGCGTCTTGGACGGATCGGTGAGGTCGCCGGCGAAGGAGGCCGAGAAGTAGGGGATCTGGTCCTTGTTGACGAACTCCTTGAGCGCCAGGGTGTCGCCCGTGCCCCAGCCGTTGATCATGATGACCTTCTCGTCGCCCACCATGCGCTTGTAGGCCGAGACGGCCTCCGGGATCTTGTAGCCGTAGTCCACGGCGATGAGCTTGATCTTCTTGCCGTTGACGCCGCCGTGCTCGTTCACCCAGGCCACCGCGTCCTGCGCGCCCTGGGCGTAGGGCTTGCCCACGTCCGAGGTGATGCCGGTGAGGTCGAAGAGGCCCCCGACCTTGATCTCCTGCGCCTCGGCGCGCGCCGAGGAGAGCCCCAGCGCGGCCAGCGCCAGCAGCAGGTTCCGCATCGCTGTCATGCTTCCTCCCAGTTGGAACTGCGGGTGAAACATCGGTCCGGCCACTGCCTCTCGTCAGTAGGAGAAGGGGTACAGCTTCCAGTAGTTCTTGATGGTGTGCCAGCGCGCCGCCATGCCGTCGGGCTCGAAGACCAGGAAGAGCACGATGGCCAGGCCGAAGACGCCCATCTTGAGCGACGCGAAGAGGGTGGTGAGCTGCGGGAAGCTGCTGGAGAGCGGCCCGACGGCCAGCCGCAGCAGCTCCGGGAGGAGCGTGATGAAGACCGCCCCGAAGATGGAGCCCAGGATGCTGCCCATGCCCCCGATGATGATCATGCCCAGGTAGTCGATGGCCAGAGTGATGGGGAAGTTCTCCGGGCTGATGATGCGCGCCTGGTATCCCAGGAGCGCGCCGGCCACGCCCACGTAGAAGCTGGAGACACCGAAGGAGAGGAGCTTGTACCGGAAGACGTGGACCCCCATGACCTCGGCGGAGATGTCCTGGTCGCGGATGGCGACGAAGGCCTTGCCCACCTTGGTGCGGAAGAGGTTCTTGGCGAAGAGCAGGAGCCCGGCGGTGAGCGGCAGCGCCAGGTAGTAGAGCCGGCGGTCGCCCTCCAGGACCAGCGGGCCGAGCTGGGCCGCCGGGACGGAGATGCCGTTCACGCCTCCCGTCATCGACTCCCAGTGCGTGATGGTGAACTCGATGACGAAGTGCGCCGCCAGCGTGGCCACCGCCAGGTACAGGCCCTTGAGCCGCAGCGAGGGGACGCCGAAGACCATGCCCACCAGGGCGGTGACCACCCCGGCGACGGGGATCACCACCGGGAACGGCAGCCCCAGCCTGCCCGCCAGGACGGCGGTGGTGTAGGCCCCCACCGCCAGGAAGGCGGCGTTGCCCAGCGAGATCTGCCCGGTGAAGCCGGTGAGGATGTTGAGGCCGGTGGCGGCCACCACCGCGATGAGGATGCGGTTCAGGACGTCCAGCCAGAAGCTCGAGGCGAAGGCCGGCACCACCAGCAGGACGGCGAAGAAGAGGAGCAGGAGCCGCCGGGCGAAGGAGGTCTCGAAGATCGCCATGTCGGCGGCGTAGGTCTGTCGGAAGTCGCCACACCTCATGGGATCGGTCCCCTCACACCCGCTCGATCTTCACCTTGCCGAAGAGCCCATAGGGCTTGACCGCCAGGATGGCCACCAGCGCGATGAAGGGGGCCACCTCCTTCACGCCGCCCCCGAGGAGGGGGTCGAGGTAGCCGCCCGCCAGGTTCTCCAGCACGCCCATGATCAGGCCGCCCACGATGGCGCCGGCGACGCTGTCGAGGCCGCCCAGGATCACCACCGGGATCACCTTGAGCCCGAACAGGGCGAAGGCCCCGTCGACGCCGCCGCGGATGCCGCCCAGCAGCACGCCGCCCACCGCCGAGACCACCGCCGCGATGCTCCAGGCGAGCGCGAAGATCCGCTTCACCGAGATGCCCATGGAGAGGGCCACCTGCTGGCTGAAGGCGGTGGCCCGCATGGCGATGCCGGCCCGGGAGTACTTGAAGAACACCGAGAACAGGGCCAGGAGCAGCACCACGCTGGCCACGCTGTAGAGGTAGCCCTGCGACACCGGCAGCGGGCCGATGCGGACCGGCGTGGTGGGGAAGATCTCCGGGTAGGGGCGGGTGTCGGTGCCCCAGAAGCCCTGCACCACCGCCCGCAGCACCGACGCCAGGCCCAGGGTCAGCATGATCACCGAGATCACCGGCTCGCCGATCATGGGGCGGAGCAGCACCCGCTCCATCAGCACGCCGAGCAGCACCGAGAAGAGCAGCGTGAGCGCGAAGGCGGCGAGGAAGGGGACCCGGTGGGTGGCGAAGATGGCCAGGCAGACATAGGCCCCGAGCATGAGGAACTCGCCCTGGGCGAAGTTCAGGATGGACGACGACTTGTAGATGATGACGAAGCCCAGGCCCACCAGCGAGTAGATGGAGCCGACGACCAGGCCCGAGATGACGAGCTGGAGGAGGAACTCCATCAGGCCGCCTTCCCGAGCCCGAGCTGGCGCACCAGCATGGTGGTGCGGATGCGGGTGGTCTTGCCGTCCTGGAACTTGATGGTGGTGTCGATGGCGATCTGGGCGACGTCGCCGTAGAGCGCGGCGATGACCTCGCGGTAGCGCTCCTCCACGAAGGCGCGGCGCACCTTGCGGGTCCGGGTCAGCTCCTCGTCGTCGGCGTCGAGCTCCTTGTAGAGGAGGACGAACTTGCGGATCCGGGCCGCCGCCGGGAGGGTCTCGTTGACCTCGTCCACCGCCTGCTGCAGCAGGTCGTAGACCGGGGCCTTCGACGAGAGGTCGGTGTAGGTGGTGTACGAGATCCGGTTCTTCTCGGCCCACTTCCCCACCACGCCCATGTCGATGCACAGCATGGCGGTGAGGTAGGGGCGGTCGTGGCCGACCACCACCGCCTCCTTGACGTAGGGGGAGAACTTGAGCCGGTTCTCGATGAACTGCGGGGAGAACTGGGTTCCGTCGGCCAGCTTCATCACGTCCTTGAGCCGGTCGATGACCACCAGCTGGCCGTCCTCGGCCAGGTAGCCGGCGTCGCCGGAGTGGAGCCAGCCGTCGACCAGCGTGGTCCGCGTCGCCTCCTCGTTCTTGTAGTAGCCGAGGAACACCGCCGGGCTGCGGGAGAGGATCTCGCCCTTCTCGGAGATCCGGACCTCGGTCTCGGGGATGGGGATGCCCACGGTGTGCGACTGGATGTCCTCCTCGCGGTGGATGCAGCTGATGCCGGAGATCTCGGTCTGGCCGTAGATCTGCTTGAGGCGCACCCCCATGGCGTGGAAGAAGCCGAAGACGTCGGGCCCGAGCGCCGCGCCGCCGGTGGAGGCGCTGCGCATGTGGGTGAACCCCAGCCGGTCCCGGAGCGCGCGGAACAGCCCCCAGTAGGCGAGCCGGTAGGCGATGCGGAGCGCGGGCGGGACCGGCTTCTTCTGGAAGCGCAGGTCGGCCACCTTCCGGCCCACCGGCATGCAGAGGTTGAACATGAAGCGCTTGAACCGGGAGGTGTCCATGATCTTCACCTGGACGGTGGAGGCCAGGTTCTCCCAGACGCGGGGCGGGGCGAACATGACGTGCGGCCCGATCTCGCGGATGTTCTCGGTGACCGTGTCCGGCTCCTCCGGGAAGTTCACGGTGAAGCCCACCGCCAGGGCGGTGGACAGCGACATCATCTGCTCGCCGATCCAGGCCAGGGGCAGGAAGCTGACGAACTCGTCCCCGGGCTCCTTCGGATCCACCCGGTGGAGGTTCATGGCCATCACCAGCAGGTTGCGGAAGGAGAGCATCGCCCCCTTGGGAAACCCGGTGGTGCCGGAGGTGTAGCAGATGATGGCCAGGTCCTCCGCCTTGCCGCGGCGGACGCTCTCCTCCCACAGCGACGGCTTCTCCGCGGCCAGCTCGCGCCCCTTCGCCTCCACGTCCTCGAAGGCGATCAGCTTGGGGTGCCGGTACTTCCGGAGGCCGCGCGGGTCGGTGTAGACCACGTGCCGGACCTTGGGCAGCTTCTCCATCATGTCGAGGATCTTGTCGACCTGCTCCTGGTCCTCGGCCACGACCACGGTGGCGTCGCAGTGGTCGATGACGTAGGCCACCTCGTTCAGGTTCGAGTCCTGGTACAGGCCCACGGCCGCGGCGCCGCCGGCCTGGGCGGCGATCTCGCTCCAGACCCACTCCGGGCGGTTGTCGCCGATGATGGCCACGTTCTCGCCGGGGCGCAGCCCGAGCGCCGTCAGGCCCAGCGAGAAGTCGCGCACGTGGTCGTGGACCTCGCGCCAGGTGAAGGACTGCCAGATCCCGAACTCCTTCTCCCGCATGGCCACCTTGTCCGGCGTGGCGCGGGCGTTCCGCACCAGCAGCTTGGGGAAGGTGTCGTCGCCGGCGAGGAGTTCGAGGGTGCTCACGTCGGGATGGCTCCTACTCGAAGAGGCCCCGCTGCTCGCCCAGGTAGGCTTCCTGCACCGGGCGGCTCCTCCGGACCTCGTCGGGCGGCCCGTCGGCGATGCGCTCCCCGAAGTTGAGCACCGTGACCCGGTGCGAGAGGTCCATGACCACGCCCATGTCGTGCTCGATCATCACGATGGTGGTCCCGCGCTCCTCGTTGATCTCCACCACGAAGCGCGCCATGTCCTCCTTCTCCTCGGCGTTCATGCCCGCCATGGGCTCGTCGAGGAGCAGGAGCCGCGGCTCGAGCGCCAGCGCCCGCGCCAGCTCGACCCGCTTCTGCAGGCCGTAGGCCAGCGTCCCCACCACCTTCTTGCGGATGTGCTGGATCTCGAGGAAGTCGATGATGTCCTCGACCAGCTGGCGGTGGGCGATCTCCTCCTTCTGGCCGAAGCCCCAGAAGACGCCGCCGCCGAGCACGCCGGCCTCCTGGTGCGTGTGGCGCCCGATGAGGAGGTTGTCGAGCACGGTCATGCCCTTGAAGAGGGCGATGTTCTGGAAGGTGCGGGCGATCCCCAGCTTGGTGCGGGCCGCGGGATGGAGCCGGGTGATGTCGCGGCCCTCGAGGAGGATGGTGCCGCGCTGCGGCCGGTAGACCCCCGAGACGCAGTTCAGCAGGCTGGTCTTCCCGGCCCCGTTGGGGCCGATGATGGCGTGGATGGTCCCGGGCTCGACGCCGAAGCTCACGTCGGAGAGCGCCGCCACCCCGCGGAAGTGGAGGATGACGCCGCGCACGTCGAGCATGGACATCGGCCCTCCCCCCTTCGCAACAGGCTGGTTCTCGAGGCGCACAGGATGGCAGACGGTCCGCGTCGGCTGCAAGCCCGTCCCGCGGGGCGATTGACGCGGCGCGCCCGGTGGCGCGCGCCGGCGGCCCGTTGTAGGGTGCACGCCCGCGATGTCGACCGAGACCCGCAGCGCCCTTCCGCCGGGCGTCGGCCTCCGCTTCCCGGCCTTCCTCTGGGCGCTGCTCCACGTCCCGGTCTTCCTCTGGCTCTACGCGCCCTCGCTCGGCCCGGCCTTCCGCGGGGTCCCGCCCGGCTACCGGCTGCCCATGTGGCCGGCCGTCGCCGTCGAGGCGCTGGTGCTGGCGCTGGCGGCCTTCCTGCTGCCGCTGCCGGTCTCGCTGGCAGGCCGCGCCTACCGCTGGGTGGCCCCCTTCTTCGTCGGCCTGTGCACGGTGCTCCTCTCGATCGACGCGCAGCTCTACGCCTCGGTCGGCTTCCACGTGAACGGCTTCTTCTTCCAGGTGCTGCGGCAGCCGGCGGCGCTGCGCGAGACCGGGATCCCGCAGGGCGAGGTGGTGGTGCTGGCGCTCAAGGGGGTGGGCTGGATCCTCCTCGAGACCGTCCTGGGGGCCTGGTTCCTGCGCCGCTTCGCCAGCCTCCGCAAGGCCTGGTACTGGGCCCTGGCCATCCTCCTCCTGGGCGCCGCCGAGCGGGTCTACGTCGCCAGCCTCACCTTCTTCGGCGGCCAGGCGGTCTTCGCCGCCGGGCAGGTGCTCCCGCTCCAGATCCCGGTCCGGATGAACGCCTTCTGGTCGCAGCTCACGGGGCGCCCGGCGCTGGGGAACCCGCTCCGGGCCGCCTCGCGCGAGTCGGCGGTGCGCCTGCCCCCGGGCGTCGACCCGGCCTCGGTCAAGTTCGAGCGCAAGCCCGACGTGCTCCTGCTCCTGATGGAGAGCGCCCGCGCCGACTACCTGACGCCCGAGATCATGCCGCGCCTCTGGAAGCGCGCCGCCAGCCAGGGCACCGTCTTCGAGGACCACCTCACCAGCTGCCCCTCCACCTTCTTCGCGGTCTACGGGCTCCTCTTCGGCCTGCACGCCCACACCTTCGACGCCGCCCTGGGCACCGGGCGCCGGCCGCTCCTCTTCGGCGCCATGGCCGCCAACGGGTACACCTCGAAGATCTTCGCCGCGTCGTCGGTCGACTGGATGGGGCTGCGGCAGACCGTCTTCGGCGACGTGCAGCAGGAGCTCGAGACCGACTGGCCGCCCGACATGCCGGGCGACGCGCGGGACGACGCCATCCTGGAGCACGCCCGGAAGGCCGCGCTCGCGACCCCCCCCGACCGCCCGCTGTTCCTCTTCCTCTTCTTCGACGGGACGCACTTCAACTACTTCTACGGGGACCGCTCCCGGCGCTTCGAGCCGGCCTGGGACGGCAAGGGCGTCTTCAAGGCCACCAGCGCCCCTCCGCTCACCATCCTCAACCGCGGCCGGAACGCGGCCTACGAGCTGGACTGGAAGATCGACGAGTTCCTCGACTGGTTCGAGAAGACCCGCGGGCGCCGGCCGCTGGCGGTGATCACCGGCGACCACGGCGAGGAGATGCGGGAGAAGGGCCACCTCGGGCACGGCTCGGCGCTGGTGGAGGAGCAGATCCACGTCCCCATGGTCATCCTGGGCGACGGCGTGCCGGTAGGGCGCCACCGGGGGGCCACGGTCCACGACGACCTGGTGCCCACGCTCCTCCACCTGCTCGGCGACCGCACCCCGCCGGCGCGCTACGGCGACGGGCAGGTGATGTTCGACGCCCCCGACGACCGCTTCGTGCTGGTGTCCATGGGGTGGGAGCCCCGCTACGCCGCCGTGAGCCGCGACCTCAAGGTCGCCTTCTACGGCATGGACGCAGGCCTGGGCGGCGTTTCCATCACCGACCGCCACGACCGGCCGCTCCCCGACGGCGACGCCCGCTTCCGCAAGGCCCTGCCCCGGATCGTGCAGCTCTTCCAGCCGCCGCCGGCGCGGTAGCCCCCGGGGCCACCCCCCGCCGCGCCGGGCCGGCGCCGCCGGCCGGGCTACCCCTCCAGCACCGTGCCCACGGTGCCGGGCTCGAGCACCGCGGAGAGGAGGTCGCCCGGGCGCAGCTTCCCCACGATCACCACCGAGCGCGCCCCGCCGGCGAGCACCGCGAAGGACTCCTCCAGCTTGGGGATCATCCCGCCGGAGATGGTCCCGGCGGCCACCCCTTCCCGGAACGCGGCGCGGGTCATGCGGCCGACGCGGCTGGCCGGATCCCGGACGTCGCGCAGCACCCCCGGCGTCGAGGTCACCAGCACCAGCGCGTCGGCGCGGAGGGCGCCGGCGAGCTGGCTCGCCACCGTGTCGCCGTTGATGTTGAGCGCCTCCCCCTCGCGGGAGAGCCCGAGGCAGGCCAGCACCGGGACGTAGCCCCGCTCCCACAGGTCGCCGAGCAGCGGCAGGTTGAAGCCGGTGACGTCCCCCACCAGCCCCAGGTCCACCGGCTCGGGCCCGGCGCCGGTCAGGATCCGCGGGGGCCTCCGCGCCGCCTGGATGGCGTGGCCGCTGGCCCCGTGGAGGCCCACGCCCATGACGCCGTTCCGGAGGAGCGCGGCGCACAGGTCCACGTTCACCTGCCCCGCCACCGCGTACTTCATCACCTCCAGCGTGGCCGGATCGGTGAAGCGCTTCCCCGCCACCATCCGGGTCTCGATCCCCAGCCTGCGCTGCAGGGCGGTCGCCTGCGGCCCGCCGCCGTGGACCAGCGACACGCGGTGCCCGCGCGCCACGAGCTCGCGCACGTCCGCGGCGACGGCGTCCATCTCCGGGGAGCCCACCACCTCGCCACCCAGCTTCACCACCAGCGTCTTCATGGCGGCCACGGTCCCGGGTCCTCCAGCGCGAGCCGCTCCGGGAGCCCCAGCGCCAGGTTCATGCTCTGGATGGCCTGTCCCGCGCCCCCCTTGACGAGGTTGTCGGTGGCGCCGAGCAGGACCGCGGTGCGCCGGCCGCGCCAGGCCGGCCCGGCGGCGACCCCCACCTCGGCCCGGTTCGAGCCCGACACCGCCGCCACCTCCGGCAGGCGCCCCCGGGGCACGCGCACGAAGGGCTCGCCGGCGAAGGCCTCGCGGTACAGGGAGCGGAGCCGGTCCTCGGTCCACTCCTCGGGCAGCTCGACGAAGCTGGTGGAGAGGATGCCGCGGGCCAGGGGGGCCGAGACCGGGACGAAGCGCAGCTCCAGCTCCCGCGCCCCGGCCTGCTCCAGGGCCTGGGCGATCTCCGGGAGGTGCTGGTGCTCGAGCGGCTTGTAGGCCCGCAGGTTCGCCGCCCGCACCGGGTGGTGGGTCCCGGAGGATGGGGCGACGCCAGAGCCGGAGGAGCCGGTGATCCCCTGCACGTGCACCACGCCCGAGAGGAGCCCCTCCCGCGCCAGCGGCAGGAGGGACAGCTCGACGGTGGTGGCGAAGCATCCGGGCGAGGCCACGCGCCGGCTCGCCCGGATGCGCTCCCGGTTCAGCTCCGGCAGCCCGTAGACGAAGGTGCCGAGGAGCTCCGGGTGCGGGTGGGGCGCGCCGTAGTAGCGCTGGTAGGCGCGGGCGTCGCCGAGCCGGAAGTCCCCGCTCATGTCCACCACCAGGGGAGGCCGGGCGAGCCCCAGGATCTCCGGGACCTTCTGGGCCGAGACCCGGTGCGGGAGGCCGAGCAGCACGGCGTCCACGCCCTCGGCGGCCCGGGCCGGCGGGAGGTCCTCGAAGAGCAGGTCGGTGGCGCCCTCGAGGGAGAGGTGGACCGCGCCCAGCGGCTCGCCCACGTGGTCCACCGAGGCCACGCGCACCAGCTCGACCTCGGGGTGGAGGAGGAGGCGGCGCACCAGCTCGGCTCCGCCGTACCCCGAGCCGCCGACGACCGCCGCGCGGAAGCGCTTGGCCATGGGGTCATATATAGCGCGCAATCACTTGGGAGGGGCGGAAGCGGAGAAGGGGCGACGGTGCAGGCAGGCAGGCGGAGAGAGGCAATGAGGTGGAGGGTGGCGGCGGCGGGGCGGCGCGGCGGTGGCGGTCCGGGTGGATGTGACGAAGAGTCCCAGGTGGGTCTCCGCTTGACAGGGGTTCACCGCGAGCGCGCCTCACGTTGCACGGCCTGACGGAAAGGCCTCTCCTGCGCGCCCGGGATCGATCCCGGCGCCCCATCGACCCTTCCCGCCTTCCGGAGAGAAACGTTCGCGCTGGGCGCACGGGAAGAGCTCCTGGGTCCATCCCGGAGGCCTCGAATTCGCGTGGTAGATGAACTGGTGCACCGGAGGTGTGCCATGCACGCGAATCCTTCCTCCCTCGACACCCCCTCCCTCGCCGCCTGCCTTCGCCGGAGCGCCGGCGAGGAGCGCGACCGCCAGGTC
>DATIFE010000160.1:0-2075 GCA_035455425.1 Anaeromyxobacteraceae bacterium | reverse complement strand
TTGGTGCAGATGTTGGAGGTGGCTCGCTCGCGCCGGATGTGCTGCTCGCGGGTGGAGAGGGTGAGCACGAAGCCCCGGCGGCCCTCCTTGTCGACGGTGGCCCCGCAGACGCGGCCGGGCATCTGGCGAACGTGCTCCTGGCGCAGCGCCAGGAACCCGGCCGCCGGGCCGCCGAACTGGAGGGCGGCGCCGAAGCTCTGCATCGTTCCCACGGCCACGTCGGCGCCGAGCTCGCCGGGACCCTTGATGAGACCGAGCGCCACCGCCTCGTTCGTCACCGCCACCGAGAGCGCCCCGGCCTTGCGCGCCACCTCCGACGCCTCCGCGACCGCGTCCACGACGCCGAAGAAGTTGGGATAGCCGAGGATCACCGCCGCGGTTCCGCCGTCCACGGCCCGGCCCAGGGCGTCGAGGTCGGTTCGCCCGTCCGGCCCCCAGGGCACGGTGGCGATCTCGTCGCCGGTCGAGGCGAGGTAGGTGGCGAGCACCCGCCGGTAGTCGGGGTGGACCGCGGCCGAGACCACGATCTTCCTGCGGTCGGTGAGCCGCGTCGCCATCAGGGCCGCCTCGACCATGGCGGTGGCGCCGTCGTACATCGAGGCGTTCGACACCGGGAGCCCGGTGAGCAGGGTCACGAAGGTCTGCCACTCGAAGAGCGCCTGCAGCGTCCCCTGGCTCACCTCGGGCTGGTAGGGCGTGTAGGCGGTGAAGAACTCGCCCCTCAGGAGCAGCTGGTCCACCGCCGGTGGGACGTGGTGCGGGTAGGCGCCGGCCCCGACGAAGGGCGGGTGCTCGACCGCGTTGCGGCCCGCCAGGCGGCGGAACTCGGCCAGGAGGCCGATCTCGTCGACGGCCGCCGGCACCTCGAGCGGCCGCTTCAGCCTGAGGCGGTCGGGGATGGAGCGAAACAGGGCCTCGACGCTCTCGGCCCCGATGGCCGACAGCATCTGGCGCACGTCGTCCGGCGTGTGGGGGTGGTAGCGCACGCGATCCTCCGGCGGTGGGGGACCGATAATAGCCGCCGGGCCGCGCGGGGCGCCAGCGCCGTGTTCCGGTGGCGCGGGCGATGAGGGGCGCTACTCCGCCTCCTCCTCGACGAACTTCCGGTAGGCGGTGGCGTCGAGCAGGTCGCTCATCTCGGCGGCGTCGCCGAACTCGACCTGGATCATCCAGCCTTCCTCGTAGGGATCCTCGTTGATGGTCTCGGGGGAGTCGGCCAGGGGGTCGTTCACCTCCACCACCTTCCCGGACACCGGGGCGAAGAGGTCCGATACCGCCTTGGTGGACTCCACCACGCCAAAGGCCTCGCCCTTCTTCACCAGGTCGCCCACCTCGGGCAGCTCGAGGTAGACGATGTCGCCCAGCGCGTCCTGGGCGTGGTCGGTGATTCCGACCACCGCCCGGTTGCCCTTGACGCGGCACCACTCGTGCTCGCGGGTGTACTTGAGGTCCTCGGGGAAGGTCATGGCGTCTCCATGGGCGCGTTCACTTCTTCCGGGAGAGGAAGGGCGTCTTCACCACCCGGGCGGCGGCAGCCCGGCCCCGGATCTCCACCGCGAAGGTCGAGCCCTCGGCGCCGAGGGCCGCGGGCAGGTAGGCGAGGCCGATGGAGATCCCGAGCGAGGGGGACTTGGTGCCGCTGGTGACCGTCCCCACCACCTGGCCGTCGCGCAGGGTCTTGTAGCCGTGGCGCGCGATCCCGGGGTCGGTGAGGGTGAAGCCCACCAGCTTCCGCGGCACCCCGGCGTCCTTCTGGCGGACCAGCGCCTCGCGCCCGACGAAGTCGCCCTTCTCCAGCTTCACCACCCAGCCCAGGCCGGCCTCGAGCGGCGTGGTGCCGTCGTCCATGTCGCTCCCGTAGAGCCGGTAGGCCACCTCGAGGCGCAGGGAGTCGCGGGCCCCCAGGCCGGCGGGGCAGACGCCCTCGCCCTTCCCGGCCTCGAGCAGCGCATCCCATAGCCGCGCCGCCCGGTCCGGCGGACAGAAGAGCTCGAAGCCGTCCTCCCCGGTGTAGCCGGTGCGGGCCACCAGGCAGGGGACGCCGGCGACGTCGCCGGTGGTGAAGCGGTAGGTGC
>DATIFE010000159.1:0-5473 GCA_035455425.1 Anaeromyxobacteraceae bacterium | reverse complement strand
GCGGAGGACGGCCAGGCGGCGCTGAGGCCGCGGTTGCCATCTGATCCGCGTCCCCGCACCCGACGACTGCGCTCGCGACAGGCCTCGGGCCCGCTGCGCGGGTCCGAGGTGCAGTCAGGGCTCGTGGTAGGTGTACTCCTTGCCGGCGTAGTTCCGGAACACCCACGTCTTGCCCTGGTGCCGGACCACGTAGTCGGGGTTCACCGGGATCTTGCCGCCGCCCTGCGGGGCGTCGACCACGAACTGGGGCACGGCCAGGCCGCTGGTGTGGCCGCGCAGCGCCCGCATGATCTTGCGCCCGGTCTCGATGGGGGTGCGGAAGTGGCTGATCCCCTTGGCCAGGTCGCACTGGTAGATGTAGTAGGGGCGGATGCGCATCAGCAGCAGCTTGTGGTTCAGCTCCAGCACCGTCCTGGGCTCGTCGTTCACGCCCTTGAGCAGCACCATCTGGTTGCCGATGACGCAGCCCCCGTCGGCGAGCCGGCGCGCCGCCTCGAAGGCCTCGGCGGTGCACTCCTTGGGGTGGTTGAAGTGGGTGTTGACGTAGACCGGCTGGTGCTTGCGCAGCATGGCGACGAGGTCGTCGGTCACGCGCTGCGGCAGCGTCACCAGGTTGCGCGTGCCCAGCCGGAAGATTTCCACGTGTGGGATGGCGCGCAGCCGCCCCAGGATGTAGTCGAGGCGGTCGTCGCTGAGCGAGAGCGGGTCCCCGCCCGAGATGACCACGTCGCGGATCTCGCGGTGCAGCGCGATGTAGTCGAGCCCGTCCTCCACCTGCTTCTTGGCGGCGGCGCTCGACGGGTCGGCCACCTTGCGCTTGCGGGTGCAGTGGCGGCAGTACACCGGGCAGTTGTGGGTGGTGTAGAAGAGCACCCGGTCCGGGTAGCGGTGGGTGATGCCGGGCACGGGCATGTCCCGGTCCTCGGCCAGCGGGTCATCGAGGTCGGCCGGCGAGGCGAAGAGCTCGCCCATGGTCGGCACCGACTGCAGCCGGATGGGGCAGCTCGGGTCCTCGGGGTCCATCAGCGCCGCGTAGTAGGGCGTGATGCCCATGTGGAACTCGGCGTCGGTCTCGATGCAGGCGCGGCGCTCCTCCTCGGTGACCCGGATGACCTTCTCCAGTTGGTCGAGCCGGGTGACCCGCTCGCGCTGCTGCCAGTGCCAGTCGTTCCACTGGGTCCCGGGGACGTCCTTCCAGGCCCCGCGCGGGCCGGCCGGGAAGCGGGCCAGGATGTGCGCCGCCGGGCGAGCCTCGCCGTCGGGTGCGGGCTCGCTCCGGTCCTCCCTCGCCGGTTCGCCGTTCATGCCGCCCATCATAGCCCGGCGCGCACGCCGGGGCAGGGGAACGGCGTTTGACTTCCGCCGCGGCGGGCGGCTAGCTTCCGCCGCTCCCGATGAACCGCTGGCAGGAACGATTCCCGGGCGTCTCCGAGGCCGAGTGGCGCGACTGGCGCTGGCAGCACCGGTGCGCCCTGCGCACCGAGGAGGACCTCTCCCGGGTCGTGGACCTCACCCCCGCCGAGCGCCGCGGCATCGCCGCCACCGCCGGCGCCTTCCGCCTGGCGGTCACGCCCTACTACGCCTCGCTGGCCGACCCGGGCCACCCCTTCTGCCCGGTGCGCATGCAGGCCATCCCGGCGGCGGCCGAGGCCGAGGCGTCGCCCGGCGACCTGCGGGACCCGCTGGGCGAGGACCGCCACCGGCCGGTGCGCGCCGTGGTCCACAAGTACCCCGACCGCGTCCTGCTGCTGGCCGCCGACAGCTGCTCCGTCTACTGCCGCCACTGCACCCGCCGCCGCATCACCGGCGGCGCCGAGGGGGCCTTCGACCGGGCCGCCATCGAGGAGGGCGTGGCCTACGTGCGCGCCCACCCCGGGGTTCGCGACGTGCTGGTCTCGGGCGGCGATCCGCTGGTCCTCTCCGACGAGCGGCTCGGCTGGCTGCTGCGCGCGCTCCGGGCCGTCCCCCACGTCGAGATCCTGCGGCTGGCGACCCGGATGCCGGTCACCTGCCCCATGCGCATCGACCCGGCGCTGGCCCGGCTGCTGCGCAGCGTGAAGCCGCTCTTCGTCGTGACCCACTTCAACCACGCCAAGGAGTGCACCCCCGAGGCGCGGGAGGCCTGCGAGCTCCTGGTGGACCACGGCGTGCCGGTCGAGAACCAGACCGTGCTCCTGCGCCGGGTGAACTCCTCGGCCCGGGCCATCGCCGATCTCAACCACCGGCTCCTCTCCTGGCGGGTGCGGCCCTACTACCTGCACCAGGGGGACCTGGCCCAGGGCACGGGGCACCTGCGCACCCCGCTCGCGGCCGGGGTGGCGATCCTGGAGGCGCTCCGGGGGCACACCAGCGGCCTGGCCGTGCCGCACCTGGCGGTGGACCTCCCCGGCGGCGGCGGCAAGGTGACGCTGCAGCCGGACTACGTGCTGGAGCGGGCCGCGGGCGGGACCTGGTTCCGCAACTACCGGGGCGAGAGGTACTTCTACCCCGAGCCGCCCGAGGCCGACCTCTCCTGCCCCTACGACGAGGTCTTCTACCCGGGGGAGGGGGGAGGGTGATCGCGAGCATCATCGAGAAGCTGGCGCTCTTCACCACCGCGGTCATCTCCGCCATGGGCTACGGCGGCGTGGTGCTGCTCATGGGCATCGAGAGCGCCTGCATCCCGCTGCCCTCCGAGATCATCATGCCCTTCGCCGGCTATCTGGTGTACCGGGGCCAGTTCACCCTGCACGGCGCGGCGCTGGCGGGGGCGGTGGGCTGCGTCGCCGGCTCCATCCCCGCCTACTACGTGGGCAAGTACGGCGGGCGGCCGGCCATCGAGCGCTGGGGCCGCTACGTCCTCGTCTCCCACCGGGAGATGGAGTTCGCCGACCGACTCTTCGCCCGCTGGGGGCAGTGGGTGGTGCTGGTGGGGCGGCTGCTCCCGGTGATCCGCACCTTCATCGCCTTCCCGGCCGGGGTGTCGCGGATGGACATGACCCGGTTCGTCGTCTACACGTTCGTCGGCAGCTACCCCTGGTGCCTCGGGCTCACCTGGGTGGGGATGAAGCTCGGCGAGAAGTGGAACCAGGACGAGCGGCTCCGGGCCGCATTCCACCGCTTCGACCTGGCCATCGGCGTGGCCCTGGCCGCCCTGGTCGCCTGGTTCGTGTGGCACAAGGTCCGCGAGGCGCGCCGGGCCGCCGCCCCGCGGGACGGGTAGGACGGATGAGGCCGCGCCGGCCGCGAACGGCCCGGTGGGTGGGGGCCGCCCTGGCGGTGGCGCTCGCGGCTCCGGCGCGGGCCGAGGAGATGGTGCGCATCGCCGTCGCCACCGGCCAGGTGCGCGTCGAGCTCACGGGCCCGGGGCTCACGGCCGCGCCGCTCGCCGAGGGGCAGGAACGCAAGCCGCTCCCGGACGGCCGGGCCGAGGTGGTCCTCGAGGGCGGCACGCTCCGGCTCGACGGCCAGGCCTTCGACGCGCCCGCCGTCTCCCTCCGGGCCGACGGGCCCATCCGCTATGGCGCGCTGGCGCTGCGCGGCGACGTCGAGGTGCGTCGCGGCGCCGCCGGCCTGGACGTGATCCACTCGCTGCCGCTGGAGGACTACGTGGCCGCGGTGGTCGAGGCGGAGATGCCGCCCGGCTTCCCGACCGAGGCCCTCAAGGCGCAGGCTGTGGCAGCCCGGTCCTTCGCGCTGGCGAGGAAGCTCGAGGCGCTGGCCGAGGGGCGGGGGTGGCACCTGGGCGCGACCGTGCTCGACCAGGTCTACCGGTCGGGCAGCGATCCGCGGGCGCGCGCCGCCGCCGAGGCCACCGCCGGCGAGGTGCTGGCCTACGACCACGAGCCGGTGCTGGCCTTCTTCCACTCGGCCTGCGGCGGGCGCACCGAGAGCGGGGAGGCGGCGCTGGGGAGGAACCTGCCGTACCTGGTCCCGGTGCGCTGCGGGCGCTGCCAGCGCGCGCCCCGCTACCGCTGGACCGCCCGGGTCCCCCTCGAGGAGCTGGGCCGGATCGCCGGGCTGCCGGGCCCGGCGACCTCCTTCCGCGTCTCCGCCCGGACCGGGACCGGCCGGGTGGCCCGCGTGGCCGCGGCCTCGGGCGCGGCCCGGGTGGAGCTCTCGGGCGCGGACCTGCGCCAGCGCCTCGGCTTCGACCGGCTGCCCTCGCTGGCCTTCGACGTCTCCCTGGGACGGCGCGAGGCGTCGTTCCGGGGCCGCGGCTCGGGCCACGGGGCCGGGATGTGCCAGTGGGGAGCCGCGGGCTTCGCCCGGGAGGGGCGCGACTACCGCTTCATCCTGCGCCACTACTACCCGGGGACGGAGATCGTGAAGATGTACTAGCCTCGCTCGCCCTCCGGCCCCCGCAGCCGCCGCCAGATGAGCTTCCGACCGTCGGACTTCGACTACGTCCTCCCCGAGGGGCTGGTGGCGCAGGAGCCGGTGACGCCGCGCGACGCCTCGCGGCTCCTGGTCCTGCCCCGGCGCGAGGGGCCCGCCCGCCACCTGCGCTTCCGGGACCTCCCCGGGCTCCTGGCCCCGGGCGACCTCCTGGTCTTCAACGACACCAAGGTGATCCCGGCGCGGCTCGAGGGGACCAAGGAGACCGGCGGCCGCTGCGAGCTGCTGCTCTGCGAGCCGCTGGCGGCCGACCCGGCCGCCCCGGGGGCCCGCTTCCGCGCGCTGGGGCAGGCCTCGAAGCCCATCCGGCCGGGCCAGCGGCTCGACTTCGGCCCCATGTCGGCGCGGGTGGAGGCCGCGGAGGGCGAGGGCTTCTTCACCGTCCGCTTCGACCGCGAGGGCGCGGCCTTCGAGGAGGCGCTGGAGCGCGTGGGGCACGTGCCGCTGCCGCCGTACATCCGGCGGCCCGACGGCCCGCTCGACCGCGAGCGGTACCAGACGGTCTTCGCGCGCGAGCCGGGGAGCGCGGCCGCCCCCACCGCCGGCCTGCACTTCACGCCGGAGCTGCTGGCGAGGCTGGAGTCCCGCGGTGTGGCGAGTTGCCGGGTGACACTCCACGTCGGTCCGGGTACTTTTCTCCCCGTACGGGAGGGGGACGTCGCCCGCCACCACATGCACGAGGAGCCCTACCGGATACCGGAGGAGGCGGCCGCCGCCTTCCGCGCCTGCCGGGCGCGCGGAGGCCGGGTGGTGGCCGTGGGCAGCACCGCCCTCCGGGCGCTGGAGAGCGCCCATGCGGGGGGGCAGCTGCGGGCGGGGAGCGGTCGCACCTCGCTCTTCGTCCTGCCGGGCCATGCCTTCCGGGCGGTGGATGCGCTGATCACCAACCTCCACCTGCCCCGATCGACGCTCCTCATGTTGGTGTGTGCCTTTGCCGGGCGCGAAAGGGTGCTGGCCGTCTATGAAGAGGCGGTCTCCCTCGGGTACCGTTTCTACAGCTACGGCGACGCCATGCTCGTCGCGTGAAGGAGGAGCGGGGGAAGGGAATGGACCAGGGGCGGAAGCTTCACAGCCTGTCGATCAACCTCGAGGCGGC
>DATIFE010000158.1:0-11091 GCA_035455425.1 Anaeromyxobacteraceae bacterium | reverse complement strand
TACTTCACCCTCAAGGCCGGCGCCGAGCTCACCTCCCAGGAGGTGCGCTTCGTCCCGGTGCGCTTCAAGGACGCCTACGGCCCGGTGGGCGCGTGGTTCCTGCTCTTCAAGAGCCGCGCCACCAACGCCTTCGGCGGCGAGTACATGGTGGAGCGCAAGCCGGAGCTGGAGAAGTGGGGCGCCTACGGCAAGGTGAAGCCCATCCCGGCCAACCTGCGCAACTACCTGGGCATGCTCGACGAGAACGAGGGCAAGGGCCCGCTCTTCATGCGCACCGAGGAGGCGATCCAGAAGATCGCCACCAGCTCGGGCGACGAGAAGGCGGCCAAGAAGAAGCTCAAGGAGCTGGAGTCCGAGGCCTGGGAGGACTTCCTCGACATGACCATCTCGCAGGCGCTCCTCTGGGCGTCCACCAACACCGCCCCCGAGGAGAGGAGCAGCGAGATCGGCCCCACCGAGCCGTACTTCATCGGCTCGCACTCGGGCGCGTCCGGCGCCTGGGTCAGCGGCCCGGAGGACCTGGCGCCGCCGGAGTACTTCTGGGGCTACGAGAACATGTCGACCGTCAAGGGCCTGTTCATGGCCGGCGACGCCTCGGGCGCCAACCCGCACAAGTTCTCCTCCGGCTCCTGCACCGAGGGCCGCCTGGCCGGGAAGAGCGCCATCCGCTACCTGGTGAAGGAGAAGCCGGCGGCGCCCCGGATCGACGCCGCGGAGATGGAGCAGACCAAGGCCGCCGTCCTGCGCCCGCTCCAGACCTACGAGGAGAACAAGGGAAAGACCACCGACCCCAGCGTCAACCCGAACTACATCAGCCCCAAGATGTTCATGCTGCGCCTCCAGAAGCTCATGGACGAGTACGCCGGCGGGGTGTCCATGCGCTTCACCACCACCGAGCCCCTGCTCAAGCGCGGGCTCGAGCTGCTGGCGCTGCTGAAGGAGGACGCGGCCCGGCTCGGCGCCAAGGACGTGCACGACCTGATGCGGGCCTGGGAGAACACCCACCGCATGTACCAGGCCGAGGCGCACGTCCGCTCGATCCTGTACCGGCAGGAGACGCGCTGGCCCGGCTACTACTTCCGGGCCGACAAGCCGGCCATGGACGAGCAGAACTGGAAGGTGTTCGTGAACTGCCGGATGGACCCGAAGACCGAGGCCTGGGAGATGAAGAAGGTCCCGGTGAGGTCCACCTTCCTGTAGCCCGCGCGGCGGCGGCGCGGCGGCGGCTCACCCCGCTGCCGCGCCTCCCGGCGGCCTCGGACCCCTGGTGTCGCGATGCCGGACGAGAGCCAGACGACCTGTCCCCACTGCGGAGCGCCGCTCGCCATCCTCCGCCTGCCCGAGGCCCTCTCCGATCACGCCTACGACCTCGCCTGCTTCGACGACCGTTGCCCCTACTACGTCCGCGGCTGGACCTGGATGGAGGAGAAGTTCGGGGTGAGGTCGTCGTACCGCTACCGCGTCGATCCGCGGAGCGGCCACGCCTCCCCCCTGGCCGTCTGGTCGCCCACGGCCCTGCGCAGCAGCATCCTCCCCGGCCCGCCCGAGCTCGCCGGGCGAAAGGAGCTCCCGTGAGCAACGACGCCTCCCCGGACCAGGGCTCCCGGACCTCCCCCGCCCTGCCCGAGCCGCTGCGGAACAGGAGGCAGCTCTCGCCGGACGCCTGCTTCCGGTTCGACTGCCAGCCGGGGATCGACTGCTTCACCGACTGCTGCTCCGACGTCAACATCGTGCTCACGCCGGCCGACGTGCTCGGCCTGGCGCGGCGCACCGGCCTCCAGACCGGCGAGTTCCTGCGCCGCCACACCCTCACCCCCATCACCCGGGAGCTGCACCTGCCGGTGGTCATGCTGCGCATGGGGCCCGAGCCCGGCAAGCGCTGCCCGTTCGTCGGCGCGCAGGGCTGCTCGGTGTACTCGGCGCGGCCCTGGGCCTGCCGCATGTATCCGGTGGGCGCGGCGCTGCCCCCGGCGCGAGCCGGCGTCGAGCCCGACCCGGTCCACTTCCTCTTCGAGGACGGCTTCTGCCACGGCCGGCGGGCGGCCGCGACCTGGACCGTGGCCGCCTGGCGGCGCGAGCAGGGCGTGGAGGAGCGCGAGGAGATGGAGAAGGGGTTCCGCGAGATCGTGGGCCACCCGTGGTTCATCGGCGGCCGCCAGCTCGACCCCCGGCGCATCGAGCTCTTCCACATGGCCGCCTACGACCTCGACACCTTCCGCGAGTTCGTCTTCTCCACCAGCTTCCTGCGGCGGTTCTCCGTCGACGCGGGCCTGGTCGAGGCGCTGCGCACCGACGACCACGCCCTGCTGCGCTTCGCCCTCCGCTGGCTGCGCTTCGCGCTGTTCGGGGAGCCGACCGTGGATCGGTGGGAGGCGGCCCCGGCAGGAGCGACCCCGTGAGCGCCGCCGCGCCGAAGCCCCTGCTGGTCGTCGGCGCGGGCATCGCCGGCATCACCGCGGCGCTCGAGGCCGCCGAGGCCGGCCAGGAGGTGGTGCTGGTGGAGCGCCAGCCCAGCGTCGGCGGGCGCGTCCTGCTGCACCACCTCTACTTCCCCAAGCTCTGCCCGCCGTCGTGCGGCATGGAGATCAACGTGGCCCGGCTGTCGAGGAACCCGCGGGTCCGGGTCCTGACGCGGTCCTCGGTCTCCGCCGCGCGCCGCAGCGGCAGTGGCTGGAGCGTCACCGTCCGCCGCGGCGCCCAGCACGTGACCGAGGCCTGCACCGCCTGCGGCGACTGCAGCAAGGCCTGCCCGGCCACCGTGGCCGACCCCCACAACCTGGGGCTGGGCCGGGTGCCCGCCATCCGCATCCCCCACGTGGCCGCCTGGCCGCGGCGCTTCGCCCTGGACCGCGAGGCGTGCCCCCCCGGGTGCCGGGCGTGCGCCGACGCCTGCAAGGTCCCCGGCGCCATCGACCTCGGGGCCCGGGAGACCGACGAGCAGCTCGAGGTGGGCGCCGTCGTGGTCGCCACCGGGTGGGACCCGTACCCCGTCGAGAAGCTGCCGGAGCTCGGCGGCGGCCTCCTCCCCGACGTCGTCGCCAACGTGGTCCTGGAGAGGCTGGCGGCGCCGGAGGGCCCCACCGGCGGCAAGATCCTGAGGCCCTCCGACGGGAAGCCGCCGAGGCGCGTGGCCTTCGTGCAGTGCGCCGGATCGCGCGACGTGAGCCACCTGCCCTACTGCTCGGCGGTCTGCTGCATGGCCTCCGCCAAGCAGGCCCTGTACGTGAAGGAGCAGATCCCGGAAGCGGAGGTCGCCGTCTACTACATCGACCGGCGCACGCCGGGCCGCGGCGAGTCGATGCTCTCCCGGGCCGAGGCCGCCGGGGTCCGGTTCGTGAAGGGCAAGGTCGGGAAGGTGCGCCAGGGCGAGGGAGGCGCGCTGCTGCTCCGCCTGGAGGACGTGGACGCCGGGCGGATCGGCGACGTCGAGGCGGACCTGGTGGTCCTGGCCACGGGCATGGTGCCCCGGGGGAACGGCGAGCTGCCGCTGCCGCTGGCCCGCGACGGGGACGGCTTCGCCATCGACGATCGCGCGGCGAGGGTGTTCGCCGCCGGGGTGGCGCGGCGCCCCGGGGACGTGGCGGCCTCGGTGCGCGACGCGACGGGTTCCGCGGCCAAGGCGCTGGGCGCGGCGAGGAGCGTCTGATGGAACGCGTCGGAGTCTTCCTCTGCACCGGCTGTGACATCGGCTCGAGCCTGAAGACCGACGGGCTCCCGGAGCTGGCGACGGGCAGCGGGGCGACGCACTTCGCGGCCCACCCCTGCCTGTGCGCCCCCGAGGGAGTGGCCTCCATCCGCGCCGCCGTGGACGCCGGCGCCGTCGACGGCGTGGTGGTCGCCGCCTGCTCGCAGCGCCACAAGCAGGCCGAGTTCCGCTTCGACCCCGCCGCGGTGCAGGTGGAGCGGGTCGCCCTGCGGGAGCAGGTCGCCTGGACGCACGTCCCCGGCGACGAGGACACGCAGGCCCTGGCCGAGGACCTGCTGCGCATGGGCATCGTCCGCGCCCGGAAGATGGTGCCGGCGAAGCGGCGGGCCGAGGGCGTCGAGCAGGCGGTGCTGGTGGTCGGCGGCGGGCTCGCCGGGCTGCAGGCGGCCCAGGCCGCCGCCGGGATGGGCCACCCCGTGGTCGTGGTGGAGCGGTCCGAGGGCCTGGGCGGCCACCTGGCGCGGGTGCGCGAGGTGGTGCCCGACGTCCCGCCCTACGACCGGCTCCGGGCGAACCCGGTCCCGGCCCTGGCGCGCGCCGTCCGGGAGGACGGGCGCATCCGCCTGCTCACCGGCACCCGGATCGTGCGCATCGCCGGGCAGCCGGGCCAGTTCGCGGTGGAGGTCGAGGGCCCCGGCGGCCGGGAGGAGCTCCGGGCCGGCGCCATCGTCCAGGCCACGGGCGCACGCCCGTACGACGCCAGCCGCCTCCAGCACCTCGGCATGGGCGCCTCGCCCGACGTCATCACCTCGGCGGAGCTGGAGCCGATGCTGTGGAGGCGCGAGCTCGAGCGGCCCAGCGACCACCAGCGGCCGCGCCGCGTGGTCTTCGTGCAGTGCGCCGGCTCGCGGGACCAGGCGCACCTCGGCTACTGCTCCAGCGAGTGCTGCGCCACCTCCCTGCGGCAGGTGATGGCCATCCACCAGGACTGGCCCGAGGTCGAGTGCGCCATCCTGTACCGGGACCTGCGCGCGCCGGGGCAGGTCGAGCACTTCTACCGGGCGGTGCAGGAGCAGAGCGGGGTCATGCTCGCCCGCGGCACCGTCGAGGGCGTGGTCCCGGCCGGCGCCGGCCTGCGGGTCTCGGTGCGGGACAGCCTGCTGGGCGAGAAGGTCGAGATCGACGCCGACCTGGTCGTGCTCGCCACCGGCATGGTGCCGAACTCGGCCGACGGCGAGGCCATCCGGCAGCTCCGCGACGCGAGGGCGCGCGTCGCGCGCAACGAGTCGGAGGCGCAGCGCAAGGCGGCCGAGGAGGTGGCGGCGAAGCTGGCCCACCACGACGGCACCGAGATCCTGAACCTCGCCTACCGCCAGGGCCCGGACCTGCCGGTCCTCGAGGACGGCTTCCCGGACTCCCACTACATCTGCTTCCCCTACGAGACGCGGCGCACCGGGATCTACGCCGCCGGCGCGGTGCGCGCCCCCATGGACCCGGCGCAGGCGGCCGAGGACGGGTGGGGGGCGGCCATGAAGGCCACCCAGCTCATCGCCGCCCTGGGCCGCGGCGAGGCGGTGCACCCGCGCTCGGGCGACTTCGCCTGCGCCGACTTCTTCCTGCAGCGCTGCACGCAGTGCAAGCGCTGCACGGAGGAGTGCCCCTTCGGCTCGCTCGACGAGGACGCCAAGGGGACGCCCCAGTACAACGCCTCCCGCTGCCGGCGCTGCGGCATCTGCATGGGCGCCTGCCCGGAGCGGATCATCTCCTACGCCGACTACTCGGTGGACGCCGTCGCCAGCATGATCAAGGCGATCGAGGTCCCCGACGAGAGCGAGGAGAAGCCGCGCATCCTGGCGCTCCTCTGCGAGAACGACGCCTACCCCGCCCTCGACGACGCGGCCGCCCGGCGCGCCGCCTGGAACCCCTGGGTGCGGGTCATCCCGGTGCGCTGCCTGGGCTCGGTGAACATCGTGTGGATCGCGGAGTCGCTCTCGCGCGGCATCGACGGGGTGATCCTCGTCGGGTGCAAGCGCGGCGGCGAGACCCAGTGCCACTACGTCAAGGGCTCCGAGCTGGCGCACAAGCGCCTGGAGAACGTGCAGGAGACGCTGACGCGGCTCTCGCTCGAGGCCGAGCGCGTGCGCGTGGTGGAGCTGGCCCGCAACGAGATGGCCCGGATCCCGGCGCTCTTCGACGAGTTCGCGCAACAGCTCGAGGAGCTGGGGGCGAACCCCCTCAAGGGGTTCTAGGAGGGAGCCGATGGCGTCGGCGATCGAGATCTCCCCGGGCCGGTCGTTCCGCGAGGAGATCCTGCGGCGCGGCGGCGGGGATGCGGTGCGCTGCTACCAGTGCGCCACCTGCTCGAGCGTGTGCGACCTCGCCACCTCGGACATGGCCTTCCCGCGGCGGCAGGTCCTCTGGGCGCAGTGGGGGCTGGCCGACCGGCTCCTCGCCGATCCGGCCATCTGGCTCTGCCACCAGTGCAACGACTGCACCGCGCGCTGCCCCCGCGACGCCAGGCCGGGCGACACCCTGCAGGCCATCCGCTCCCTGGCCATCGAGCGGCTCGGGGCGCCCCGGTTCATGGCCCGGCTCGTCGGCCGCGCCGGGGCGACGTGGCCCATCCTCCTCGGCCTCCCGGTCCTCTTCTGGGCCCTCCTCATCCAGGCCACCGGCGGCTTCGCGCGGGCGACGGCTCCCCTCTCCTACACCCACGTGGTCCCGACGTGGATGATCTACGTCGTCTTCCTCCCCGCCGGCGCCTTCGCCCTGGCCGCGGCCGCCGTGGGCGCCCGCCGCTCCTGGGCCGCCTGGGGGCGGGGAGCGACCCGCAGCGGCGGCCTGCTCCGGGGCCTCCGGGGCGTGGCCGGGGAGATCCTGGCGCACCGCCGGTTCGCGATCTGCGGCGCGGCCCGGCCGCGCCGCCTGGCCCACTTCCTCCTCCTGTCGGGCTTCGCCGGGGCGCTGCTCACCACCAGCTTCCTCGGCGTCGCCATGGACGGCCTGGGGGTGAAGACGCCGCTCCCCCAGATCCACCCCATCAAGATCCTGGGCAACGCCTCGGCGGTGCTGCTGGCGGTGGGAGTGGTCTGGCTGCTCGCCTCCCGCCTGGCCCACCCCCGGGCCGCCGGCACCTCGCGGGGCTTCGACGGCTTCTTCCTGGCGCTGGTGGTGCTGCTGGTGTTCAGCGGCATCGGCGCCGAGCTGGGCCGCCTCCTCCTCTCGCCGGGGCCGGCGCTGGCCCTCTACGTGCTGCACCTGGGCATGGTCCTGGCGCTGTTCCTCACCTTCCCCTTCTCGAAGTTCGCTCACGCGCTGTACCGGACGCTGGCCATGGCGCACGAGCGCCTCACCGAACAAAGGAGACCGTCGTGATCAAGCCCCATGGGTCGGACCAGCTGAACCCCCTGTACGTGATGGACGCGCAGGAGCGCACGCGCCTGGCGCGGGAGGCGGAGGGACTTCCCTCGCTGGTGGTCTCCTCGGCCGCCGCCGCCAACGCGGTGATGCTGGGCGCGGGCTACTTCAACCCGCTCACCGGCTACATGAACCTGGCCGACGCCCTCTCGGTGGCCAACCGGCTGCACACCACCTCGGGCCTCTTCTGGCCGGTTCCCATCGTCAACATGGTGAAGGACGCCGGCGGCATCCGGGGTGCGAGGCGCATCGCCCTGCGCGACCCGAACGTGGAGGGGAACCCCGTCCTCGCCGTGCAGGACGTGGCCGCCGTCGAGGAGGTCCTTCCCGAGCAGATGCAGCAGATGACCCGGCAGATCTTCCGGACCACCGACCCCAAGCACCCGGGCGTGGCGGCCTTCAACTCCGTCGGGAACGTCCTCGTCTCCGGCGCCATCCGGGTCCTCAACTACTCGTACTTCGAGAAGGACTTCCCCGACACCTTCCGCACCGCCTACCAGCTGCGCGAGCAGATGAGGGCGCTCGGCTGGAACAAGGTGGTGGCCTTCCAGACGCGGAACCCCATGCACCGGGCCCACGAGGAGCTGTGCCGCATGGCGTTCCGCGACCTCCAGGCCGACGGCATCCTCATCCACATGCTGCTCGGGAAGCTCAAGCCGGGCGACATCCCCGCCGACGTGCGCGACGCGGCCATCCGCAAGATGGTCCAGGTCTACTTCGAGAAGAACACGGTGGTCATCAGCGGCTACGGCTTCGACATGCTCTACGCCGGCCCCCGCGAGGCCGTGCTGCACGCCGTCTTCCGCCAGAACAGCGGCGCCACCCACCTCATCGTGGGCCGCGACCACGCCGGCGTCGGCAGCTACTACGGGCCGTTCGACGCGCAGGCCATCTTCGACGAGGAGGTTCCCCGGGGCGCCCTCCTCATCCAGACCTACCGGGCGGACAACACCGCCTGGAGCAAGAAGCTGGGGCGGGTGGTGATGATGCGGGACGCTCCCGACCACAAGCCGGAGGACTTCGTCAACCTCTCCGGCACCAAGGTCCGCGAGATGCTCTCGCAGGGGAAGGATCTCCCGGTCGAGTTCAGCCGCCCCGAGGTGGCCCACATCCTCATGCAGTACTACCAGTCGATCGACGCCTCGAGGCGCGCCTAGCCGGGCGGGAGGAGCCATGCGCCGGGGACCGGACACCTTCTGGAATCCATACCTCGCCGGCATCGCGCTCGGGCTCGTCCTGCTGGCGACGTATCTGGTGATGGGCCACGGGCTCGGGGCGTCGGCCGCGAGCTACCGCCTCGGGGTGGCGGCCCTGGAGACGGTCGCGCCGGCGCACGTGCACGGCGTTCCGGCCCTGGCGGCGCTGGTCCGGGACCGGCCGCCCCTCGACAACTGGCTGGTGTTCGAGGTGCTGGGGGTGGTCGTCGGCGGCGCCCTGGGGGCGTGGACCTCGGGCCGGCTGGGGGGCGAGGTGGCGCGGGGGCCGACCTTCGGTGCGGGTCGCCGCCTGGCGCTGGCGGTCTCGGGCGGCGTGCTCATGGGGTTCGCCGCCCGGCTCGCCCGCGGCTGCACCTCCGGACAGGCGCTCTCCGGCGGGGCGCTCCTCTCGGTCGGGTCCTGGGCCTTCATGCTGTCGGTCTTCGCGGGCGGCTACGCCGCCGCGTACTTCGTGAGGAGGCAGTGGCGATGAGCTTCCCATTCCCCTTCTGGTCGCTGGGCGGCGAGCACCGGACCCTCGGGCTGGCGGTCGCGGTCCTCTTCGGCATCGGCTTCGGCTTCGTGCTCGAGCGCGCCGGGTTCGGCCGCGCCCGGAAGCTGGCCGGCCAGTTCTACGGCCGCGACATGACCGTCCTCAAGGTCATGTTCACCGGGATCGCCACCGCCATGCTCGGCGCCCTGATCCTCTCCGGCGCGGGCCTGCTCGACCTGGCGGCGGTGCAGCTTCGCTACCCGACCTACCTGTGGCCCATGGTCGTCGGCGGGCTGGTCCTCGGCGTGGGCTTCGTGGTGTCGGGCTACTGCCCCGGGACCTCGGTCGTGGCCACCGCCTCGGGAAAGCTCGACGGCCTGGCCACCGTCGCGGGCACCATGGTCGGGGCCGTGGCCTACTCGGAGCTCGAGCCGGCCCTGGGCGCCTTCCCGGACTCGGGGAAGCTCGGCGTGCTCACCCTCCCCCAGTGGCTGGGCCTCCCCGCCCCGGTGGTGGCCGCGGCGGTGGTGGCGGTGGCCGCGTGCGCCTTCCTCGCCGCCGGGAGGATCGAGCGCCTGCTGGCCGCGCGCGGGCAGGATCCCGCGGACGCGCCCCCGGGACCTCAGGACAGGAGGTACCGCAGCAGCCAGTCCGGGGGCGTCGCCGCCGTATCGAGATCGCCGGGGTAGGCGCTGCAGAGCACCCTGCGCCAGAAGGCGAGCTCCGCGACCTTCCGCAGGATGCACCCGGCGGCCTGGGCGGGGATCGCCTCGCCGCTCTCGAGGAGCGCCAGCGCCGGCTCCAGCAGCTCGCTCCTCGCCCTGGACGCGTCGGCGTTGAAGGCCCGGGCGGCCTCGCGCGCCCCCGCCGCCGCCGCCTCCCGGGGGGCGAGGGGCTCCAGCTCGCGCTGGCAGAGCCGGAGGTCCTCGCGCGTCAGGGCCGGCCGGTGCCGCGCCCTCCCCTCGCCCGGCTCGGGCCCGGCGCGGGGCGCGCCCGGGCCCTCCCGCGCCCAGCACCCGACCTCGGGCAAGAGCCGCCCCGCGTCCCGCCTCGTCGCCGTCTCGGCCATGCCCACGCTCCGGGTGCGAACGTGCGCGGCGGCGGCGGGCAGCTCCGGGCCCAGCCCTCCCACTCCGAGGCCCTCGTCCCTCTCGAGATGCCCGAGGCCCACCCGCGCGGTGGGAATCGCGGTCCCGCTCGCCACCCGCCGCCACCGTCCTGCCCGCCATGGTACGGGCGCACCCTCCCCTGCGCACTTCGAATGTTTTTCTCCGGGCGATAACGGAAAGCTAGGATGGGCTCGCGCAAGGAGCGGTGCCCTCGTGGCCGGCGCCGGCTGCACGTGACCCCCTCGACCCCATACCCGGAGGCCGCCGCCGCCCTCCACCGGGCCCGCAGCCTGGTGGTCGCCGCCGGCGCCGGCATGGGCGTCGACTCCGGCCTGCCCGACTTCCGCGGCGACCAGGGCTTCTGGAAGGCCTACCCGCTCTACGAGCGGCTGGGGCTCTCCTTCGTGGACGCGGCCAACCCCGAGCACTTCGACCGCGACCCGGAGTTCGGCTGGGGCTTCTACGGCCATCGCCTGAACCTCTACCGCTCCACCGCGCCGCACCCGGGCTTCCACCTCCTCCGGCGCTGGATCGAGCGCTTCCGGCTCGGCTCGTTCGTGGTGACCTCCAACGTCGACGGGCAGTTCCAGAAGGCCGGCTTCCCCGAGAGGGCGGTCCTCGAGATCCACGGCTCCATCCACCACCTCCAGTGCAGCGGCGGCTGCCCCGGCATCTGGGAGAACCGGGAGGAGGTGGAGGTGGACCTCGGGTCCATGCGGGCGCGGAAGGTTCCCCGCTGCATCCGCTGCCGCGGCGTGGCCCGGCCCAACATCCTCATGTTCGGCGACATGGGCTGGCTGCCCGAGCGCTCCGAGGCGCAGCGCAGGCGGTTCGAGGACTTCGAGGCCCGCGCCGAGGATCCGCTGGTCGTGGTCGAGATGGGCGCCGGAACCGCCATCCCCTCCATCCGCTGGGCATCCGAGAGCCTGGGCCGCCGCCCCGGCGCGCTCGTCGTCCGGATCAACCCGCGCGAGCCCCAGGTCCCGCCGCCGCACCTCTCGCTCCCGGTGGGGGCGCTCGAGGGGCTGACCGGCATCGACCGGGCCCTCGGCTGGTAGCGCGCCCCAGGCGATTCGACCCGGGGGCTCCGGCGCAGGGGTCTCGCCTTCGGGCGCTGTCCTCGCCCGCGATCGCGGTACTCGACCCGCGCGAACCCGCGGTGCGGGGGCTCCTCGCTGACGGCGGTCGCGCAAGCCACCGGACGCGCCGGACGGCGGCGCTCCTCGCCGG
>DATIFE010000157.1:0-30516 GCA_035455425.1 Anaeromyxobacteraceae bacterium | reverse complement strand
TCGTCGCCGAGCCGGCGCTCGAGCCGCCGTCGGCGGCCGTGTGCGGGGCCTGCCACGGATGGCCGCCGCCGAGCCCGCATCCTCGAGTCGCGAGCTGCTACGGCTGCCACCCGGGCACGGTGCGGCCGGACGGGACCGTCGACGTGGCGGGGGGCCTCCACGTGAACGGCAGGATCGACGGCGGCGGCGGCGGCGCCTGCGGCGACTGCCACGACGTGCCTCCCACCACCGGCGCGCACCTGGCCCACTACGGCGACACGTCGAAGCCGCCGCTCGCCGACTACGGGGATCTTGGGACAGTCGCCGACTACCGGCCCGCCGGCGCGAGCTACTACATGTTCGGCTGCGGCAACTGCCACCCCATCGACGGCGCCAAGCACATGGACGGCGTCCTGGAGGTCGAGGTCGCCGATGCGGCCGCGCCGGCGGGGACCCTCAAGGCCCGCGCCGCGCCCGGCGCCGCCTACGCCGGCGGGACCTGCAGCGGCGTCTACTGCCACAGCTCCGGCCAGGAGAGCCCGGCCTACGTCGCGACGCCGGGCTGGACCTCGGGGGCGACGCTCGCCTGCAACGGCTGCCACGACAACCCGCCGCGCTACCCCTCGGGCGGCGCAGGGACCGCCAGCGCGAACAGCCACCTGGTCCTGGCCGACGACGGCTGGGAATTCGGCCACTACGCCGGCCTCCCCGGGCCATGGCACGGGAGCTACCACGGCGCCTGGAACGGCTCCACCAACTCCGCGCCCATCACCTGCCAGACCTGCCACTACCAGACCACGGACCCGGCCAGCACCGGCCCCTCGGGCTTCTACTGGCTCGACACCACCGGGAGCTACCGGCTCGACCTCGCCGGCGCGGACCCGGCTCGCCTCACGAGCCCCTCCTGGCTCAACACCCAGTGCGCCACCTGCCACGCTCCCGGCGGCGCGGCGCCCGAGGGGCAGGGCCGCGTGCTCCCGCTCCGACACGTGAACGGCACGCGCGACGTGGCCTTCGATCCCCGGACCGCCATCGGGAGCCTGCCGGGCTATCCCGGGGCGCCGGCTCCGGCGACGGCGCCTTACTGGGCCGTGCTCGCGGACGCCTCGGTGTTCTCGGCCGGCCTCGGGACGGCGAGCTACGACCCGGCGACCAGGACCTGCTCCAACGCCGCCTGCCACCTGAAGCAGACCTCCGTCCAGTGGGGGCTCGTCCCGGTCGGCCTCGCGAGCTGCAACAACTGCCACCAGCAGTGAGGCGCCGCCGGCTCCGCGAGTCACCGCCATCGTCCACCGGACGCGCACTGTTCTTGAGGCGACCGATCCACTAGTCTCGCGAAGGTGCCGACGCCTCGGGCCCGACGCGCCCTGGTCTTCGTCCTCTTCTTCCTCTCCGGGGCGGCCGGGCTCGCCTACCAGGTCGTCTGGTCGAGGCTCCTGAGCGACGTCTTCGGGGTCTCCGCCTACGCGGTCACCGCCGTCCTGGCCGCCTTCCTGGGCGGGCTGGCGCTCGGAGGCTGGCTCCTCGGCAGGGCCGCCGACCGGGTGCGCGACCCGCTGCGGCTGTACGGCTTCCTGGAGGTCGGCATCGGCGTCACCGCCCTGGCGGGCACCTGGCTGGTGCGTTCCTTCGTTCCCCTGAATGCCTGGTTCGCGACGCGGCTCGCGCCCGACTCGATCGGCCTGCTCTGCATCCGGGCGCTGCTCGCCTCGGCGGTGGTCCTGCCGCCGACCTTCCTCATGGGCGGGACGCTCCCGGCCATCACCCGGACCTTGGTGGACCGCATCGGCAGGCTGGGGCGCGAGCTCCCGCTCCTCTACGCCATCAACACCTCGGGGGCCGTGGCCGGGAGCCTGGTCGCGGGCTTCGTCCTCATCCGGGCAGTGGGCGTGCACCCCACGCTGGGGATCGCCGTCGCGGTCAACCTCGCCGTGGGCGCGCTGGCGCTCCGTCTCGCCGCCGCGGGAGGGGAGAGGGGAGGGGAGACCGAGCCTGCCGTGGCCGCGCCCATCCCCGGGGAGCCGGAGCCTGTGCGGCCGGCGGACGGGAGCGGCCGCCGGCTTCTCGCCGCCATGGCGCTTTCCGGCATCGCCTCGCTCGCGCTGGAGGTGATCTGGACGAGGGTGCTGGTCCTCGTCCTCGGCACATCCACCTACGCCTTCGCGACCATGCTCTCCACCTTCCTGGTGGGCATCGCGCTGGGGAGCTTCCTGGCGCGCGCCCTGGCGGACCGGATCCGGGATCCGCGGCGGGCCTTCGGCTGGGTGCAGCTCGGGATCGCAGCCTCCACGCTCGCCAGCATCCCCCTGTCCGCCGCGCTGGTGGCCTCGGCCCAGGAGTGGTTCGACGGCATGGAGCTCCGGTGGGGGGCGCTCCTCGCCGGCCGCTTCGGGGCGAGCTTCCTGGTGATGATCGTCCCCACCACCCTCATCGGCATGACCTTCCCGCTGGCGGGCCGGATGTGGGCCCGCCGCATGGGCGCGCTGGGAGGCCAGCTCGGCCAGGTGTACGGCGCCAACACCCTGGGCAACATCGCCGGCGCCCTCCTCGGCGGGTTCGTGGTCCTGCCCCGGTTCGGCATGCAGCGGGGCATCGCCCTCCTCGCCATCGCGAACCTCGCCTGCGCCGGCTGGGCCCTGCTCCCGGCCCCGGGCGGCCGGCGCCGGCTCGCCACGGTGCTGCGGGCGGCCCCGCTGTCGCTGGGGCTCCTCGCCTGCGCGGTCCTGGCGGCGTTGTGGCAGCCCCGGCCGTTCGCCAGCAGCGCGGAGCGCGAGGCGGACACCGTCCTCTACTACCGGGAGGGGCTCGTCTCCACGGTCAAGGTCATCCGCCGCGCGGACGACGGGCGGCAGCTCCTCATGCTCGTGGACGGGGTCGTCATCGGCCAGAGCAGCGCCGGCGTGGACCGGAAGCAGCAGGTGCTGGCTCACTTCCCGTTCCTCCTGAGGCCGGGCAGGCCCCCCGCGAACGTCCTCACCATCGGCCTGGGCACCGGCATCCTGGCCGGGGAGGTGATGAAGCACGCCGGCGTGGACCGGGTGGAGGTGGTGGAGCTCGAGCCCGCGGTCATCGAGGGCGCCCGCGTCTTCGAGGCCTGGAACGGCGGAGCGCTCGCCGATCCCCGCGTCCGGGTGGTGAACGACGACGGCGTGAACTTCCTCCGGCGCAGCCCGGAGCGCTACGACGCGGTGATCTCGGACGGCAAGTCGCGCTCGGGTCACGCCGGGAACGCCGTCTTCTACTCCGAGGACTACTACCGGAGCGCGCGGCGGCACCTGGCCGGGGGCGGGATCATGATCCAGTGGGTGCCGCTCGACGTGCCGGAGGAGGACCTCCGGACCATCGTGCGGACCTTCGCCGGCGTCTTCCCCTACGTCTACGTGTGGCTCGGCCCGGAGTCCTGCTTCCTCGCGGGCGGGAAGGAGCCGCTGGTCCTCGACCGCGAGCACGTCCAGCGGGTGCTCGACGAGCCCGCCACCGCGAGCCTGCGGCGCCACGGCTGGCGCACGGCCGAGGACGTGGCCAGCCTGCTCGTCGCCGACGGAGCCTCGCTCCGCTCCTGGCTCTCGCGGGAGCCGACCGTCAACACCCGGGAGCACCCGGTGCTGGAGTTCTACGCGCTGCGCTCCGCGGCGCAGCCGGCCGCCCGGCGAGTGGCCGACAACCTCGAGGCCATCGCCGGCACCCGGCGCGGAGCGCTGGGGCAGGTCCGGCTGGGTGGCTTCGATCCGTCGGCGGTCGAGGCGGGTGGCCGCACGGCGGTCAGGCTGGTCGAGCTCTTCGCCGCGCTGGGCCGCGGCACGGGCGACGCAGCGGTGGGAATCCGGCGCGTCGAGGAGGTCCTGGCCGGGGCGCCCGCCCGGGCCGTCCTGGGGCAATGGGCCGCCCTGGCGATGTTCAACGTCGGTCTCGCCCTCGACCGGGATGGCCGCGCCGGCGCCGCGGAGGAGGTCTACCGCGAGGCGCTCGCGGCCTGGCCCGACCTCCTCGAGGCGCGGGTCAACCTCGGGCGGGCGATGGCAGCGCAGGGGAGGACCGGCGAGGCGGTGGGAGAGCTGCGGCTCGCGCTCGCCACCAATCCCGATTCCGGCGCGGCGCACCGCATCCTGGGGAAGGTGCTGGAGGCGGCGGGGGACCACGCCGGGGCGGCCGCGGAATCCCGGGAGGTCCTGCGCATCGCCCCCGGCGACGCCGACGCCCACGACGACCTGGGCCTGGCGCTCTCGATGGCCGGCGAGGTCGACCAGGCGCTGGCCGAGTTCCTGGAGGCGGTGCGCCTCAAGCCCGCCTGGCCGCTGCCCATGGGCCGCGCGGCGCTCCTGCTGGCGCTGAACCCGAACCCCGGCGCCCGGGACGTGGGGCAGGCCGTCCGGCTCGCCCGCCGCGCGGTGGAGCTGTCGCGATCGAAGGACGCCAGCGCGCTCGAGGTGCTCGCCGCGGCCTACGCCGCGGCGGACGACTTCGACGACGCCGTCCTCGAGGAGGAGAAGGTGGTCGAGCTGGCCGCCGCGAGCGGCGACCGGGACCTGGCGGCAGCAGCCAGCGCGACGCTCGACCTGTTCCGCCACCACCGCGGGCTCCCGCCGCTCGCGGGCTCGCCCGGCGGCGTGGTGCTTCCCGGGTCGCCTACCGCGCCCCCGGCCCCCTCGTCGCGTCGATGAGCTGGCGCGCCTGGGCGGCCTGCGGGCTCGCCGGTGCCATCTCGATGACTCGGTTCCAGGCCTTGACCGCCTTGTCCGGCTGGTCGAGGTTGGTCGCGTAGACCACGCCGATGTTGAAGACGCTCTGGACGTGGCTCGGGTCGACCTGGCTAGCCTTCTCGAAGTTGGCCAGCGCCTTGCCGTACTCGCCCAGCTCCCGGTACATCACGCCCTGGTCGGTGAGGACGTTGGGGTTCTTCGGGTCGAGCGCCAGGGCCTTCCCGTAGGCGTCGACCGCCTTCTGCGGCTGGTGGCCGTCGAAGTAGGCGTCGCCGAGCTGGGTCCAGGCCCGTGCGCTCCTCGGATCGCTCGCGGCGGCCTGCTCCAGGGCCGCGATCTGGCCGGGTGTCGGGTGGGGAGGGGCGGGCGACACGCCCGGAGGTCCGGAGGTCGGGGGGCTGACGGCAGACGAAGGCGGCGCCGGCGGGACGGAGGGTGTCCTCTCCTCGCTCCGCCTGCAGCCGCCGAGGGAAAGCGCGAATGCCGCGCCGAGCACGAGGGCCGCCCCGCAGCTCGTCTTCCTGGTTGCCATCGCCGAGCCTCCGCGCCGTTCAGCCGGACGGGGGATTCTGGCACATGCCCCGGTCGAGAGGTGCGACAACCGACCGCAGGGGGCCGAGGGCCCGCCCGGCGCCACCCGGTCGCCTCGGGCGCAGGCGTCCCGCCGGACGTTTCCGCCAGGATCCGGCGGATGTTCGATTGACCGACAGTCACATCTCGCCGGCGCCTTGACGGCGGTCAGGGTGCACTCGGCGTTTCACTCGCTAGGCTCCCCCTCCAATCAGGAACACCCCGAGTGACGACCGAGCGCCGGCGCGGCCTGCGGGCGCGCCAGGAGGGCGGACCCGTGCGAGATCCCCGACCGAACGAAGGCGCTCGCGACGCGGGAGGCCGCCCGCGCGGGTGCGTCCTCCTGGCCATCCTCTGCGGGCCGCTGCTGCTCGTCGCGGCCTGCGGCGAGGGCGGGGCGGCGGGCGGTCCCGCCGACGGCGTCGTCGCCCAGGCCGCCACCACCTGCACGCCCGGCGGCGGGCACGCGACCTACGGCACCAGCTGCGAGTCCTGCCACCCGTGCGGCACCCGGGCGACCGGCGGTCACGCGGCGTCGTGGACCGACCCGGCGAGCGCCGGCTTCCACGCCTACTCGGCGAACCAGGGGCTCGCCGCCTGCCAGGGCTGCCACGGGGTGAACCTGGACGGCGTCGGCGGCGCGGCCCGGACGGCGTGCGCCCAGTGCCACGGGGCCGCGTGGAGGACCACCTGCACCATGTGCCACGGCGGGACCGACAGCGCCACCGGTGCGCCCCCGAAGGCGACCTGGGGGAACGCGGCCGACGCCGTCCGCGTCGGGGCGCACAGCTCCCACGTCGGGGCGGTGCACGGACTCTCGGCGCCCGTCGCCTGCGCCGCCTGCCACGTGACGCCCGCCGACGCCCTCGCCGCCGGCCACGTCGGCGGCGGGACCGCGACCGTCACCTGGAGCGGTCTTGCCACCTCGGGCGGCGCCGCCCCTGCCTGGAACCGCGCCGCCGGGACCTGCGGCAGCACCTACTGCCACGGCGCGACCCTGGGAGCGGGCGGCACCAACCACGATCCGGTGTGGACGACGGTGAACGGCACGCAGGCTGCCTGCGGCACCTGCCACGGCATCCCGCCGCCGGCGCCGCACACCACCAGCACCGCCTGCGGCGGCTGCCACACGGGGTACAGCTCCACGGCCGTCAACGCGGCGGTCCACGTCGACGGCAAGCTCGACGTCGCCGACCTGGGCTGCACCTCCTGCCACGGGAACGGGGCCCAGACGGCCACGGCGGCCTCCCCGCTCTACGCCGCCCCGCCGGTGGACGCCTCCGGCGCCTCGACCGGCATCCGGGTGGGCGCGCACCAGAAGCACCTCCTGGGCGGCAGCTACGCCAACGGCATCGGTTGCCAGGGTTGCCACGCCGGCGTGGCGACCTACACCACCGGCCACCAGGACGGCGTCCGACAGGTGGGCTTCACCGGAGCCGCCAACGCCAACCTCCGGAAGGGAACGTGGAGGCCGGGGACCGGGACCGCTGCCGGCTCGTGCAGCGCCACCTGGTGCCACGGGGCGGTCATCAACCGCAACGGCGGTACCTCCGGCGGCACGGCCACCGTACCCACCTGGACCGGGTCGATCGCCGCCTGCACCTCCTGCCACGCCGTCCTCATCGGCTCGCTCCCGAACCGCCACACGGAGTCGCACCACCGGGTGGCCTGCTCGACCTGCCATGGACCCGGGTACACGGCCACCGGGACGGGCTCGTCCCTCACCGGAAACGGGGTCAACAGGGCCACCCACGTGGACGGGGTGAAGACCGTCGTCACCGTGAGCAGCGGCACCGGGATCCGGAGCTGGAACCCGACGACGCGCTCCTGCACGCCCTCCTGCCACGGGAGCGAGACATGGTGACCCCGACCTGCGCCCCGTCGCCCCGGAGAACGACGATGCACGCGCTCTCGACCCTGCGCACCCTGGCCCCGGCGCTCCTCGCCGCCGCGGCCCTGGTCTCCAGCTCCGCCTGCCAGCAGCGGCCTGCCGGCCAGGGAACGAGTGCCCAGGCGGCGCTCGTCGCCGGCCCGACCTGCAGCCCGGGGCCGACGGCCCACGAGAAGCACATCGGCATGTTCAGCTGCGACACCTGCCACCCGTGCGGCGGCGTGGTGGGCTTCGACGTCGTCACCAGCTTCCCGCGCGGCACCACCACCGCCGGCGGCACGGTCGTCCGCAGCACGCCGACAACGCCGGCGAGCTGCACCGTGGCCTGCCACTACCCCATGGGCGCGCCGGCCAGGGCCGTCACCTTCACGACCCCCGGGCCGCTCCTGTGCACGGAGTGCCACGCCGTGGCGAGGCTCCCCGGCACGCATCCGGCGATCGCCGATCCCGCGCCGACGCGGGCCTTCTGCCAGGGCTGCCACGGCACCACCGGGCACATGACGGGCGTCATCCCCACCGGCGCCTGCGGCAGCTGCCACGGCCTGCCGCCGCAGAACCAGCCCTCGCCGAGCCACCCGGTCTACCGGTTCGCGGCGCCCTGCGTCGGCTGCCACCCCGGCTCGACGACCGTCGACGCCTCGGGGAGCAACGCCATCCTGGCAGGGGGTCAGCACCAGGACGGCGCCGTCCAGTACACCTTCGCCGGCCACGCGGACGGCTGGGCGGTACCCGGCGCGGGAGGCGGCATCGGCGGCCTGCACAGCAAGCAGGCCTGCCTGGGATGCGGCAGCTTCCCGGTTCCCGGCTACTTCACCATGGGCGACTACTGGGCGCAGTGCACCGGATGCCACGGCAACGGCTTCGACTTCGAGCCCACCGGGGGGACCTCGCGGGTCTCCTGCGGCGCCTGCCACCCGGCGTTCTTCGACCCCGGCGGGCAGGTCTCCTGCACCTTCTGCCACTGAGCCGGGCTCGCAGGCGACTGCTCCCGATGCGGGCGAGGGAGCACCGGAATCAGCGGCGCTGCCCGGCGGTGGGGTCGGCCAGGTCCCGGCGCAGCTGGAGGGCCAGGCCGGGCGAGAGGACGTCCAGGACGGCCATCTCCGCCCGGGCCGCGGGCTCGTTGCCCAGGAGCCCGTAGGCCAGGCCCAGGTTGTAGTGCGCGACCGGCGCCTGCCGGATCACGGCGCGCGCGCCCTCGAGCAGCGCGACCGTGTCGCCGTACCGGCCCATGGCGTTCCAGGTGGCAGCCAGGTTCGCATAGGCGTCGGCGTAGTCGGCCTGGAGCTCGATGGCCCGGCGGAAGTACGGCGCCGCCTCCGCGAAGCGGCCCTGCTGCAGGAGGAGCCGGCCCAGGTCGTACTGCGGCTCGGCGTAGTCCGGCTTCACCCGGATGGCGGCCAGCAGGGCCTCGCGGGCCTCGTCGGCGCTTCCGGCCCTGGAGAGGCAGACGCCGAGGTTGGTGAGCGCGCGGAAGTTGCCCGGATCGAGCCGGACCGCCTCGCGAAGGACCGGGATGGCCTCGGCCTCCCGGTGGAGCCGGGCGAGCGCGAGCCCGAGGTTGCCGCGGGGCCTGCTCTTGCCCGGGGACTTGGCCACCGCGTCGGCCCAGATCGAGACGTCGGTGGCCCACACCTGGTTGCGGGCGAAGGTCGCCGCCCCGAGCGCCAGGGAGACGGCCGCCCCCGCCACGGCGGTGACGGCGCCTGCGCGAAGCGGGACGAGCCTTCGCGCCAGGGCCGCCAGGGCGGTGGCCGCCGCGGCGAAGAACCCCACCGAGGGCAGGTAGACGCGGTGCTCGAAGATGACGTCGGCGATGGGGATCACGCTCGACTCGACCGCCAGCGCCAGCAGGAACCAGGCGATGCCGAAGGACACCAGGCGCGCCCCCGGATCGAGCGCCGGGCGCGCGCGGCCGGCCAGGTGCGGCCAGGCGGCGACCGCGCCGAGGCAGAGCACCAGGAGGAGGCCCAGCGCGGGCGCCGGCTCGAGCGAGCGGTAGATGGGGAAGTCGTAGTCCAGGTTCTGCCCGGTCGGGAGCACGAGCAGGCGCAGGTACCTGGCGATCACCGCCAGCTGCGTGACGAGGTAGTCGTGGCGGGAGACGGCGGTCTGCACCCGCGTCGCCTGGGCGACGTCCGACAGCACGTCTCCCAGGGACGCGTGGGAGACGAGGACGCTCGCCGGGACGATCGGCAGCGTCGCCAGGACCGGGGCCAGGCAGCGGAGGCGCTCCCGCCAGCGCGACTCGAAGAAGGACCACTCGAACAGCGCCACGGCGACCGGGAGCGTCGCCGCGATCTCCTTGGTCCTCATGGCCAGGAGGGCGCTGGCGACGACGGCGGCCTGGCCCGCGGCGCTGCCGAGCGGCCGGGCCGTTCCCGCGATGCGCGCCAGCCTCCAGCGCGCGTAGAGGACGACCGCCAGCAGGTAGAAGGTGGTGGCCAGCGAGGTGAGCCGCTGCACGACGTAGGTGACGGCCTGGGTCTGGAGGGGGTGCGCCACGAAGAGCAGGGCCGCGACGAGCGCGATGGCGCGCGACTGGGGGGCCAGCGCCGATCGGGCGAGCCGGGGCGTGCGGAAGCAGAGCCGGACCAGCGCGTGGACCAGCAGGGCGTTGGCGAGGTGGATGGCGAGATTGACGGCGTGATACCCGGTCACGTCCAGGCCGCCCAGCGCGTAGTTCAGCGCGAAGCTGAGGTTCGCCAGGTAGCGGGTCGGCTGGGCCTGGTACCCGACGCCCCCGGGGAGGTAGTTGGCGAGGGAGCGGATGAGGAGGTTGTTGCGGATGCTCCAGTCGTCGTCGAAGGTGAGCTCCGCGTGGAACGAGTTGGCGTAGGCCAGCAGGCCCAGGGCGACGAGGGCCGCCGGCCCGCGCAGGCGGGTCAGCCACGGCTCCGGTGGCTCTCGAGGGCCCATGCCGGTCAGGGTTGCCGGGCCCCGGCCGCCCGCCGGATCAGGTCCCCGAGGCGCGCCGCCAGGTCGGGTGAGAGCGGCTCGAGGCGGGCCCGCTCGGCTTCGGCCGCGTCGCGCTTCCCGAGGAGGACGTAGGCGGTGCCGAGGTTGTACAGGGCCGAGGGGTTCCGGCCCACGACCGCGCGAGCGCCCTCGAGGAGCGCGACGGCCTCGGGGGCGCGGCCGAGCCGCAGCAGCGCCGCCGCCAGGTTCGCGTAGGCGTCCGCGTAGTCGCCGTTGCACCGGAGCGCGTCCCCGAAGGCCGCGGCGGCCTCCGGGTAGCGGCCCTGCAGGAGCTGGATGCGCCCCAGGTTGTAGTGCGCCTCCGCGTTGGCGGGATCGAGCCGGACGGCGGCGAGCGCGTGGGGGAGCGCTTCCGCGGGCCGGTCGGCGTCGGCCAGGGCCGCGGCCAGGTTGTTCCGGGGCCGGCTCTTGGCGGGCGACTTCGAGACCGCGTCGGACCAGAGGGAGAGCTCGTCGCGCCACACCTGGTTCCTGTGGCTCGCGGCGACTCCGAGCACTGCGGCGCAGGCGACGCCGGCGCCCGCCAGGAGGACGTGCCCCCGGGCCGGGGCGTACCGCCGGAGCACCAGGGCGGCTCCCGCGGCGGCGGCGACGAAGGCGCCGGCGGAGGGGAGGTACACCCGGTGCTCGAACATGACGTCGGCGATGGGGATGAGGCTCGATTCGACCGCCAGCGCCAGGTAGAACCACGCGGCGCCGAAGCCGACCAGCCGGGCGGCCGGATCCACGCGCCCGCGGTCCCTGCCGGACGCGCGCCAGAGCCAGACCGCGCCCCCGGCGATGGCCAGGTGGAGCAGCAGGGGAAGGAGGACGCCCGGTTCCAGGAACGAGTGCCGGAGCGGGTAGTCGTGGTCGACGTTCTGACCCACGGGGAGGACGAGCAGGCGCAGGTAGGTGGCGACGACCGCAACCTGTGTCGCGAGGTAGTCGAGGCGGGACGTCTCGGTCTGGACCCTGGTGAGCGCCGTCACGTCGGCGAGCAGGTCTCCGGCCGGCCGGCCCGCGGTCAGCATGACCGCGGGGATGAGCGGGAGCGTCGCCAGCAGCGGGGCCAGGTAGAGGAGGCGCCGGCGCCACGGCCCCTCGAAGAAGAGCAGCTCGCCGAGCGCCGCCGCCAGCGGCGCCGTGAAGGCGATCTCCTTGGTGTTCATGCCCAGCAGGGCCGCCGCCAGGATGGGGGCGTACCCGAGGACGCCGTGCCTCCCGGCGCCGGCCTCCTCCCGGGCGCACCTCCACAGGATGTACAGCACCACGGTCAGCAGGTAGAAGGTCGTGGCCAGCGAGGCCAGGCGCTGGACCACGTAGGTCACGGCCTGGGTCTGCAGCGGGTGGGCCACGAACAGCAGCGCCGCTGCGAGGGCGATCTCCCGTTCCCAGGCGCGGAGGGCGGATGGCCGCAGCGCGGGGGTCCGGAAGAGCGTCCGGACGAGGGCCAGCACGAGCAGGCCGTTGCCGACGTGGAGGGCGACGTTCACCGCGCGGTAGCCGGCCGGGTCGAGCCCGCCGAGGCGGTAGTCGAGGGCGAAGGTGAGGTAGGCGACCCAGCGGTTGAGGCGCTGCCGGTATCCGCTCCAGCTGCCCAGGTAGTTGTCGAGGCTCCGGACGAGGACGTTGTCGCGAATGGAGGGGACGTCGTCGAAGACGAACTGGAAGTGCAGCGCGCCCGCGTAGATCAGGACGCCGGCCAGCACCACGAGCAGGGGGTAGAGTCGCGGCAGCCATCGACGGGCTCCGGCCTGCTGCTCGATGCCGGCTTGCCTTCCCGCCGGGCTGGTGCTGGGGGGGCTCATCGCCTGGACCGGAGGATAGCCGGTGTTCCCGCCGTCCCGCCGGTCAAAGGAACATGTCCTTGATGCAGTGCGACCACGTCGGCGAGAAGCGGGCGTAGCGGCCGCGGAGGAGCTCGTCGAGGGCCCAGAGCACGCGCCGGGCCCGCGACGGGCTCTCGGAGATGGCCAGGCGCCTCCCCTCGTGGGCCACCTTGCGACGGACCAGGGCCAGCGTCTCCGGGTCCAAGACGCGCGGGGCGGAGGAGCACAGGCGCTCCTGCGCCAGGAGGAAGCGCTGGTGCGCCAGCCGGAAGTGCGCCGGCCCCACCTCGCGCGCCCTCCGGTAAAGGTCCCGCCAGCCGAGCTTCCGGGCTCCGATCTGCTGGTCCGGGTGCTGCCGGTACTTCACCGTGGGGCGATCCACCAGCGCCACCGGAGCCACCGCGCCGAGGAGGAAGGCGATCCAGCCGTCGTGGACCCAGATCCCGGGAATGGGGAGGACCAGCGCGCGGTACTCGGCCCGGAAGGTCATGGTCGCCCCGGTCACCAGCCACTGCCGCAGCAGGACGTCGAAGGCCCGCCCCCGGGCCACCCGGCGCTGCGCCCGGGTGCCGAAGTGGACGGCCTCCCACAGGCGGTGGCCCACCGGCCGCAGGTCCTCGTCGACGACCTCGGCGTCGGTGAAGACCAGGGCCGGGCGCGGCTCCTGCGCCAGGGCCGCCTCGCTCAGCGCCAGCTTCTCGGGAAGCCAGACGTCGTCCTGGTCGCTGGTGGCGATGAGGTCGCCCGAGCAGAGCCCGATGGCCTTCTCGAAGTTCCTGGTCGAGCCCAGGGTGGAGTCGTTCCGGATGACGCGGACCGGGAAAGGAGCGCGCCGGGCGAAGCCCTCCAGCAGGGCCACGGTGCCGTCCGTCGATCCGTCGTCGCACGCGATGAGCTCGTCGGGCGGCCGCGTCTGCGCCAGGTAGCTCTCCAGCTGGTCGCCGAGGAAGCGGGCCCCGTTGAAGGTGCACAGCGCCACCGAGATGCGGGTGCCTCCGGGACCCGGTTGTCGTTGGGGCTCGCTCATGCCATCCGCAAGCTGCCCGTTTCATGGCGACGATGTCCAGAGCGGGATCCCGAGCCAGGCGAGCGCTCGGAGCTCGCGCCCGGCTCACCGCGCCGGGACCAGGCGAGCCAGGAAGTGCAGGGAGCGGTCGAACAGCAGGTGCGGGAGCCCGCGATACAGGCCCAGGTCGCGCCTCCACAGCTCCGGGGTGACGCCCAGGCCCTGGAAGGCGGAGCGCCAGCGCGCCTCCGTCCAGTAGTTGTAGGGCAGGCTCACGCCGTGGCGCCGGTTCCCGACCCAGTCCATGAAGCGCAGCGAGGGGCCCGCCAGGAACCCGTCCCGGGCGTGGTCCTTGATCACCACGCAGCGGCGGGCCACCCGGACCGCCTCGGAGAGCAGGACCAAGGGGTCGGAGGTGTGGTGGAGCACGTCCACGAACAGCACCGCGTCCACGCTCCCGTCGGCATGGGGGATCCGGCGCCCGTCGAAGCGCGAGACCGGGACGAAGGTTCGCGGGCGCAGCAGGACGTCGATGCCCTCGACGCGGACGTCGGGGCGCCGCTCCTGCACCAGCCGGTCGATGAGGCCGTCGCCGCACCCCACGTCGAGGACCCGGGACCCCTCCGGCAGCACCTCGGCCAGGTGGCCCGCCAGCACCTCGACGCGGCGCTGGTAGGCGAGGCGCTGGTGCAGGCGGCCGAGGAGGCCGTCCTCCGGTGCCGTCGGGCTGGCGGACGACTGGTCCACGGGGCGGCGCAGTATAGCCCGTGCGGCCCGGGCCCGGCCGGCTCCGCCTCGTGAGATACTCCGCCCGTCCCGGCCCATGACCGAGAGCTACTTCTCCCATCCGCGCCCCGAGGTCCGCGCCCTCGTCCCCACGACGGCGCGCCGGGTGGTCGACGTCGGATGCGGCGCCGGGGCGATGGGCGCGGCGCTCAAGGCCGAGCGGCCCGGGCTCGAGGTCCGGGGCGTCGAGGCCAACCCCGAAGCGGCGGCGCGGGCGGCCGGCGTACTCGACGGCGTCTCGGTGGCGCCCGGCGACGCGGAGATGCCGGGATCCTGGCCGGCCCCGGACTGCGTCGTCCTGGCGGACGTCCTGGAGCACATGGTGGACCCCTGGCAGGCGCTCCGCCGCTGGCGGGCTCACCTGGAGCACGGCGGTTGCATCGTGGTGAGCCTGCCCAACGTGGCCCACGTCTCCGTGGTCCGCCAGCTCCGCCGCGGGCGGTGGGACTACGTCGACGAGGGGCTGCTCGACCGGACGCACCTCCGGTTCTTCACGCGGGCCACCGCCGTCGAGCTGCTGGAGGGAGCGGGGTTCGAGGTGGAGGTCATGCGCCGCGCCGTCCCGCGACCCACCACCCTCGGCGAGTGGCTCTGCCGGCCGCTGGTGGTCTGTGGCCTGGAATGGGAGTCCCGGGGCCACCGGGTCCCCCGGTGGCTGCTCCGGGCGCTCGACTCCCGCTCGCGCCAGATCCTGCTGCGCGCGGTGCCGTCGGAGGCGGTCCGGAAGGCGCCGCCATCGCCCCATGGGTGAGACGGCGCCGACCGAGGCGTCTCTCGCGAGGCGCAGGGCGGCACGCGGAGTCGTGCTGCTCTCCCTGCGGACGGTCCTCACCCAGGTCCTCGTCCTGGCCGGGACGATCGTCCTGACGCGCACCCTGGAGCCGGAGGACTTCGGCCTCTTCGCCGTCCTCCAGTTCGCCCTGACCTTCCTCCAGTTCTTCGGGGATGCGGGCGTCGGCGGCGCCCTGATCCAGCGCCCCGAGGCACCCTCCGAGCGGGCCCTGGCCAGCGTGTTCACGCTGCAGCTCCTGCTGGGCGCCGGCCTGGTCGCGGCGGCGTGGATGGCGGCGCCGCTCCTGCCGCTCCTCTGGCCCACCTTGCCGGCCGTCTCGACCTGGCTGCTCCGCGCGATGTCCGTCACCTTCCTGGTCACCGCGATGAGGACCATCCCCTCGATCCTGCTCGAGCGAGGCCTGCGCTTCGGCGCCATCGCCGCAGCGGAGGTCGGGCAGGTCGCCGGGTTCTACGGCGTCGCCTGCGCCTGCGCGCTGGCAGGCCTGCGCGCCTGGACATGGCCTCTCGCGCTCCTGGCGCAGGCCCTGGTGGGGACCCTGGTCGTCAACGCGGCGGGCCCCTGGCGGCCGCGCCTGGCGCTCGACCGGGCGCTACTCCGCCCGCTCGTCCGGTTCGGGATTCCCTTCCAGCTCAAGAACCTCATCGGCTTCGCCAACGGCGCGGTGACGCCCGTCTACGCGGGCATGGTCCTGGGCCCGGCCCCCACCGGCCTCATCACCTGGGGGCAGCAGGTCGCATCCGTGCCCCTCCGGCTCGTGGAGGTCGTCGCCCGGGTGAGCTTCCCGCTCGTCTCCCGGGTGTCGGGCGACGAGGAGGAGGTGGCGCGCGTGCTGGAGCGCACCCTCCAGGCCTGCGCTCTCGGGGTCTTCTTCGCCGCGGCGCTGCTGCTGACAGCCGGGCCGAACGTGACGGTGGTGATCTTCTCGGAGAGGTGGCTCGGCGGCGTGGTGGCCCTCCACGCCTTCTCGCTGGCCCTGGTCGTGGGCTTCGTCTCTCCCGTGGTCGGCGCCGTCCTCGACGCGCTGGGGCGGCCGGGGGTCGTCGCGCGGCTCGCGGCCGGGTGGACGGCGCTGAACTGGATCGTGATCCCCCTGGCCACCGCCCGCTGGGGCCTGGGCGGCTTCGTCTACGGCTACTGCGTCCACGTGATCGTCGGGAACGCGGCCGTGCTCGTGGCCGCGCGCGCCCTGGTCCCCCGGGCGCGGCTCCTGCGCCCGCTCGCCGGGCCGGCACTCGGCGCGCTCTGCGCCGCGGCCATCGGCTGGACCGTCCTCCGCCCCTGGGCGACCACCCCGCTGCGGCTCGTCGCCGGCGTCGCCGGCGCGCTGGCGGTCCACCTCGCGGTCTTCGCGGCGGTGGACCCTGGCGCCGTCCGCGCGGCGCGGCGGCTGCTCGGCAGCGGAAGGGCGCACGCCTGACGTCCGGGGGCCGGGCCTCACCGGATCAGCGGACGCACCAGCCTCCAGATCCAGCCCATCGCCGGGTTCACCAGCCTGCGGATGAAGGGGGAGGTCACCCCCTCGAACTCGAGGACCGGGGTGAGGTGCCGGGCGATCTCGGCGTCGGGGACGGCGCGCAGGCGCGCCTGCTCCCGGCGGCCGCGCGCGACGATCCTCCAGGCCGCGGGCCGCAGCAGGTACGCGCTCGCCCGGAGCTTCTCCAGCGCCCAGCCCGAGGACAGGGAGAAGGCCAGGACCCCCATCTCGGCGACCGCGAGCAGGGGTGCGAGCAGCAGCAGGCTCCGCCAGCGCAGGTTCTTGAGGAGCACCAGGGCCCGGTTCCGCTCCAGGTAGTAGAACTTCCGCCCCGAGCGCGAGAAGGCGTACTTGTGCAGCACCACGGACCGTGGCGCGATCACCGAGGTCCACCCGGCGAGGCGCAGCCTCCACCCCAGGTCCACGTCCTCCTGGTACAGGAACAGGTCCTCGTCGAGGAGGCCCACCCGCTCCAGGGCGGCGGCCCGGTAGAGCGTGCCGGCGCCCGAGGCGAACCCGATCTCGCGCACCTCGTCGGGGACCTCGCGCGCCGGCCGCCGGTAGGAGCCGCAGTACCCGAAGCCCAGGAAGTGGAGCTCGTTCCCGGCGCTGTTCACCAGGTCCTGCTCTCCGTGCAGCAGCAGGAGGGACTGCACCGCACCGGCGTCGGGCCGTGCCCGGGCGGCCGCCAGGGCCTCCTCGAGGAAGCCCGGCCGGACCTCGGTGTCGGGATTGAGCAGGTAGACGAAGCGGCAGCCCCGCTCCAGCGCCATGCGGATGCCGAGGTTGCAGCCCGCCGCGAAGCCCAGGTTGCGGTCGCTGCGGATGAGCGTGACCCAGGGGTGGTCGCCGCGGATGCGCTCCGGGGTCCCGTCCGCCGAGGCGTTGTCCACCGCGATGACGTCGACCTCGGGGCGCCCGGCGAGCGCCCGGCGGAGGCTGCCGAAGCAGTCCGCCACGTCCGCCCGCGAGCCGTGGGTGACGACGACCACCGCCGTTCGCGGCAGCCTCGCATCCCCCGGGGTGGGGGAGTGGCCCTCCTCCGGCGATGCGCCCATGCGCTCTCAGCGGCCGGGGAGGTCGCCCGGGGGCTGCCCCTGCCGGCGCAGGGCCTCGAGCTCGCCGCGGAGCAGGGCGCACTCCTGCGCCAGCCGCCTCAGGCTGGCCGCGTTCATGGAGCTCCCGATGGTCAGCGAGACGAGGTTGAAGGAGAGGTAGAGGATGGCGGCGCCGAAGAGCGCGTTGGAGGGCACCTGGACGTCGAGCAGGCGGGAGGCGCGGGCCAGGAGCTCCGGCTGGAGGGTCACCGCCAGCGCGGTGAGGGTCGAGAGCAGCCAGAGGAGGCTGTCCCGGAGGGTCACCTTCTGGGTGCGGACCAGCCGGACGAGCCAGCCCAGGAAGGCGATCAGGACTGCGGACCCGAGGATCTGGATCTCCCTCGGAAGCGGAGCCGGGGCGTTCATGCTGTCACCCTCCGTGACTGGTTCTCGGCGGCCTCGCCGGGAGCAGGATGAGCGCCAGGGAGACCTTGACCAGGTAGTAGAGCGTGCGCCAGGCGGTGATCGAGCTCTCGCCGTGGGCGCGCCGGGCCATGACGATGGGGACCTCGCCGACGCGGAGCCCGTTGCGGACGGCGATGGCGATGGACTCCGGCTCGGGGTAGTCGGAGGGGTAGGAGCGCGCGAAGAGCTCGATGGCGCGGCGGTCGGCCGCGCGGTAGCCCGAGGTGGGATCGGACACCCGGGCGCCGCAGCGGAGCCTGAGGAACCAGGAGAGGTAGCGGATCCCCATCCGCCGCAGCGCCGTGGAGCGGTAGCCGCCGGCCTCGATGAAGCGCGACCCCACCACCACCGAGAGCTCCCCGCGCTCCACGGGTGCCAGCACCGCCTCGAGCTGCCCGGGATCGTGCTGCCCGTCGGCGTCCATCTGCACCGCGACGTCGTAGCCGCGCTCCCGCGCCCAGAGGTAGCCGGTCTGGACGGCGCCGCCGATCCCCAGGTTGACGGCGGTGGGCAGGACGGTGAAGCCCAGCCCCGCGGCGACCGCGGCCGTCTCGTCGGACGAGCCGTCGTCCACCACGCACACGTCCGCGCGGGGAGCGGCCGCCCGCAGCCTCTCCGCGAGCAGGGGGAGATTGCGGGCCTCGTTGTGCGCCGGGACGATGATCAGGACCCGCAGGCGAGGGCTCCTCCGGAAAGGCGATGCGCCGGCGGATCTTACACGACCCCCCGGGGTGCCACGGAGCGTTCCCGCACCCTTTCGGGGAGTCTCGTGATAGTCTGCCAGCCCGCTTGCCGGACCGTCTGCGCCGAATCTCCATGCCCGGGCGAATTCCCGGGAGAACGATCGCGCTCGTCGCGCTGCTGGCGCTCGCGGCCTGCGGCTCCTCCAGGAAGGAGGAGGCGAAGCCCCAGCCGAGCCCGACCGGGATACCCACGGGCCGGGTGACGAGGCTCGCCATCGGGGCGGCGGGCGGAAGCATGGATTCCCCCGGTGGCCAGCTGACGCTGGCCGTGCCGGCGGGCGCCGTCGCCTCGAGCGTGGACTTCACCATCGACGAGATCACCAACACCGCCCCCGGCGGCGTCGGCGTGGCCTACCGCATCGGACCGGCGGGCCTGGTCCTCGCCGCTCCGGCGACGCTGACCTTCCGCGCCGACCCGGCGGGACCGGCGGTCGACGCCCTGGCCGTCTCCACCCAGGACGGGCCCAGCGGCTGGTGGATCCGGCCGCCCGGCCTGGTCCGCGACGCCGCGGCCCGGACGCTGGCGGTGGACACCTCCCACTTCAGCGACTGGGCGCTGGTGGCCGCCACCACCGCCCGGGATCTCCTCGGCGCCGTGACCCTGGACTCGACCCTGGTCGACCGCCCCGCGTTCCACGCCACCGGCCAGGCGACGCTGACCTACGCCGGCGACGGGTCCGACCGGAGCTACTACATCCAGTCGGGCACGCTCACCATCGCGGACGCCCTCGGCTGGGGAACGTCGACCTGCACCGCCGCCGTCGCCACGGTGCCGGACGCCGCCAACCTCGCCGAGGCGCGATGGACCGCCTCCCTGCTCGACTGGGGCCTGAGCGGCCACTGGGACCTCGCCTGCACCGGCCCGGCGGGCAGCTCGACCGAGCTCCTGGTCGCCTCCTTCGACACCGCCGGCATCAACCTCCGCGCCTGCACCCGCGGCTACGTGGGCACGCCCGTGATGGGGCAGGACCGCTTGCAGGGCGCGTACACCATCGACTGCGGCGCGGGCGGCAGCCTGGCGGGCTCGTGGGACTTCACCAGCGCGAGCTGCGGGGGCCCCTGCACCACCCAGCCCGATCCGGTGTGCCACCTGGGCGTCCTCGACTGCTCGACCGGTGCCACCCAGTGCGTGAACGGCGCGCCGGTGGCCGACGGGACCGCGTGCAGCGACGGCAACGCCTGCACCCTCGCCGACACCTGCCAGGCCGGTACCTGCACCGCTGGCGGCCCGGTCGCCTGCACTGCCGTGGACCAGTGCCACGACCCGGGCGTCTGCGATCCCGCCACCGGAGCCTGCTCCAGCCCCGCCAGGCCGGACGGCACGGCCTGCAACGACGGCAACCCCTGCACGCCGGTGGACGCCTGCGTCGCGGGCGCCTGCGTGGGCTCGGGCGGGATCACCTGCACGGCCCTCGACCAGTGCCACGCGGCCGGCACCTGCGACCCGGCGACCGGCTGCTCGAACCCGGCCCTGCCCGACGGCACCGCCTGCGACGACGGCAACGCCTGCACGCTCGCCGACGCGTGCCAGGCGGGCGTGTGCACCGGGGGCGGCCCGGTCGCCTGCACCGCCGCGGACCAGTGCCACGACCCGGGCGTCTGCGATCCCGCCACCGGAGCCTGCTCCAGCCCCGCCAAGCCGGACGGAAGCGCCTGCGACGACGCCAACCTCTGCACCCTGGCCGACAGCTGCGTGGCCGGCGCCTGCTCGGGCGGGACCCCGACGACCTGCACCCCGCTCGACGCCTGCCACCTGGCCGGCACCTGCGATCCCGCCACCGGCGTCTGCTCCGACCCTACCGCGCCCGACGGGACCCCGTGCGGCTCGGGCCTCACCTGCCTCGGGGGCGTCTGCGGGCCGTGACCGGCCCGGCGCGGCCGACTGCGAGCCGCGGGGAGTCCCGACCTGCCTGACGCCGCGTCCACCCCGCGCGACTCCCCCCCGGACCATGGGGGCGAGGTCGAGCTCTCGATCGTGATGCCCTGCCTCGACGAGGCGGAGACGCTGGGGGACTGCATCCGGGAGGCCCGCGGCTTCCTCGACCGCCACGGTGTCGGCGGCGAGATCGTGGTCGGCGACAACGGCTCCTCGGACGGCTCGCGGGAGATCGCGCTCCGCGAGGGGGCTCGCCTGGTGGACGTGCCCATCCGCGGCTACGGCGCCGCCGTCTACCACGCCACGCTGGCCGCGCGCGGCCGCTACGTGATCATGGCCGACTCGGACCGGAGCTACGACTTCGGCGACCTGCTGCCCTTCCTGGAGCGGCTCCGGCTGGGCGACGACCTGGTCATGGGCAACCGCTTCCGCGGGGGGATCGAGGCCGGCGCCATGCCCTGGAAGAACCGCCACCTGGGCAACCCGGCGCTGAGCGGCGTGGGCCGCCTCCTGTTCGGCTGCCCGGCCCGGGACTTCCACTGCGGGATCCGCGGCTACTCCGCCGAGGCCTTCCGCCGGATGGACATCAGGACCACGGGGATGGAGCTCGCCTCGGAGATGGTCATCAAGGCCACCCTCCTCGGCATGCGGATCTCCGAGGTTCCCACCCGGCTCCGCCGCGACGGGCGATCGCGCGCGCCACACCTGCGGCCCTGGCGAGACGGCTGGCGCCACCTGCGCTTCATGCTGCTGTACAGCCCGAACTGGCTGTTCCTCTATCCCGGCGCCGCCCTGGCACTCGCCGGGCTCCTCCTCACGGCCTGGCTCATCCCGGGGCCGCGCCGCCTCGGCGGCGTGGAGCTCGACGTGCACACCCTCCTCTACGGCGCCCTGGCGGTGCTCATCGGAGTCCAGGCGGTGGGGTTCGCCGTCTTCTCCAAGACCTTCGCGGCCGCCGAGGGGCTGCTGCCCGAGAGCCGGCGGCAGCGCACCTTCCACCGCTGGGTGACGCTGGAGGCCGGCCTGGCGGTGGGCACACTGCTCGCCCTCGCAGGGCTCGCCGGGTCGATCCTGGCGGTCCTGCGCTGGCGGGCCGGCAGCTTCGGCCCCCTGGACCCGAGCCGGACCCTGCGAGAGGTGATCCCGTCGGTCCTGGCGATGGTCCTGGGGATCCAGGTGCTCCTCTCCAGCTTCTTCCTCTCGGTGCTCCGCCTCAAGCTGCAGCCGCTGGCGCAGGTCCGCGACGCGCCGGTCGCGCACCCGCGATCGACCGATTCCGGATGAGCTTCGAGCGCGCCGTGCTTCGCCCCGTCAGCGAGGGGGCGGCACCGGTTCCGCGAGGTCGCAGGGGATGCGATCCCCGCGGGACACGGCGAGCTCGCCGACGCTCACGCGGGCGAGGTGCGCCCCCGCCCGGACCGTGTACGGGCCCACCGCGACCGCTCCGTTCAGGCCGGTCTCGTACGGCACTCGCAGCCAGGCCCGCCCCGCCGCGTCCGCCCGGGCCGCCGTCCACCAGGTGAAGCGGCGCCCCTGGTTGGTCATCACCGGGGCCGCGGCCGTGACGCGCTCGCTCGCTCCGGCGCCGGTGACCTCCAGGACGGCGCCCTCCACGACCTCGAAGAGACGATAGGGAATCCGGGGGAGCCTGCGGGTCTCGTAGACCAGGCGGTAGGTGCCCAGCGCCTCCCGGTCGGCGAACCGTTCGGGCACCCCGTCGAAGTCGAAGAGCCAGGAGGGGATGGATCGCTCGTAGGCGGGCAGCGCCTCGAGGCGGCGGCCCCGGAACCGCCCGAACCCGGAGCGGACGAGGAGCGGGGCGCCGGGCGGCGCGAAGTCGAGGAGGTTGGCGACCGGGCTCTCCATGTCGCCGAAGAGCAGGTAGCCCACCCGCCGGCGGCGCAGCACCTCTGCCGCCGCCTCGGGCGTCGGGGCGTAGAGGAACGCGGCCAGATCCCGCATCCCCCCGGGCCCGAGGTCGGTGGCGAAGGGAGTCACCACGGCGGGCAGGCCGGCGTAGTACTGGACGGCGTGCCCCAGCTGCCAGGGGGCGAGCACGGCCCGATCCGGCCGCGCGCGGGAGCGGAGCCAGCTCAGCGCGGAGACCAGGTCCTCCTCGACGGCCGGGGCGGGCCCGGGGCGCACCAGGAAGAAGGCGGGGTAGGCCAGGAGGGCCAGGCTGGCCCCCGCCAGCAGCCGCCAGCGGCCCCGGCGCTCCCAGAGGCCGGCCACCAGCAGGCCGCCCGCCAGCTCCGCGAAGGGGGCCAGGTAGATGCCGAAGCGGGTCGCGTGGAGCGTGAGCGGGAGGAAGAGCGCCGCGCCGAACGCGGCCAGCGCCAGGCCGAGGCGTTCCGCCGGCGCCTCCGCCCAGCGCCGGCGGAAGGAGGCGATGGCCAGGAGCGGCGCCAGCAGCAGGGGGCCCATGGACGTTGCGGCATGGGTCAGCTCGTCCTGGAGGGCGTAGCGGGCTCCGAAGAAGAGCGGCTGCTGCTCGTCGATGGTGCGGTAGATGGGATCGACCGCGCCGAGCACCCGGAGGCCGTGTGCGACCGCCTCGGGGAAGGCGAGCCCGAGGAGCAGCGACGGCACCAGGCCGGCCGCCAGGGCCTGCACCGTTCGGGCGGCGGGGCCGGCGCGGCCCGGGACGCCTCCCATGCGCGACAGCGCCGCCATCGCGCCGCCGACCCCGAGGAGCAGGAAGGGGTGGAAGGCGCTGATGCCGTTCAGGCTGTGGGGTCGCAGGGCGTCGGGGGGCTGGAGAAGCACCAGCGACAGCCCGAGGAGGACGGCCCCGGCCAGCGCGCCGCGGGCCAGCGCGCGCGCCGCCCGTGCCGCATCGACGCCTGCCGGCTGCACCACGTGCAGGACGGCGACGAAGACCGCGAGCGCGACGGGGTAGAGGGCGGCTCCCTGCCAGATCCAGGGAGCAGCCGCCAGGAGGAGCGCCAGCGCGGCGGTGGAGGTGCCCGCCTGCGCGCGCCGGGCGGCGCGCTCGAAGGCGAGGAGCACGGCGCAGAACATCGCCAGCTCGGCCACGTGGTGATCGGGCCGGCCCAGGAGGCCGTAGAGCGCCCCCATCGGCGACACGGCCGCCAGCAGGGCGGCCACGAGGCCGGCGCGCCGCCCCAGCCAGGCCGTGGCCAGGGTGGTGAAGAGGGCCAGCGCTGCGAGCCCCCAGGCGACCGGCGCGAAGGCCGCCACGCGCTCGAGATCGGCGCGCGAGGCGCCGGCGCCGCCGAGGAGCCGGGCGGCGCCTGCGATCAGGGCGTCGTAGCCGGGGGGCCACAGGATTCGGGCGCCGAGCGGGTAGTCGAGCCCCGGATCGGCCCAGAGCGCTCCCGGCTCGCCGTGCAGGATCCGCTCGGCCCGCAGCACGTGGTAGAGCGGGTCCTCGTCGGCGAGGAAGCGCACGCCGGCCGGGGTGAAGACCCGCTCCCACGGCGAGAGCAGCATTGCCGCGCCGAGGAGCAGGACGGCGGCCATCGCCACCGGGGGTGCGCGCTCCGGCGCAGCGGGGCGGGTCTCCGAGCCAGTCTGCAAGCTACCCTCGAACGCTCCAGCGCCTCGCGACGCCCCTCCGGCGGCCGGCGTATCCTAGACCTCCCGGGGGATGCTCCACGTACCACAGACGCGCAGGCCTTGCGCAGGTTACCGAGCCGACGGTTCCTTTCGGAGGACTCTGGCGGAGGTGTGGGTGTGGCTCAGGGCCCAGGACTGGGTGAAAGGACCCAGCGGCGCTCACGGGCCAGGGGAGCATCCACGGAAGATCCCAGGGACACGGGGGCGCAGGTCCCAGGCCCCAGGCTTGCACAAGGGCCCCGCGTACCCGACGGACCGGGTGTCTTTGGGGCATCAGCCTCGGGGCCTGCTCATGCGCGCCGTATCCCACATGGCGACGGTCATCGCGACGGCAGCGTCGGTCGCCGCCGCCGTGCCCGCGCAGGCCTTCGAGAGCACCTACCTCTACAACCTCTCCACGCTCACGGGCCGTGTCGCCACCGGCTGGCGCGAGATCACCTACGACGAGGCCGGCCGCGAGCTCTTCCTGGTCGCCGGCGACGCCATCCGCGTCTTCAACCAGGCGGGGATGGAGACCGCGACCCTGCGCGGCGAGGCCGAGGTGAGCGACATCCTCTCGGTGGCGGCGCTGGAGGACGGAGACCTGGCGGTCCTGGCGCGGAGCGGGCCCGGCTGGTCGCTGGTGCGCTGCAACTACCGGGGCGAGCCCAAGGGAACCATCACCCCCTCGGCGATTCCCCCGGCCTTCTTCCCGGACGTCGTCGTCCGCGTGGGCGGCCGGCTCTACCTGGCGGACCGGCCCGGGATGCGGGCGCTGGTCATGGACGTCACCGGGAAGGTGGAGCAGGCCGTGGACGTGGCCCAGCGCATCGGCCTCGCCGAGAAGAAGCGCGGCGACACCGGCATCTCGGGCTTCACGGTGGACCGGGCCGGCAACCTGGTGGTCGCCGTCGCCCCGCTCTTCAAGGTCTACGTGATCCCGCCCGAGGGCGACGTCCGCTCCTTCGGCAAGCCCGGGGGCGGGCCCGGCCGCTTCAACATCGTCAACGGGGTCGCCGTCGACGCCTCGGGCAACTTCTACGTCGCCGACACCCTGAAGTGCGCCGTGATCGCCTTCGACAGGGACTTCAACTTCCTCGGCGAGTTCGGCTACCGGGGCCGGGGGCCGGGCCAGCTCGTCGCGCCGCGCACCGTCGCCTACGGCGACGGCCGGGTCTTCGTCTCGCAGGGAGGGAACCGGGGGGTGGCCGTCTACCGGGTCCGTCCGCAGTGATCAACGACGCACGGAATCACCAGGAGAGAAGCCTCAGAGGGCAGCAGGGCAGCACCAACCCGCAGTCAGTGCAGCGAATCGGAGGAAGTCCAGACATGCATACCAAGATCACCCGCCTGATCGTCGCCGCCGCGCTCGCGCTCGGCTTCGGGAAGGCCTACGCGTTCCACGCCGGCGGCGTCGCCGACTGCGCCGGCTGCCACTCGATGCACTCCCCCGCGGCGGGCGGCGTCTACCTGCTCATCAACAGCGACCAGAGCTCGACCTGCCTCTCCTGCCACGGCGCCGGCAGCACCACCTCGAGCTACCACGTGGCCACCCAGGCCCCCATCCCCGCTGCCGGCCCGCAGCAGTTCGGCCCGGGCGGCGACTTCTCCTGGCTGAACGTCACCTACACCTGGGCGGGCCGGAACAACACGGTCGGCAGCGAGCCCGGCGCCAGCCACGGCCACAACATCATCGCCGCGGACTACGGCCTCACCACCGTGGACGGCAGCACCGCCCCGGGCGGCACCTTCAACTCGGCGAACCTGGGCTGCCAGAGCTGCCACGACCCGCACGGCCAGCTGCGCCGCCTCGGCGGTGACACCACCTACACCTTCGCCCGCAGCGGCGCGCCCACCGTGGCCTCCGGCTCCTACGACACCTCGCCGGCCCCGACCGCCACCCTGGCCGTCGGCGCCTACCGGCTCCTCCGCGGCGCCGGCGACTCGACCCAGGGCGTGACCTACAACGGCGTGTTCCTCGCGGTGGCGCCGAGCACCTACAACCGCACCGAGGCCTTCACCCAGACCCGCGTGGCCTACGGCAGCAGCGGCGCCAACACCGTCGGCCAGTGGTGCATGACCTGCCACCCGGCCATGCACAGCGATCCCTCGGTCGGGACCTCGAACTACGTCCACCCGGTCGACCGCTCCCTCGGCTCGACGATCAAGGGCAACTACGACTCGTACGTGAGCTCGGGCATCCTCACCGGCAGCAACGCCAGCGCGTTCCTCTCGCTCGTGCCCTTCGCCGAGGACGGCGCCACCGGCGGCGACTTCGCGGTCCTGAAGACGCACGCCAAGAACAACGACTCGGTCCTCACCGGCCCGGCCACGACCGACAAGGTGATGTGCCTCTCCTGCCACCGCGCCCACGCCTCGGGCTTCGAGTACGGGACGCGCTGGAACGTCGAGTTCGAGTTCCTGACGATCCAGGACGGCACCGGCGCCGCGGTCTACCCCGGCACCGACGTGACGCCCGTCCCGAGCGCCACGACCAGCATGGGCCGCACCCAGGCCCAGTGGCAGACCAGCTACTACGGCCGCCCCGCCACCAAGTTCGGCGTCGGCTACCAGCGGTCGCTGTGCAACAAGTGCCACGTGAAGGACTAGTCCTCCTGGCACACCCGGGGCCGGCAACGTCCCCGGTCGCGTAGCGGGAAGGGGGTCACGAAAGTGGCCCCCTTTCCCTTTTCCCGTGCTATGCCGTCAACCCTCGGAGGCCGGATGAGGGGAGCACCGACCGCTGCCGTCCTGGCCTGCGCGCTGGCGGGATGCCTGGCCCACGACGCATGGCGCGCGGCGGCGCCGCTGGAGCGCGAGGGGGAGCTCCACGTCTACCTGCAACCCCTGCCCCGGGGCGCCGAACGGCTCGCCCTCGGCCTGGCGTCGATCGAGGCCCTCTCCACCACGGGGGAGACCGTACCCCTTCGCCTGATCGCCCCGGATGTGTCGGGTGCCGAGGCGCCGGCCCAGCGGCTGCTGGCCCGCGGCCGCCTGGCGCCCGGCAGCTACGCCGGCCTCCTGCTCCGCTTCCGGAGCGCCAGGCTCGTCGCGCCCCAGGGCGCGAGCGATCTCCCGGTCGCGGCGGAGCCCCGGCGCGTCGATTCCCCCTTCGCGGTCGCGGCGCGCCGGGCGGTGGTGCTCGCCCTGACCCTGGAGACGCCGCGGCCCCCCGAGGCGGGGAAGGCCTTCGAGCCCAGGCTCGCCGCGGCGGTGGGCCGGATGCCGTTGCCGCAGCGCGCCGCCTTCTGCTCGGACGCGGCCGGCCACGCCCTGGCAGTCGTCGACAAGCACGACCGCCAGGTGGTGGGCGTGCTGCCGACCGGCCGCGGCCCCGAGGGGCTGGCGCTCGACGCCCGGCCGTCCCGGGTCTACCTGGCGCTGTCCGGGGAGGACCAGGTGGCGGTGGTGGACGTGGGCACCGGCGACGAGGTGCTCCGCTTCCCGCTGCGCCCCGGCGACCGTCCCCGCGAGGTGGCGCTCTCGGCCGACGGGCGCACCCTGGTGGTGACCAACCCCGGATCGAACAGCGTGGCCTTCCTCGACGCCTCCTCGGGCATGGAGCTGGGCCGCATCGACACGGGACAGGCGCCCGGCCCGCTGCTCCTCGACCGCGGCGGCCAGCGCGGCTACGTGCTGAACCAGGTGTCCTCGACCCTCACGGCCTTCGACGTGCGCAGCCGCACCGTGACCGCCACGGCCAGCACCGAGGCCCAGCCGGTCCGGGCCGGGCTCAACCGGGCCGGGACCCGCCTCTACGTGGCCCACGCCGCCTCGCCGAACGTGGCCGTCCTCTCCCTGCCCACCCTGGCCCCGGCCGGGCGGCTCGTGGTCGGGGCGGGAGCCGGAGCCCTCCTCGTCGACAGCCGCACCGACCTGGTCTACGTGGCGAGCCGCGATCGCGGCCGGGTGCAGATCTTCGACCCCTTCTCCCTCATGCCGGTGAGCGAGATCGAGGTGCCGGCACCCGTGACCTGGATGGCCATCGACGACGCCGAGAACGCCCTCTTCGCGCTCATGCCCGCGGCGCGGGCCGTGGCCGTGGTGGACCTCTCCACCGGAAGGCAGTCGGCGTCCTTCGACGTGGGGGAGGCGCCCTACCAGCTGACCATGGCGGGGGAGCGCCGCTGACGCCATGAGCTCTCCGCGCCGGGGCGCCGGCCTGGCCCTCCTCGCCCCGCTCCTCGCCGGCCTTCCCGGCGCCGCCGGTGCCCAGAGCGTCTCCCTGCGGGTGGAGCCGTCGTACACCTACTCCGATCAGCGGAGCACCGACGCCTCCGGGAGGGCGACGCAGCAGTACCTCACCGACTGGGACACCAAGCTCAGCGGATCGCTGCGGCAGGAGCTGTTCCCGCTCCTGCGCTTCTACGCCAGCGGCAACTACGAGCGCGACCTGGCCTCCTCCAGCACCGAGGGCGTGGCCGCCGAGAGCCAGCGCGACCTGTGGAGGCTCTACGGTCGCCTCAGCGCCGGTGACGCGATCCTCAACGGCATCCTGGACTACGACCGCTCCCGCGACGGGATCGACACCCGCAGCGGCGGCCTGACCACGCCCGGCCTGGTGCTGGAGACGCAGCGCTTCGGGGCGAGTGCCGGCTGGCGCCCCGAGGGGCTGCCGCGGCTCGACCTGCGGCTCAGCCGCTCGGAGCAGCACGACCCCCAGCGCGCGCTGGTGGACCAGACCGCCGACCTGGCCCAGCTGAGCCTGAGCCAGGAGCTGCGCAAGGCCCAGGCCACCTACAACTTCAGCTACAGCCACCCGGTGGATCGGCTGAACGGCAACGAGGTCCACCTGTACGCGAATGCGGTGGGCTTCACCTGGGCCGACACCTTCCTGGACGGGCGGGTGGGCGCCGGCGCCGACTACCAGGGGTCGCAGACGACACGGCGCCTCAGCGTCCTGCGCCCCGGGGGCACCATCGAGTCCCGGGTGCCGCCCGTCCAGGGGCTCTCCGGCCTGGAGAGCGGGGGGGTGCTGCCGACGCGCATCACGCTCTCCGGCAACCCGGGCCTCATCGACGGCGACACGGGCCCGGGAGCCGGGATCAACATCGGCTACGGGCCCTCCCGCGCCGGCGACACCGATCCCCGCGAGATCGGCGCGCGCCTGGCGGACCTGACCGTGCCGGTGAGCACCCTCTTCGTGGTCGTCGACCGGCCGCTCTCGGCGCCGGTGGTGGCGGCCTTCACCGCCGGCGGCGTCTGGACGGCCTACCAGAGCGGCGACAACGTGGACTGGACGCCGGTGCCGCTGGCCGGGCCGGTGACCTACGACGTGGTCCAGAACCGGTTCCAGATCCCGCTCCCCGGCACCGCCGCCCTGTACCTCAAGGTGGTGGTGAGGCCGCTCGGCGCCGCCGTGACCAGCGACACCCGCTTCGAGACCATCCAGGTGACCGAGATCCAGCTCGCCAACCTGGTGCCCGCCCAGTCGCTGGCGGGACGGCTCGACACCATCCAGGGGACGGCCAACGCCAACCTGCGGGTGGACATCCTGCGGTCCGGGCCCCGGCTCACCTACGACTTCCAGTCGTTCCTCCGGCACCGGAACTCCGGCACCCGTCTCACCTACTCGATCACCAACGGCCTCTCCCTCGATCAGCCGCTGAGCCGGGTCCTGGCCCTGGCGGCCCGGGTGGACCGGACCGACGCCGACCTGTCTCAGGGACACGAGGCGGCCCATCACTACTCGGCCCGCCTGACGGCCCAGCCCATCCCGGCGGCCAGCGCCACCCTCTCCTACGTGGGCCAGCACCAGGAGACGCGGCAGGGGACCTCCATCAGCAACGGCCTGCTCCTCTTCGCCCGGGCCGAGCCCTACCGGGGCATCAGCACCACCGCCAACCTGACCTGGGCCACGGGGCGCCAGGCGACGGGCGAGGACACCCGGACCGCCGGCGCACAGGTCGCGACCACGCTGGTCCCGCATCCTGCCGTCTCCCTCTCCGGCACCTACGCCTACCAGGAGAACGGGACGCGCTCCGGCGCCGTCGACTCCGTCACCGTCGTCCAGCGCGTCGAGGGGGGCGTGACCGCCGCGCCCTTCCAGGCCCTCTACCTCGCCGCCTCGGTGGCCCGGGCCGAGGCCCAGGGGCGCTGGAACACCATCGCGAACTTCACCGGGACGCTGTCTCCCTTCCCGGGGGGCGAGCTGACGCTGAGCTTCCACTACACCGAGACGCTCGACACCACCAACGACGGCCGCTCCCGGGACCTGGGCCCGTACCTGCGCTGGACCTTCCGCAGCGGCGCCTTCGTCGAGGGGACCTACTCCTTCACCGAGAGCAACTCCCGCGCCGGCGACAACCGGATCCGCTCCGCCGCGGCCCGGCTGGCCGTGCCGCTGTAGAGACGCCCGGGCGACCCCGGATAGGATCGCGACATGACCCACCGCTCCGCTCCCATCGCCCTGCTCGTCCTGGCGGCCTGCGCCACCCCGGGGTCGGGGCGCTACCAGGACAAGGAGATGGACTTCGCCGCCATCCGGACGGTGGCCATCCTCCCCCTCACCAACCTCTCGCGGGACTCGGCCGCCGCCGATCGGGTGCGCGACGTGCTCGCCAACATGCTGCTCGCCACCGGGGCGCTCTACGTGGTGCCGCAGGGGGAGGTCATGCGCGGGCTCGGCGCCGCCGCCGTCGCCGCCCCCGCGTCGCCGGCGATGGAGGAGGTGGTGAAGCTCGGCAAGGTGCTCAAGGCGGACGCGCTCCTCACCGGGGTGATCAAGGAGTACGGGGAGGTCCGCTCGGGGAGCGCCAGCGGCAACATCATCTCGATGAGCCTCCAGATGCAGGAGACCGCCACGGGCAAGGTGGTCTGGTCGGCCTCGACCACCAAGGGGGGCG